>JBARXS010000092.1:0-43340 GCA_049647465.1 Erythrobacter sp.
AGACCCGCCCGCTGGTGGAAACGGCACGGGAGTTGAATGATGTAAATCGCCGTGTGCGCAACCTGCTGGCCGCGAATGTCGCCTCGCGGCTTGAGGCTTTGGGTGGCCCACGCGCTGCCTATAATGCAGGACAGTTTGCAAACGCCGGATAGACGCCGCTGTGGTCCGGCCCGCCTAGGGATGATTGCCTAGAACTGCCCGCCGACCCGTCAAACAGGGCAAAGTGGCACGGACATTGCTCTGAAGCCTGTCGAACCCGTCCCATCTGCGAGGCCGCTCTATTCGATGCGGCTGACCGGTGGGAGAGACCAGACAGGCAGACACGTGACCCATCAGGCTTCCACATCAATGGCTCTTGCGCCAGCCAGCCTCCCGGCGGCGAGCACCGCTATCGGTACGCCGCAGGCTAAACAGACCGCGTTGCAAGAGCGCGCGGAAGGTGGAGCAACGCGTCAGATCAGGCGGGCTGACACGACCCGCAATGTTGAGCAAGCCATTGCGACAGCCGCGCAGTCGACCTCGGTCGATTTCGACTATCTCGTCGCTCAGGCGCAGGTGGAAAGCGCGATGAACCCCACTGCACAGGCGCGCACGTCCTCTGCTTCGGGTCTGTTTCAGTTCATTGAGAGTACGTGGCTGAACACGGTTAAACGGCACGGCCCGCGTTTTGGTTTTGACGATGTGGCCGCGCAGATCGGCGTGACCCGCGGCGGCTCTGCCTATGTGCCTGACCCCTCCCAGCGCGAAGCCATTCTTGCCTTGCGCAATGATCCCCAGATCGCCTCCCTAATGGCGGCAGGGCTGGCCGAGGACAATCGCGGCGCTCTGATGCCGATCCTTGGCCGTCAGCCTGAACACAGGGAATTGTATCTTGCCCACTTCCTCGGCGCGGGCGGCGCGGGGCGGTTCCTGTCCGCCATGCAATCCGATCCGTATCAAAGCGCCGCCGCCCTGTTTCGCCGCCCTGCCGCAGCCAACCGTGCCGTGTTTTATGAGGCGGGCGGTGCGCCGCGCTCATTGGCCGGTGTGATGGATTATCTGGGCGCAAAGATGGAGCGGGCGGGCGCGGGTGTCTCCGCAATGCCGGGCGGGAATTCTCCCAATTTCGCCTTTGCACCCAATACGCCACCCGCCAATCCGCCGCAGATCACGGGCGCGGGCAACGCATCACTTTCTGCCGCCAGCACTTTCTCGCTCCCGTCTGCCACAGCCGCGCCGCCGATCGCCCCGTCACGCGCACCGCGCACTATGTCGGGCCTGCTGAGCGCCAGCATGAACGCCACCGGCGTGAATGTTCAGGCCAGCCAAGACGGCACCGAACACATCCGCCGCGCCTATCACCGCCTGCGCGCGCTGGGCCTTTAAGGGAGCATCGCAATGACATCAGCATCCCGCACATCCTTTGTTGAGCAATTGCGCGCCGCACCGGCAGCGATGGCTTTGCCGGTCGGCATTTTCGCGCTTTTCGTTCTGATGGTGCTGCCCATCCCGACGCTGTTGCTCGATATGTTTTTCGTCCTCAACATCGCGATTGCGGTCGCGGTGCTGATGGTGGCGCTGAATGTGCGCACACCGCTCGATTTCAGCGCCTTTCCCAGCGTGCTGCTGTTTGCGACCTTGCTCAGGCTGGCGCTCAATGTCGCCTCCACCCGTATCGTTCTGGTCAGCGGGCATGAAGGCGGCGCTGCAGCAGGCGAGATTATCGAGAGTTTTGGGCAATTTCTGGTCGGCGGCAATTTTGCGGTCGGCCTGTTCGTGTTCTGCATCCTGCTGATTATCAACATGATCGTAATTACCAAAGGCGCAGGCCGCGTCTCAGAGGTTTCTGCCCGCTTCGTGCTGGATGCGCTTCCGGGCAAGCAAATGGCGATTGACGCGGATATCGCGGCGGGCCTGATCACCGCCGAGGACGCGCGCGAGCGCCGCAGTCAGGTCACGATCGAGGCTGATTTCTATGGATCGATGGATGGTGCCTCCAAATTCGTGAAAGGCGATGCGATTGCCGCGCTGCTCATCCTGGGAGTGAACGTGATCGCCGGGCTGGCGCTGGGCATGATCAGCCACGGGATGAGCGCCGCCGAAGCGGGCGAGCAATACATCACCCTTGCGGTGGGCGATGCGCTGGTTGCTCAGGTGCCAGGACTGCTGCTGTCTATTGCCGCGGCTGCCATCGTCACGCGTGTTTCGGACAAGCGCGACCTGACCGGACAGATCGGCGGGCAGTTTGCGGACACGCGCACATGGCTGCCGGTTGCTGTCATCCTGCTGGCCATCGGGCTGGTGCCCGCCATGCCGCAGATGATCTTCTTCCCCGCCGCCGGGATTGCGGGCGCGATCTGGTGGACGTTGCGCCAGCGCGCGGCCCAACCGGACGCACCCGAAGCAGAGCCCGAAGAGCCCACTCCGCCTGACCAGATCGACCTTGCCGATGTCTCGGACCAGACACTCGTCACGATCGAGCTGGGATATTCGCTGGTGCATCTGGTCGATACCAATCAGGGCGCGCCGCTGCTGACGCGGATCACAGGTATTCGCAAACAGTTGAGCCGGGAGCTTGGCTTTGTCCTCCCGCAATTCCGCATTCGCGATTCGCTGGAGTCCGGGCCGCAGGACTATTCTGTCCTGCTGGGCGGGGTGCCGATTGCGCGCGGAATGGTGCGCCCGCAGAAACTGCTGGCGATCAACACCGGCGACGTGCGCGAATTGAACGGCGTGCCGGGTGAAGGCACGCTTGACCCCAGCTTTGGCTGCCCTGCCCTGTGGATTGACCCGTCGGTCCGCGACCATGCCGTGTCCGAGGCTTTCATGGTGGTCGATCCCAGCACCGTCATCGCCACCCACGCCAATCAAGCACTGCTCGCTCAGGCCGATGATCTGCTTGGTCCCGAGGAAGTGCGCGAACTGCTCGATGTGCTGAAGGAAAGCGCGCCCAATCTGGTCGAGGCGGTCCATCCCGATCCCCTCACGCTCGCCGCCCTGACGCGCATATTCCGCGCGCTGATTGCGGACGGGATTGGCCTTGCGCACCCGCAGCCGCTGTTCACCAGTCTTGCGATGGCCTTGCAAAAGACCACCGAATTCGATGCCCTGATTGACGCTGTGCGCGCCGACATGGGGCCGCGACTGGTGGCGCGTATTTGCCCGCCCGGGGCGCCGCTGAAAGTCGTCACACTCGACGCCAATCTCGAAGCGGCGATCCTTGGCGGGATGACCGATCCGGCGACCGGGCAGCCCCTGATAGAACCCGATTGCGGCGCGATGATTGTCGAACGGGTCAATGCCACCATTGCCGAGCATGACAGTTCGGTGGCGCTGATTGTGCAGCCGCCCGCACGGCGCGCGCTGGCCCGGCTTCTGAAGCAACGCGCATCGCGCTGTGCGGTCCTGTCGATCCATGAATTGCCCGCCAATCAGGAGGTCGATGTGGTCGCCCTGATCGGCGGTGCCGACCCTGTGCATGAGCATACCACCACCCCTGCTCTCTCGTCTCCCCATCACCAGGCTGAAACGCCGCAACCCCCGCTTGCCGCATGAAGCATGACCCTTCCGCCTTTGGAACCGGCGCCCAATCCGCCGCAGCCTATGGGGCCAGCTCTGGCGTGAATTCGCGCGAAGTCGTCGAAGACCGGGTGCGCCGTTTTCTGCCTCTGGTGCGCCGCGCGGCGTGGCACATTTATGGCCATGGAGGCGGAAATGGGCAGGACGGGATGGAGGTGGAAGATCTGATCCAGTGCGGCATCGTCGCCTTGACCGAATGCGCGCAGAAACATGATCGCCCCACCGAAGACGGCTTTGCCGCCTATGCCAAGATTCGCGTGCGCGGCGCCATGCTGGATCAGGTCCGCCGGATGCTGAATGACAGCCGCACCGCGCGCAAACGCCGCGCCGCATATGAGAGGGCGCTCGACCAGTTTCGCGCACAGCATGGCCGTGAACCCGGCCGCGCCGAAATCGCCACTGCAATGGGGATCAGCGATGAAGACCTGCTGGAAATAGAAGCGTCCGCAATCACACTGACATCCATTGCCGACGAATATGACGAGACCAACACCGCCTTTGCCGCCGATGATCCCGATCCGTTCGAAATGCTCTCCGAAATGGAGAACCGCGAACGCCTCATCACAGCGATGCAGCAATTGCCCGAGCGGGCGATGCTGGTGCTTCAGCTGTTCTATGTGGAGGAGCTGAACCTGACCGAAATCGCCAGTGTGATCGAAGTCAGCGTGCCGCGCGTCCATCAGCTGCGCGCAAAGGCCCTGAAAGACCTGCGCGCGCTGATAGAGCGTGAGGGCGGGATCTAGCGCCTAATAGGAAGCGCCGTCCCCATCGCCATCGCCATGATTGTGACCACCGCCAGCATGGGTCGCCGCCTCGGAGCCGCCGGCGCTGCCGCCCAAGCCCCCACCATGCCCCGATTCCCACCAGTAAGGCATACGTCCGCCGTCTCCGGTTGCAACCTCGCGCATCGTCTTGGCATCATACATCCGCCCGCCCAGCATCACGCTTTCGATCTTGTCACTGTCGCGGATATTGGCTGTGGGATCAGCGGAGAGCACCAGCAGGTCGGCCAGTTTGCCCACTTCCAGACTGCCGACATCCTTTGCCATGCCCAGCGAAAGCGCGGGTTCTATCGTGGCCGCTTTCAACGCTTCGACCGGGCTCATCCCGCCGCGGGCAAAGCTCCAGATTTCCCAGTGTGCCCCGATCCCCGCCTGTTGTCCGTGTGCGCCAATCGACACCTTGACCCCGCGTTCGGCAATCTTGTTCGCTTCGCGCGCGGCATTGTCATCGACGAAGGCCCAATCGGGTGCCTTGGTCCGCCGGGCATTTGCCGCGAGCAAAGCCTTGGGCGGGGTGTGGATCATCAGCGGGTGATCATACACATCGGTCGCCTGCCGCCAGTACGGATCAGCCGCAAGGCCACCATAGGTGACGACGAGCGTGGGCGTGTAGTTCGAGTTGGACTGGCCAAAGAATTGCAGCACATCCTCGTAAAACACATCGCCGGGCACATTGTGCTCGATGGTCGAATTGCCATCCGCGATCAGGTTCATGTCCATCCCGAACAGCGAGCCACCCTCGGCCACGACCAGCATATCTTCCGCCGCCGCCGCGCGTGCGACCTGCTGGCGCTGCTCACGGCGGGGCTGGTTGTAGTTCTTGACCGAAATGCCGCCCTGTCCCTTGATCCGGCGCACATGATCCAGCGCGTCTTCGTAACTGTCTATGCGGGCATAAACACTCGGAGCCTTTGCGCCGTAAATGATCTCTCCGGTTGAGAAGATGCGCGGCGCCAGCAGCTTGCCCGCGCGCTGACGCTCTGCCGAGGCGAAGACATGGCTCGCCTGATTGGAGGGATCGTGCAGCGTAGTGGTGCCCAGCGCCAGATCCTGAAGCAATCGCCAGTTCTGCTGCGGAACCAGATCGCCTGTCCCATGCGGGCCGTGATGGTGCGCATCGACAAGGCCGGGCATCACCACTTTGCCCGTGGCATCCACCATGGTTGCGCCTGTTGGCACGTCCACTTCACCCGCCGCGCCGATCGCCACGATCCGGTCCCCCTCGATCACGATCACGCCATTGTCGATGATCCCGGCATCCTTGCGGTCCAGCCCGGCGGCCATGGTGAGGATTTTCGCGCCGGTGATAACGACCGTGCCGGCGGGCTTTGCGGCCTCGACAGTGACGGCCATGGAGATACCGCTCTTGGGCGGTTCGTATGCCTTCTTCTCATCCTTGCCTTTGGGCGCATTGGCGAAGAAATCTACAACCCTGGCCTGCTGCAATTGTGGCCCCATTGACCAGAACAGCGTCTCGCCACCATTCGCCCAGCCCATATAATCCGCCCCGCCTTTCGAGATGCGGGTGACGGGCACAGGCCCCTTGGTCTCGCTCACATCCACCGGCTTGCCCCCGGGGATCAGCGGCATGGCGAATATCTCGTAATTCTGGCGGAAGGCGACAGTCTTGCCATCGGGCGCGATGCGGAAATCGTTGATCAGCGTGCCGGTTGCATGCGTGCGCATTTTCTCGCCATCCAGATCAGCAGAGACCAGCGCGAGCTTATCGTCTTTGCCAGTGACCATGAACAGGCGATCATTGTCCGCGCCAAACTGCGGGGTTGAGCCTGAGCGCGAAACCATTTCCGGATCGCCGCCATTGACGCCCACGACATAGATGCCCGGATTTTCGGAGTACTCGGGCGCAGTCAGATAGCCGCCGGTGCGCTTTTCATAAACCACAAGAGCGCCATCGGGCGAAAACACCGGGTTGGCGTAATGCCCCGGCTCGTCTGTGATGACACGGCCATTTGCGCCATTCGCGTCGGCCACGATAATCTCGCCGAGCCCCGCATCGGTCCAGCGGACATAGGCCAGCATTGATCCATCGCGGCTGAAGGCGGGAAAAGCCTCAACCGCGTCGCTGCTGTCACCTGTCAGAGGGCGCGGCGCATCGCGGCCACGCGCGGATTTTGTGAAGAGTTTGCCCAGCGTTTCAAACACGACGCGCGATCCATCGGGCGAGAGCGTACCGAACTTCGCCATCCTGGTGGTGAAGCGATCAGGCGCCACCTCAATTTCAGGGTGCGGCGCATCGGCAATCCCGCGCGTGTCGGAAATGGAGAACGGAATGACGGCGTGGCCCGTCCCGTCGCGGTTCACGCGGTTGAGTTTCCCGCCCGCCCAGAAGACGATGGAGGCGCTGTCCGGCGTCCAGTCCATATTCGGATAGACCCCGGTGACCGCCCATGTCTCCTGCACATCCAGATCAAGATCGCCATAGATCATGCGCTCTTTGCCTGACGCGATATCCTTGATCCAAAGCTGGCTCTGGTCCTTGTCGCGCCGGACAAACGCGATCTCCTCGCCATCGGGCGAAGGCGCGGGGCGCACCGCTCCGCCATAGCCGTCAACCGCGGTGGTGACTTCGCCGGTTTCCAGATCGTGCCGCTCAATCGCAAAGATACCGGCATTGGAATCCTGCGCATAGATGAAGGTGTTTCCGCCCGTCGTGTTGCGCGTGTAGTAGATCGCGCTGCCATCGGGCGCGAAGATCGGCTCGCCCAGCTCTTTCTGCAGCGCCTCGCTCGCGCGTTCGACCACCTGCACGCCGCCCCCGCCAGAGACATGGTACATCCATATCTCGCCCGTGCCGAGCGAACGCTGCGTCGTGAAATGCTTCTTCGCCGCAATAAAGCGCCCGTCCGGCGACCATGTCGGCTGGTTGAGCAGGCGGAAGTCTTCCTTCGTCAGCTGCCGCTTGTCAGAGCCATCGGCGTTCATCACCCAGATATTGTCCCCGCCCCCGCGATCCGAGGTAAAGGCGATGCGCGTGCCGTCGGGCGAGAAACGCGGATGCACTTCCCACGCCATCCCTTGCGCAATGCGTTTGGGCGTGCCCCCGGTGATCGGCATCGTGTAGATATCGCCGAGCATGGTGAAGGCGATGGTCTGGCCATCGGGCGAGACATCCACGTCCATCCACGTGCCTTCGTCAGTCTGGATCGGCACCTGCTGAATGCTCGCACCCTTGGGCGCGTCGATGTTCCAGCCGTCTTCGTCGTCCTGTGCAAGCGCGACGGAAGGCATGGCGAGCATGGAGCCTGCAAGAAGGGCAGTGGTAAAGCGGCGCATGAGTCTCTCCCTGTAATGGAACGAGAGACTAGCGAGACGAAAGGATATTGCTAGGGGCGTTTGCCTCTCGGCGGGGTCGATGCCCGAATCGCATCCTCAAGACTGAGTCGCTCGATCCTGATCACATCCTCTGCGAAATATTCGGCTGGATAGTGATCCATATGACCCGACAGGCCGTCAATTCGGCGTCCGAAGAACTCAATCTCGAATATGGCATGGTCATCCCAATCCGGATCATTAGGCGAGCGGACTTCGGATGGCCAGGCTCCCTCATCGAAGCTCAGCCAACCATCAGACGTCTCATAGAAGTTCGGCAGATTGTCTGTTGAATAGCCTTCAAAACAAGCCGCCTTCTCGAATCCCTCGTGCCAGACTCCTCGGAAGACCTTCCCGCCGGATAAGTCTTGAGGCGTTGCGACCACCACCAACCCGGCAAGCAGTGCCACGAGGATGACTACGATAGAAGTCGATCGGAATTGCTCACTCACCCAAACATCCCCCGTTTCGGCCCGAGATAGCCGAACAGATACGCCGCGACCTTGCGCATCTGGATCTCTTCGCTGCCCTCCGTGATGCGGTATCTGCGGTGATGGCGATAAATGTGTTCGAACGGGGTGTGGCGCGAATAGCCGATGCCGCCATGCACCTGCATCGCCCGGTCCGCCGCTTCGCAGCACAGCCGGTTTGCCCAGTAATTGCACATCGAAACCTTGTCGCTGATGCTCCGCTCGATCTCCTCATGCGGCATGTTGTCCATCTCCCACGCGGTCTTGAAGATCAGGAGCCGCAGCATTTCCGCCTGTGTCGCAAGTTCGACCAGCGGGCACTGGATCGCCTGATTTTTCGACAGCGCCTGACCAAAGGGTTTGCGCGCGCGGGCATATTTCACGCTTTCATCGATGCAGAACATCGCCGCGCCGCAGCTCGACGCCGCCTGCCGGATTCGGTTCTGATGGACGAAGCTTTGGGCGAGCGAGAGCCCACGCCCTTCTACGCCCAGGATCGTATCATCGGGCACCCAGACATCGTTGACGCTGAGGCGCGGGTGATCGGTGGGCATGTTGAAGGTCCACATCCACTCCTCTATTTCCAGCCCCTGCGTCGGGTTGGGGACGAGGAAGCAGGTGATCCCGCTGGCATCGCCCGCCTCGCCGCTTGTGCGCGCGAACATTGCGCAGTGCGTGGCGGTGTGCATACCGGTGATCCACATCTTCTCGCCGTCGATCCGCCAGCCCTCCACGCCATCACGCGCCTCGCGCACGGCGCGGGTTTCCATGTGGGTGGCATCGGAGCCATGCTCAGCCTCGGTCAGGCCAAAGGCGACGCGGCGGGTGCGTTCAAAGCCTCCGGTGATGAATTCCTGTTTCTGCTCCTCGGTGCCCCATTGATCGAACATCGCGACGAAGGGGAAATTGCCTACGATGCTGTGTTCGTTCTGAAGGTCGTTGTGCAGGCCCAGCCCTTGCCGCGCGAAATGCTCGCGGATCACCGCCATCCAGAGGTTTGATCCGTCCTTGCCGCCATATTGTTTGGGTGCGGAGAAGCGCCAGTGCCCCGCCGCATCGGCGCGGCGGGTCGCTTCTTTCAAAAGATCTTCCCACTCCTCGCGCGGCAGGCCGCCCTTGTCCCAATCGGTGCGCGCGTGCTCGCGGCGATGGTCAAAGAAACGGATGTTGTCGTCGGCCTGTTCGAGCGGCTTGATTTCGTCGGCGATGAAGGCGTCGAGTTCGCCGAGATAGGCTTGCAGGTCTGCGGGTATGGCGAAGTCCATTTAGTCTAGATCCTCTTCTTTTGGTGCCCACTTCTTCAACGCCACAGCCAACGCCGGGTATTTTGGCACATCCGCCATCGTCTTTTGCAGGGCTTGCTCCCTTAAGGACCGAAGCTGACCTGGCTCATCAAGAGAGAGCACTCCTGACAAAAATGCCTTTGCCGTTTCCTCATCAGTGCCGAGTGGGAAGTACTCTTGTTCCCGCTGGATCATTCCAAGCGCATTGCGAGCAACTGCCAATTGAAAACGATCATGGCCGCTTAGGTTATCTTTGATAGATACAAGCCATTCCGCCACAGCCTGGGCTATCTCGCCCATTGCAGCCTCGCCGCTCAGGCGTTCCAATGGGCTAGGCGGGTAAACGTGCCTCATCCGCTCCACCTCCGGCGCATCCTCCTCCAGCAGCATCAGCAGATCCAGCTCCTGTTCGCTGGTCCGGCGCGAGATCACCACGCGTTCGAGCATCCGGTCCTCGCCGCTGCGCCAGATTTTGGCCATGCGCAAACACCCGAGCGCCCACCACACGGTGCGGTGGATCAGCCAATATCGGAAGCGATCTCGGTCCACGGTGACGCCCGCTTCGGCTTCGTAGGCGGCGAAGTACTTGTCTAGGCTGCCCAGCCCCAAAGCAGGCCTGTCGTACCGGTGAAAGCGCCACACCGCCATGCAGCCGAACGCCAGATCCTCGTGATAGTCGCCGAAATGCGCCAGCTCCCAATCGAGCACACCGGTCAGCCAGCCATCCTGAACCAGCAGATTGCCCATGCGGTAATCGCCATGGATCAGCACCGGATCATCGGGCGGAGGGGGACAATTGTCCTCCATCCATTTCAGGCCCAGCGCGATGATCGGGCGATCCCCGCCTGCCTCCTCAAACTGGGCGCGCAGATCGGCAAGCGCCTCACGCGTGTCGAGCACGGGTACGTCGCCTGGCACATCGCCGGGTTTGAGCGTGTGAATGATGGCGAGGTTGGCCGCGCATTCAGACGCCAGCCGGTCTGGCTCAACGGTTTCGAGTATCTCTTTGGGGTGTGGCGTGCCGGGCAACGCCTCCATCACAAAGCCGCTGCCGATGCCGTCCTCCGGCTCCAGTTCCGCCACCACGACAGGCGCGGTGACGCCCGCCGCCTTTGCCGCGCGGATCACGGCGGCTTCGACATCGTGCCCGAACGGGCGATCTGCCATGAATTCAAGACTGGGCGCGCGGCGCAGGACAAAGTCCCCGGCTCCGCATGAAAAGCGCCAGCTTTCCATTGTCGCACCGCCGGTCAGGCGCTCCAGTCCGGAAGGCTCGCCAAGGCCCGCCCGCGCCATGACGCGGGCGAGGCCCTGACGGAGTTCCTCGGAACCGATCAAGCGAGTTTCTTGCGCATCCGTTTGGCGCGTGCGGCCGGGCTCGGGTGCGTAGCTGTCCACGCTGCCAGACCCCCTCCACTGCCGCCGCTCATCGCTTCGAGCTTTTCGAGCGCCGTCACGCAGGCCTCAGCTTCGTAGCTGTTGGCCTGCATGAAATCGAAGGCGTAATCATCGGCCTCGCGCTCATGCTTCTGGCTGTGCTGCGCGCTGATCACATCACCGAACAGCTTGCCCAACTCTCCGGAGGCAAGCTGGCGCACTTCATTGCTGGCAGTGCCTGCCACGCTCATCGCCGCATCGCGCTGCAACGCGCCCTGCATCCGCTTCTTGGTATGCTCGCGCTTCACATGGCCGATCTCGTGTCCGATCACATATCGCACTTCATCATCGCTGAAATCGTCCATCAGCCCGGCAAAGATACGGATCGTCCCGTTTGCCATGGCAAAGGCGTTCACATCACGCACCAGATAGGCTTTGATATCGAGATCCAGCCCGTCATAACTGTCCAGCCCCTGCGACAGAGCGGCAATGCGTTGTCCATACGGATCGTCTGGTCCGGCGACAGGATTGTTGCTGTCCATTTCGACAGACATCTGATCAAAATAGACCTTCATCTCGGCGTCGGAATAGCTGGCCGCCTTTGCGACCTTCTTTGCAGAACCCATGATATTACCAAGGCTCTGAGCTCCCAGCGGCGCGGCAACGCTCATACCGCCCAACAGGGTGCCCATCGCCATGATCTGTCTGCGCGACAGACTGCCGGACAGGGTTTCTTGCGAATCTTTCATTTGATTGCTCTCCTTGTGGCAAAGTCGCTCTTACGCGACCACTGCGTCCTTTTTAACAGTGATTACCTGAGGATAAGTGAATTCGGAAAGGCCCTCTTTGCCATATTCCGCGCCAAAGCCCGACTGTTTGTGCCCGCCAAACGGGGCAAAGGGCGAAAGGTGCAGATATTCGTTGATCCACACAGTGCCGGTTTCCAGCTGCTCTGCCATTGCGACGCCTTTTTCGGTGTCCGCAGTCCAGATCGCCCCGGCCAGCCCGTATTCGGAATCGTTGGCGCGCGCGATGACCTCGTCCTCGCTGGAAAACTTCATCAGCGGCATGACCGGGCCAAACTGTTCCTCGGCGACGATCCGCGCATCTTCGGGCGGGTTATCGAGAATGGTCAGCGGCACGAAATAGCCCGAGCCTGACGGATCGGTGTCGCCACCGGTCAGGAATTTATAGCCATTGTCCTTGGCGTCCTCGATCAGTTCGACAACGCGGTCATACTGCTTCTTGTTCTGGATCGGGCCGACGCCCGTGCCCTGTTCGCTGCCGTCACCCACGACGACAGTCTTGGCGTAATCGGCGATGGCCTGTGACAGCTCGTCATAGATGTCTTCGTGGATGTATATCCGCTTTGCCGCTACGCAGATCTGGCCGGCGTTGGAGAAGCTGGACCAGAACAGCTGTTCGGCGACCTTCTTGGGATCGGCATCCGGCAGAACGATAGAGGCGTCATTGCCACCCAACTCCAGTGTGATGCGCTTAAGGTCGGCGCTGGCGCCTTCCATGATCTTCTTGCCGGTCGCGGTCGAGCCGGTGAAGGTAATCTTGTCGATGTCAGGATGCTGGGTGATCATCGGGCCAAGATCATCCGTTCCCGTGATGATGTTCACAACGCCGGCGGGCACCTTGTCCGCGATCAGCTCGGCGATTTTCAGGGTCGTCAGCGGTGTGAACGGCGAAGGCTTGAGAATGATCGTGCAGCCGGAAAGCATGGCAGGAACGATCTTCTGGATCGCCATCATCACTGGGAAGTTCCACGGCACAATGCCGCCGACCACACCCACGGGCACACGGCGGGTGCGGCTGAGGCGCTGTTCGGAATCCTCGTTGATCTCGTCTTCCAGCTCCAGCGTCGATTGCGCAGCGGCCATGCCTGCCGCGCCATAGATTTCACCCTTGGCCTGCGCGTGCGGCTTGCCCTGCTCGCTGGTCAAAAGGCGATACAGCTCTTCGGCGTTTTCCTTGATCGCGCCGGAAATCGCCATGATCGCGGCGCGGCGTTCCTCCAGTGAGGTCTTGCGCCATGTCTTGAATGCGGCGCGCGCGGCGGCGACTGCTTTATCAAGCTCACCCTTGCCGCTGGCTGGAACCTGTCCGATCACCTGCTCGTTCGCGGGGTTGACCACGTCGAGCCATTCGCCGGTCTCGATCAGTTCGCCATTGATGAGGTTTTTGTACTGGGTTGCCATGTCGGTTTGTCCTCTCTCTTCGTGAAGCCCGAAATTCGTGCAAGATTGTGCGCGAGGGGTAAGGGGCTTTGTCTCTGGCGAGGATAGTAGCGGTCTTGTGTTGCAAATCAAAACGCAAAAGCGATAGCCGGTTTAGGGAATTGGAACAGGCGCAGTTGCGATTGCCCGCCGCCCCTTTATGGCGGCTGGAACGAATGCAATGGCCTAAAGTAAAATGGAGTCGCCGACTGTGACAGACACCGCCACTGACCTGCTGATCTATGGCAGCCCCGTCTCCCCCTTTGTGCGCAAGGTAATGGCGATGGCTATCGAAAAGGGCGCAGGCTTTGATGTCGAACCAGTCAACATCATGGATATGCCCGACTGGTTTCCGGAAATCTCTCCGATGAAGCGGATTCCGGTTCTGCGGGATCGCTCGATCGCTGCTGAAGGGCCGGATGGCACTATCGCGGATTCCAGCGCGATCTGCGCCTATATTGAAAAGAAGCACCCCGCGCCCGCGCTCTATCCAGAAGCGCCCTATGATCACGCGCATGCGCTGTTCATCGAGGAATATGCCGACACAGCGCTCGCACCTGTTGGAGGGCTCGGCATCTTCCGCCCGATCTTCTTCTCGATGATGCAGGGCAAGGACGCGGACATTGATCAGGCCCGCGCGACATGGGCGGACAAGATGCCGCCAGTGCTCGATTTTCTCGAAGCGGCATTGGGCGATGCGGACTATTTTGCAGGCAAGACCATGAGCATCGCCGATATTGCGGTGGTCTGCTGCTTCATGCAGATCGAGCTGGTCGCCAAGGCACCGCTCGACAATTGGCCCGCCCTCGCCGCGCATCATGCAAGGCTGAACGAGCGACCTTCGATCGCTGGCCCCTTTGCTAAGGCCAATGCGTTTATTCGCAAGGCCTTGCCCGAGTCGTTTGACCTGACCTAAGGGAGCCTGGGGGAACCCTTTCATGCAAGCCAAAACCTCTATCAAGGGCGCGAATTGAATGGCCAGCGAATGGTGTATCGGGATCATCGGCGGTTCGGGACTCTATGAGATAGAGGGCCTCGAAGATGCACAGTGGATCGCGATTGATACGCCATGGGGTGAGCCTTCGGATGAAGTGCTTTGCGGGACGCTGGCTGGCGTCAAAGTGCGATTTTTGCCGCGCCACGGTCGCGGCCATCCGATTGCGCCGAGCGAGCTGAATGGGCGCGCAAATATCGACGCGTTGAAACGCGCGGGCTGTACCGATCTGATCGCGGTTTCCGCTGTCGGCTCCTTGCGAGAGGAGCTGGAGCCCGGGCGCTTTGCCATCGTCGACCAGTTCATTGATCGCACGGTGCACCGCCCCTCAACCTTCTTTACCAGCGGCTTTGTCACCCATGTCTCGATGGCTGATCCCACCTGTGAGCGATTGTCGGAGTTGGCGGCCAAGGCGCTGACCGCGTGCGAGGGCAAAGTCGCGGTGGGCGCGACCTATCTGGCGATGGAGGGGCCGCAATTCTCGACCCGCGCGGAAAGCCGGATGTACCGCCAATGGGGCGCGGACATTATCGGCATGACGGGTATGCCCGAGGCAAAGCTCGCGCGCGAAGCCGAGCTGCCATACACTCTGGTCGGCATGGTGACGGACTATGATTGCTGGCGTGAAGGCGATGAAGTGGGCGTTGCCGAGGTTGTCGAACAGATGAAAGCCAACGGAGCGCTGGCCCGCGCCATGATCGTCAAACTGGTCGAAAGCCTGCCCAAGAAGCGCAAACCCTCCCCCATCGATACCGCGCTGGACGATGCCGTGATCACCGCTCCCGAAGAGCAGGATTTCGAAGTCATGGCAAAGCTGGATGCGGTCGCGGGCCGGTTGCTGGGCGACTGACTGGGCTCCAGATTTCGGGCGCCAGTCCCGACGGCATCGGGATTTGTCCGGACATCTTTTCAACCGCGCACCGCTGCTCTACGCTTGCGCGTATGAGAAAACTCGCGCCCGCACTGATTGCTGCCGTTGCAGCCGCCACCCCGGCAATCGCCGAAAACCGCCTTTCACCGGGTATCTGGACGAACACCGAAGACGCCTATTTCGCGGAGGAAGAGGGCCGCGAAAAAGCCGAGTGGACCGCATTTGACGTGCGTGCGGACGGCACGTGGCGGCGGGTTGACGCGTTTGGCGAACCGCTGACCGACCTCAACGACGGCCCCATTCCGGACCTTAACCCGCGCGATGCTGGCTCAGGCTGGCAGATCGGCCCTAGCGAACTGCGCAAGGCTCAGGCCTTTTCGTGCTGGGTTTCCACCCGCAAATTCGCCGACAAACCCGATGGATCACCGGCATGGACCTTTGCGGGCAAATTGAGAATGTTCGATCAGGGCGGACGCGCGCTGGTGCCCGGCAATGGCGAAGCGCCCGATGTCACGATCCGGATGCGCAATGTGACCTGGGCCAAAGGCAGCCGAAACAAGCCTTCACTCGTGCTGTATGTGCACAAGGATGATCCGGTCCGCGCGGAAAGCTACAGCTGGGCATCGCCTGATGCATCGCTCGTCGGGATCAATCTGCGCTGGGTTCAGGGTAGCTGCGCAAAGCTGGAAGATGGGCCTCCCAAAGGGGACGCGGGCAGCGCCAGTCTGATCGCCATGGGGGAGCAGTGGCGCGTCCTGTATGAAGCGGGCGAATGGGAGGCCTTGCGCACGCTCTATGCCGATGATGCGGTGTTGATGACGCAAGGGACAGTGCCGCTGAGAAATGCGGACGCGATTATCCCCTTCCTACGCCGATTGACCGACGCGGGCGCGAAAGTCCGGTTCCGGTTCAAACCCGAAGAAGCGCGCGTTGAGGGCACAACAGGCTTTGTCACGGCGACCTACCGGATGGACATTACCCTCCCCGGTGAGCCCGAACAGGCGGTCGCAGGGCGATCCTTGCTCATTTACAAATGGATTGATGGCGGCTGGAAACTGTGGCGCGACATCGATAATCTGGCACCCGATGTGACGCCGGAAAGCTTTGAGGACTGAGCGTCATTTTTTCCACGCCGCCCCGCCGACCCAGTCGCCCGCCACGGGCAGGAACGGTGCGGTGTTTATTGATTGCCAGACGCCCGCTGCGAAATAGGGATCGGCCTCGAACTTGGCGCGCGCGCCCGCTTCGTCATCGGCCTTGATCACCAACAGCGATCCAATCGTTTCCTCGCCCTGTTCCGAATGACTCTTCAGGGGACCGGCAATCGCATAATCATCAATGTTCGCCTCAACATGGGCGAGATGATCGTGCAGGAACTTCTCCCGCTGCTGCGCGCCCGCTTCGCCATCGCGGCAATAAAATGCAAACAGGGCCATCAGCCAACCTCCACCACTTCAATCAACTCGCCGCCATCGCCGATCGCGGTGGCAGCGCGGCGGCCTTCATACAAAGCGCCATCATGCGCGCGGGGCGGAGCGATCCAGTCCGCTGTGCACGCGTCGATGTCTCTAACCGCAAGTGTCACCAACGCGTTGCCCGGCGGTAAGTGCCCTTCATGACGGGCGCGCATGATCGCCGCTTCGGGATAATCGTCAACTTCGACAATCGGCATGCGCCCGTGGTTGACCATCGTGATTGTCGTCTGCGTCTCTGGCGAAAGGCCGAACGCATCGTTGATCATCGAATAAGGCAAAGTGTAGTCCGCACCGCGTGTCAGACCGAGATTGTCAGTGTACCATTTGATTGAGCGGTTGCGGTCAGGCGTGGCCAGAACGACGATGAAAATCTTGTCCACGCCGCTGTGTGCGCGCGGCAGATCGGTATCCGGCAGATCGCCAAGCACCTGATTGAGATAGACCATTTCGCGCCCCGGACCCAGCGCCTGCATCGGGATGAAGGCAGGCTCCATATTCTCCAGCAGTTTGGGCGGGCCGACGATTTCGAACAGGTCCGCTGGCAAGGCCTCGGGCCAGTGCCATACATCCTCAACCGTGGTTTCAAACGCGCCCCAGCCATAGGTCCGCGTGGGCGCGAAATCGGGATGGTCGGGCTGCTGAACCAGCCGGAACCAGCATGGCGCGCCGCTCTGGGGGCGCAGCACCGCATAGGGCAGACCCGCCGATGCAGGCGTGCCCCAGGCGGTCGAAAGCGCTTCGGGCAATTCGCCCTGCTCAACCAGTTCGAGGCCCAACACATCACGATAGGCGCGCAGGCCCGCGTCCAGATCGGGCAGCGTCGAAAGACCGCCGAGAATCGTGCCGTGAGGTATCGTCATGATTTCCGCTCCTGCCCAAATTTGGGTTTGCGCTTCTCGACAAATGCACGCGTTCCCTCGTCAAAATCCCTTCGGGTGAAAGCGCCGCTGAAGATGCCGAGCGTATGCGCATCGTCCTCGCTCTGGCCGTCCAGAACGCGGCGCACAAAGTGTTTGGTATGCAGCGCGGAATAGGAAGAGGCCGCAAGCAGCTGATCGATAAGGAACGCGCTGTCATTGGCGACGAATTCGACCAGACCGATGCGATGGGCTTCGGTACTATCGAGCAGTTCGCCAGTGTACAGCATCCGCTTGGCCTGCCCCGGCCCGACCAGATCGACGAGCAGCTTCACATCGTGGAGCGGATAGACAAGGCCCAGCTTTGCCGGTGTGATGCCAAAGCGCGCTGAGGGAGTCGCCACCCTGATATCGCAGGCCATCGCAATCCCGCAGCCGCCGCCAACGCAATCCCCTTCAACAAAGGCTATCGTTGGCAAATCGGCACGCGCCAATTCATGCTGCACGCGGTTGATTTCCGCCTGATTGGCAGCACGCCAGCTCATATTGTCCTTGTTCGCCAAAATCTCCTTGATATCCGCGCCCGCACAAAAAGCGCTGCCCGGCTGGGCTGAGCGCACTTCGAGCATGCGGATCGCCGGGTCTGACACCGCATCGGTGAGCAGCACAGGAAAAGCCTCCCACATCGCCATGTTGAACGCGTTGCGCTTATCCGCGCGATCAATCAGCAGGCGGGCCACAGGGCCGTGTTTCTCCAGTCTCAGGCTCATAGCGGGTGCGTTTCCATAAAGTGATCGGCGATGGCCTTGCGCGTGGTGATCCAGACGTCGGATTTGGTCCGGACGTGTTTGAAAAACTCTTCCAGCGCCCAGATGCGTCCGGGTCTCCCGATGATGCGCAGATGCAGACCCAAACTCATCATCTTGGGATTGCCCTCCTTGCCTTCCGCATAGACCTGATCGAAATTCGCCTTCGCATAATCAAGCCATTGGTGCGGGGTCAGCGCCGGGTCGGTCCACATCTTCATGTCGTTGTTATCAAGCTGGTATGGGACGATGCACATCGGACTACCGGGAATGGTTTCGCGATCCCAGAAGGGCACATCGCCGGAATAATCGTCCATGTGATAGGTATAGCCCTCTTCGGACAGCAGACGGCGCGTGTTGTCCGTCAGCAGATAGCGCGAGAGCCAGCCATAGGGGCGCACGCCGCAGGTCTTCTCGATGCTTTGGGCGGCCTTGCGGATGAATTCGCGCTCTGTCTCCTCGTCCATCTTAAACTGGTGCACCCAGCGATAGCCATGGCTGACCGGCTCATGGCCCAGCTCCACAATCGCCTCGGCAATCTCGGGATGGTTTTCGAGCGCGAGCGCCGCCACGGTCCAACTCGCCATGATGTCATAGCGTTTGAGCAGTTTGACGATGCGCGGTGCGCCCGCCTTGATCCCGTAGAGATAGTTGCTCTCATTGGAATAATTGCGGATCTTCGACTTAACGAAGACGCCCAACTCGTCCACCGGCTCCATCCCGCGATCCCCGCGCGCAATGGTCATCTCGCTGCCTTCCTCGACATTGACCACGACCGAAAGGGCCATCTTGGCATTGCCGGGCATGTCCATGCGTTCTTCGGGCAATATCTGCTTTTGGGCCATCAATGCATCTCCTCCCCGCCGCTGACATTCAACGCTTCGCCGGTCACATAGAACGCGGCATCACTGGCGAGCCACAGGCAGGCGGCGGCGGTGTCCGACGGCAATCCGGGGCGGCCCATCGGGTTCTTGGCGCTCATATTGGCGAGGTAATCTTCGACTGTGTCAAAGCCGAGCAATCTGGAGAAATAGGCATTCTGCTGCGCGCCAAGACCCGTGGTGACATGGTTGGGGCAAATCGCGTTGACGGTGATGCCGTGCGCGCCAAGCTCGACGGCGCTCGCCCGGGTCAGGCCGACCATGCCGTGTTTTGAACTGACATAGGCGGGCAGATGCGGAAAGCCGGTTTTGGCCGCCTGACTGGCGATGTTGATGATGCGCCCACCTTCCCCTTTCTCGACCATCGCGCGCGCGGCGGCCTGAGTGCCATAGAACGCGCCCGACAGATTGACCGCGATCACCTGATCCCACTCGGTTTCAGTATCGACCTCCAGAAGCGGTTTCATCTTGAAGCCTATGCCGGCATTGTTGACGAAGATATCGACGCTCCCAAATGCTGCGATAGCCCCCGCCACCAGAGCAGCGCAGTCGCTCGCTTTGGACACATCGCAGGCAATCGTCGCGACCTCAGCACCGCGTTCTCGCAACTCTGCGGCCACGCCTTCCGCCTCGGCGTCGATCACGAGGTCGGACACCACGCAGTTGGCGCCTTCATCGGCAAAGGCTTGCAAGATGCCCTGACCCAGACCCTTTTCCTTGCCGGAGCCGGTGACAATGATCGTCTTTCCCCCAAACGCGCCCATGGCTCACAAGTCCTCGGTCAGAATGAATTGCGGCGCGTCGGCATAATCCTGAAACGGCGCGGCCTTGGCCTGAAATTCCTCATTCGAGATATCTGCGACAAACTCGTCCATGTCCGTAATGTCGAGCACTTCGAAATAGGCATAGGGCGGCGGCGTATCGGGATCGCCGAACAGGCCGGTGGCCTTGTGCACGGTAAAGCTCTTGACCGATGGCAGCGCGCTCGCCGTCGGGATATCCTTGTCCCTGGCCCATGCTTCATATTCGGCAACATCCGTGCCGGGCTTCAGGTTGAACGGGACGATAATGCGCATGGCTCAGGCTCCTTATGTGGTTTCTGGAGGGCGATAGGCGCCCAGTGTGTCATCAAGCTGGCGGGCGAGCGCGAACAGGCCGCCCTCCGCCCCCGCCGGTCCGACGATCTGCACGCCGATGGGCAGGCCGTTGGCGCTCCAGCCTGCGGGAATGCTGATCGCGGGCAATCCGGCGATGTTGGCAAGGCAGGTGAAATCGGCCTGCGCGGCGGGTTCTTTCGCGCTGTGCGGGAAAGCGGCGTTGGGCACAGTCGGCACGGTGAGAAAGCCGTGCGTTTCAACAATCGCGCGCACCGCATCGCGCGTTTCAGCGAGGATCGCCTGATCCTCCGCATAGTCGGTTAAAGCGCGCTTCGGCCCATAAGTCAGCAACTTTGCCAGATGGTCGGACATCGCGACGCCGCGCAGATGCCCGGCCATTTCCTTTGACACCTGAATGAACCCCGCAAAGCGGATGCGGCTTTGTTTATGGGCCAAAGAGACGCTTTGCGGCGCATCCGGCAAAGCCTCCACGACCGCGTCGAAAACGCTCGCAATATCGGCGTCCACCTCAACGCCATGGTCCACCAGCACCGCGCCCGGCCCGGTCAACGGATCATCGCCAAAACCGGATATGACACGGCTCACCCGTTCAAGCAGGTCGAGGCTGATGGCCAGCGGACCGATTGCATCCAAAGACAGATCGGCAGGCTCCAGCCCGTTCTGGGAGATGCTGGCGGTGGCGGGTTTGAACCCGTAAACCCCGCAATGCGCCGCCGGTATTCGCACAGAGCCCATCGTGTCCGTGCCCAGCGCCACATCACACAATCCAGCCGCCACAGCCGCCCCGCTCCCGCCCGACGAGCCACCGGGGGAATACCCGATCCTGTGCGGATTGTGCGTCGGCCCGAAATGCGGATTGTCGGTCTTCGCGCCCAGGGCGCCTTCCTCCATATTGAGCACACCGATAATCGCGGCTCCGGCTTGCCGGAGCACGGCGACAACATCGGCATCGCGCTCTGCCAAGCGGCCCTCAAACGCTTCAAGCCCTGCGTGCCAAGGCATCCCTTCAACCGCGATATTGCCCTTCACGCCGACGGTTACCCCTGCAAGCGGACCCTCGCCGAAAGTTGCCGACCGGTCGAAATCGGTGAAGGCATTCAGCGCCTCGTTGCGCGCTTCGAGAGTATCAAGGTCGATCATCACACACCGCGCTCGTCAATGAGGCGCAGCGGCTTTTGCCGGGTGTCGATCTCGGTCGCCTTGGCTGTGCCACCCGGTTCCACCAGCGCAATCTCGACCTCCACGCCCAGCCCCTGCTTCAGCGTCTCGGCCAGCTTCGCCTCGTCCGTCCCGCCGCGACTTTCCAGCGTCACACGCATATGATCCTTTTGCGCGGCATCGCGGCGCAAATGGCAGACATATTCGCCGGTCAGGTCGCTGCGGTTTTCAATGATGGCGCCAATAGCGTGCGGGAACACATTGATCCCGCGCAGTTTCACCATGTTATCGCTGCGCCCCTTGAAGCCTGCGATCCGTTTGAACGCGATCTCTCCGCGCCCGTCCAGCTCATGCGTGATGTCATGCGTATTGAAGCGAATGCAGGGCGCGATGTCGTCCTTGTAAAGGCAGGTCACCACCATATCGCCGGTCTCGCCATGGCCAACCGGCGCGCCGCTGTCGATATCGAGCAGTTCGAGATATTGCGCGTCTTCCCACACATACATGCCATTGCGATCAGGGCCTTCACCCGCGATGGTGCCAGTGTCGCCCACGCCGTACCAGTCATAGGCCTTGGCGCCGTGCCATGCGGCTTCGGTCGAGGCGCGATCCTCTGTCCCCAGATGGCCGATGATCATGCGGATATTGATCTTGTCGAACAATTCCTCAGCCTCGGCGGTCTGCGCCAGTTTGCGCACATAATCGACAAAGCCGACAATGCAGGTGACCCCGAAATCCGCCATCAGCCGAACCTGATTTATGCTGCGCGTTTCGATCCCGGTCCCCGCTGACAGGAACACGCTGTTGGTAAAGTGCGTCACCGCCTCACGGATATAGTGCCCGCCATTGATCATTCCGTGACCATAGACGGAGTGGACCACATCCTCGCTGCCCAGCCCCATCCAGCGATACATCCTCCCGACCAGCAGATTGCCGACCTCGCGCCCCTTGGGACCGAACATCAGCGTTTGCGGCTTTCCCGTTGTGCCCGACGTGGTGTGAAAGATCGTCGGGGGGCGTGTGGCCGGATCGCCCATCCCGTGAAAATCGCCATAGGGCGGGTGCTCGGCGATGGAGGCCATCAGGTCAGTCTTATCATAGACCGGCAGCTTGGTGATGTCCTCCAGCCCGTGAATATCGCCCGGTTCGATCCCTTTTGCGCCCCACAGCCTTTGATAGAAGGGCACCTGCCAGCCGCGCATCATCAATTGTTTGAACTGCACATCCTGAATCGAGAAGAGCTCGTCCCGGCTCATGGCGGTATAGCGCTTCGTGAAGGCATCCCCGATGGGATAGTCCTTCAGCAACTGCCGGTGATCCAGCGCTTCGAAATAGGTCGGATAGGTCATTAGCTCTCCGTGAAGTAGCCAAGCGGGTCAGTGAAGAGGCGCGGATCGTGGCCATCAGGGGCGAGATCGCGCGCGAGATCGAATTTGGCAGCGGACTGTATTGGCGTGAGCGGATTGTCGGGGCTGCCCAGAGTGGCGGCGATTTCATATGTATGGCTTTCACCATTCGCCAGTGTCACGCTCAATGCCTGCGGGAACAGTGCGTTGGGATCATCATTGCCGTCCGGAACCAGCGATACCGTGCACGCAAGCGCGGCGGTGTCGGGGTTCGCCATATGCTCAGGCGTAAAGCGGCGCGGGTCGATGCGGCCATCGATGATCATCAGCGCGGCAAGAAAAGGCAGGCATAACCGCGCATAAGCGGGCGTCATATCGGGCTTATAGGGCCGCGCGACCAGACGCCGGATGAGCGGCGGGCAGGCGAGTTGGATGCTGGCGATACTCTCAGTCGTCACCCCCGCGAAAGCGGGGGTCCAGAGCGATGCCGAGCTGGCTCCTGAACTCCCTGGGTTCCCGCGTTCGCGGGAATGACGGTAGAGCTCTTCCAGCGCGCCCAAAGCCGCGTGGCTTGCGCGCCCGCTTGGGAAAGGCTTCACGCTCACTTCGCTGATCCGCCAGACCTCGCCAATCGCGTCTGTATAAGCCGACAGATCACCTTCATCAAACAAAGAGAAGTATCCGAATTGCCCTTCAATCGGGTCTTTTGGTCCGGGAAATCCTGCGCGCGCCAAGTCGCTGGCGCTGACTGCCGCGCGCGCGGCATTGGCGATCTGGAAGGGCAGCGTCGCCAGCCCCTCGACATGCGCCTGCATCGTGCCCGCCGCGCTCGAATAGGCCAGCCCCAGCGTGTCAGCCATCGGTGCGCCGTCAATCCGCGCCACCGCAAGGGCCGCACCGATCACGCCAGCGGTGGCCGGGCGGAAAAAGCTCAGCCCGCTGGTCGCTGCAAGGCCAAGACCCGACGCGATATCGACGCCGACCGCCAGCGCGGTGAGCGCCTCGTCGGCATCGCAGCCATATCCATTTGACAACCGCCGATCTATCGCCGCTCCCAAAGCCGCAACCACTGTGCTCAAAGCGTGGACCACAGCGGGTTCGTGCACGGCGTCCCATTCAAGACAATGAATGCGATACCCGTTCACAAACGCCGCACCGGGCGCGGGCAGACGCTCACCTGTACCGATTAGCCGCGCGTCAGTACCAGTGCCCATCGCGCGCGCGGCCGTCAGGATCGCATCGGCCCCCGGCGCCGTCGCTCCTGCAGCGCCCACGGCCAGCGTGTCCGCGAGCAAGCGCTCTACATCAGCGCGCGCTTGGGGCGGGAGCGCATGGTCCGCTCCGGCAAAGTCCAGCAAGCTTTGCGTTGCAACAGGAGCACCGATCATCTGATCCAGTCCTCCAACAGCGCGTCGATTGCCTCGGCATCGTCGCCTTCGAGAGCCAGCGCAACCGCCCGTTTTGCCTGATCGTCAGACAGCTTTCCCCACCGCGCGAGGCTGTGCATCTTGGCGATGATATCGTCCTCGCTCACCGGGCGCTCGGGGTCGCCCAGCGTGTCGACCAGTTCCAGCCCGTTTACCAGCGCGCCGAAATGCGCCGGATATCGCGCGGTGATGGCCGGGTCTTCGGAGACGCTCACCTGCGCGCGCAAGTCTTTGAGCGCCGCAATCGCTTCGGGCGTAAAGTCCTCAGGCTCCGCATCACGCCCATCGGCAATCACCGCAACGGCATGTTGCAGCGAGAACTTTGCGTCCAGCTCGGTCGCCGGATCGGGTCGGTCGCAGAATGTCAGCGCGTCGGCAAACGTCTCGACATGGAACGGCGCCACAAGTTTGCCCGCGCGGCGCAGCTCCAGGGCCGCATCTATCGTGGGGTGCGCGTGGCGGCAGGCGGCAAACGGCTTGAAACTGACCGTGTCGATCAGCCAGCCCGCTCCATTTTCCGCCAGCGCCCCCGGCTCCTTTGTCATCGCCGCAAACAGCCCCTGCGGCCCTTCAAGGATAGCCTGCGGCCCGGTCGCTCCGTAATGCACATGCAGCGCAGCATCCCGGCCTGTGCGCACCGCGTGATAGATGTGCCACTGCTTGGTCAGGACACCGCTGTCATGGCGCATATGCCACAACCCACCCGCAACAGAGCCCGCATTGCCCAGCGCGTTGGCATATTCCACCGGAGCAAAGCCGATCACAGAGCCAAACGCCGCCGTCGCGCCAAAGACGCCCATCGTCGCGGTCGGGTGCCAATGTGCGTAATGATGCGCATCAAACGCCGCACCAATCGCGATCATCGCTTCATAGCCGCGCACCGCTGCATCCAGTCGCCTGTCCATATCGGCGCTCGCCATGCTCATCGCGGCGGGCCAGATCACCGGGCCGGGATGCAAAAGCGAGGTGCGGTGCACATCATCCATTTCCAGGACATTGCCGAGATAGGTCGCACGTTCCCATCCCTTGAACGAAATCGCCCCGCCCATCTCGCCCGCCTCGCTGGTCCGCGCGCCCGCAACACAGGCCAGCCAGTCGAGCAAGTGGAGACGCGCGCGCTGGCGCTCGCTTTTTTGCGGGGGGCGCGCTAATCTCTGCGCCAAACCGGTTAGCAGCGGCGCGCTCATCCCGAGCACCGTTGCGAAGCCGATAGTTCCGGGAGTGGGATTTGGCATCGAAGGCGCCTGAGATTAGAGCTGGTGGCGGGGGGACAGGCAAAATCCCGCGCTACCTGCAATTGGCGGGTGAATTGCGCGAAGCGATCCTTGCAGACAAATTCACCCAAGGCGTCCAGTTCCCCACCGAAACGCAGCTTTGCCGCAAATATGATGTGTCGCGCTACACCGTTCGCGAAGCCTTGCGCCGGCTTGAGAACGAAGGCCTGATCCAGCGCAAGCGCGGTTCTGGGACGACGGTTCAGCCCGCTGCGGCGCGCGGCGGAGCCTTGCATCAGCCGCTCAGCAATGTCGGCGAGCTTTTGCAATATGCTCAAGGGAGCAAAGTGACCTATGAGCGGCTTGGCAGCTGCGTTTTGCCCTCCAGCGTGGCCGAGCAGATCGCTGATCCGGTGGAGGGCACGTGGAGCTGTTATCACGGGGTGCGCCGCCATGATGCCGACGCGCTCCCGATTGCCGCCACCCATGCCTATTTCCATGAGCGGTTGGGCGAGGCTCTCGCTTCGCTTGATCTCGCAAAAGGCACTTTGTTCAGCCAGATCGAGCAGCTCACCGGCGTGCAGATCGGGAAGATCACGCAGGACATTCAGGCCATCCCGGCCAGTGCCAGCACGTCCGCCGCACTGGAGATTGACGAAGGGGTGCCGGTGCTGCGCATCTTGCGCTGTTACTACGATCCCGAGGGACGCATTTTCGAGATTTCCGTGAGCCATCACCCGGGGGACCGCTTCGCCTACGCGATGCATATCGACGTTTAGGGTCAGCTGGATCATTCGCCCAATTCCGGAACCTTGCCCGGCGTCCACTCTTCGCCCGCAAAGCGGATCGCAGGGGCAAGGTGATGTCCGCCATCCTCGGCTTCGACCCAGAGGCCGCGTTCGGCAATGTGGGGCTCATCCAGTGCTTCTCGAAAATCCAGCACTGGGGAGAATGCGACGTCGCCCACGTTTTTGGGGTCCGCGAACCATTCCACCCATTCATCGCGGGTCCGTGTGGCGAAGGTTTCGCGCAGGAATGCGATCAATTCGCCCTGCTCGCCCGCAGGCGCTTGGGCGAGGGGCAGGAGGTCTTCGCGGTCGAGAGCGCTTAGAAGATTGCGCGCAAATTTGATCTCGCGCCCGCCCAGAACCACGTGACGGCCATCCTTGGTGGGATAGACCTGATAGAAACCCGCCCCGCCCAATGACCGCTGAGACGCGCTGACCGGGCTTGGCCCGCCTGCGATTGCGCTGCCCGCTGTATGCGCGCACCACGGCAACAGGCTGTCGAACATCGCACAGTCGATATAGGCACCCTCGCCAGAGCGATCCCGCCCGACCAGAGCCATCAGCACAGCGGAGAGCGCTGTCAGCCCGGCGGCAAGGTCCGCGCTCGGCGCTCCGGGCACAACCGGCGTGCCATCCGCCCCGTCATTGACCGAGAGAAATCCGGCGAGCGCCTGCACCGCCATATCGTGCGCTGGATGGTGAGCCAGCGCGCCCTCCTGCCCAAAGGCGGAGATCGAGCAATAGACGATGTCAGGCCGGATCGCTTTCACCGCTTCATAGTCAAAGCCCAGCCGCTGCATCACGCCGGGGCGAAAGCCTTCGACAAACACGTCAGCCTCCGCGATCAGATCGCGCAAAGCCGCTTTGCCGGCTTCGGATTTGAGGTCGAGGACAACCGAGTGCTTGCCGCGATTGAGATTGGCGAACCAGACCGAGTGTTCCTCGCCGCCATACATATCAAACGGGGCCTGTTCGCGCGCGGGATCACCGGCTTTCGGCTCGACCTTGATCACCTCCGCGCCCTGATCCGCCATCATCACGGTCAGCATCGGACCCGGCAGAAACAGCGATAGGTCAACGACTTTGATGCCTGCCAGTTTTCCCATATTCCCCTTCCCGAGCCTGTGGCTCAGATGATCCCGTCGCCGCGCATTTTTGCGATCATCGCTTTATCATAGCCGAGGTCTTCAAGGATCGCATCGCTATCCGCGCCCAGCAATGGCGCAGCGCGATTGGGCGGGCGTTGCCCGTCAAATTTCAACGGGCTGGCGAGGATTTTGAGGTCGGCCTTGTCGGGATGCTCCACCTGATCACGCATACCGATTGTCTCAAGCCACGGATTGTCGAGCGCAGCGCCCAGTTCATAGACAGGGGCAACCGGCACATGGCCCGCCAGCAATTCCTGCCAATGCGCCATTGGCTGCTTTGAAAATTCCTCATCCAGCAGCGCGGTCAGCGCGTCGCGATTGGCCAGCCGGTCTGCATTGCTGGCAAAGCGCGGATCGCTCTTCAGGTCGTCGCGGCCCATCCGTGTCACCAGAATGTCCCAGAATTTGGGCAACTGGCACATCACGAACATCCAGCCATCCGCAGCCTTGAACATCTGGCTGGGCGTTGCGGTCGGGTGGGCGCTGCGCGGGGTGCGCTGGGTCTCATCGCCATTGTTCATATACCACAGCGCGGGATAGCTGGTCTGATGCACGGCAGCGGACAGCAGATCGGTGTCGACATCGCGGCCCTTGCCGCTGCGCTGGGCATCCACCAGCGCGCCGAGCAATCCGATGCAGAAGATCGTCCCGGTCATGAAATCGACCATCGAAAGCCCCATCCGCTGTGGCTCCCCACCCGGCTCCCCGGTAATCTGGCAATAGCCCGCTTCGGCCTGCATCAGATAATCATAGCCCGGCCATTTGGCGCGTTCATTGTCGCGGCCATAAGCGGACAGATGCGCGCAGACGAGCGCAGGGTTGGTGTCTTTGAGCGCGGCATATTCAAGGCCCAGCCGGGCAGGCAGATCGCCGCGCATATTGTTCGCCACAACATGCGCATCAGCGGCCAGTTTGTGCAGCACTTCCTGCCCTTCATCCGTGCGCAGGTCGAGCGTGAGCGAGCGTTTGTTGAGGTTGAACGCGTTGAAATACACACTTTCATTCTCACGCAGGAAATGCGGACCAACCATGCGCGCCGTGTCGCCCGCGCCGCGCCTTTTGCCGTCTTCTCCGACTTTGCCCGGCGGCTCGATCTTGATGACCTCCGCCCCCATCTGGGCCAGGAACATGGTGCCATAGGGACCCGCGCCATATTGCTCGGCACTGATAACCCGGAAACCCTTTAGCGGGAGATGCATAGTCCAAGCCCTTTCGCGCCGCTTCGATTTGGGCTTAGATCTGGTTCTCTTTAAGGTGCTGTTTGGCGATGATCATGCGCTGCATTTCGTTGGTCCCCTCCCCGATGCACATGAGCATGGAGTCGCGGTAATACCGCTCGATGTCGTATTCCTTGGAATAGGAATAGCCACCATAAATGCGCATCGCTTCCTGACTGTTTTCCACGGCGGCTTCGGAGGCGTAATATTTCG
Organism: Erythrobacter sp.; assembly: GCA_049647465.1. Lineage (GTDB taxonomy): Bacteria > Pseudomonadota > Alphaproteobacteria > Sphingomonadales > Sphingomonadaceae > Erythrobacter. The sequence continues at coordinate 28,539 of JBARXS010000092.1, forward strand.
CAATGCCAGCTTCCTTGTCACACCGCTCGCCCTTGTCATAGGCCTCGGACGCATCGAGTGTGAGAAGGCGGGCAGCGCGCGCCTTTGTGACCATTTCGCCGAGCTTCAACTGGATCGCCTGATGCTGCGCAATGGGCTTGCCCATGGTCTCGCGCTGCTGGGCATATTCGGTGGCGAGGCGCAGCGAGCCCTCGGCAAGACCCACACCGCGCGCCGCGACATTGATCCGGCCAAGCTCCAGCCCGCCGGTTGCCTGGAAAAAGCCCTGCCCCTCGACACCGCCGATCAACTGGTCGGCGGGGATGACATAATCCTCCATGATGAGTTCGGCGCTGTCGATTGCCTTATAGCCAAGCTTGTCGAACTTCTTGCCGGTCGACAGCCCCTCACGCTTGTCCGCGATGAACAGGCTCATCCCCTTATAACGCGGATCGGCATCGGGATCGGTCTTCACCAACATGGCAAAGCAGTGACCGTTGAGCGCGTTGGAAATCCACGTCTTCGTGCCGTTCAGCACATAGTCGCCGTTTTCATTCTTTCTGGCGACCGTGCGGATCGCCTGAAGATCGGTGCCCGCATTGGGCTCTGTCAGGGCCAGACCGCCGCGGATTTCACCGGTGGCAAGTTTGGGCAGCCAGCGCATCTTCTGCTCGGCCGTGCCGAACCGCTCAACCGCAGCGGCCATGATGAGGTGCGAGTTGAAGATACCGGTGATCGCCATCCAGTAGCTGGAAATGCGCATCACGATCTTGGCATAGGTGGTCGCAGGCAGGCCGAGGCCGCCATATTCCTGACCGATCGTGGCGCCGAACAGCCCCATCTCCGCCATCTGCTCCACCAGCTTTTCCGGCCAGATATCGCCATGATCGTGATGCTGCACGACCGGGATAACCTCGCGTTCAAGCCAGCGGTCAATCGCGTCCATGAAGGCGCGTTCCTCATCGGGCTCAATGGTGCGGATCTGGTTTTCGATTGCAGCAGCGGTTGCCATGGTGGATGTCCCTTGAAAATGAAACTTGGCAGAAAAGTTTGGCCAGTTGATCGGCCAGTTTAGCGGTCAGTCAGTCGGTTCAGTCGTCAAGCCCGCCAAAGCCACGCTTCCAGACGAGGACAGTGCGCTTGTAATGGCTGACGATATCGCCTTTCTGGTTTTTGGCGATGGTCTTGAAGGTTACGATGCCCTGTTCGGGGCGGCTCTTGCTCTCGCGCTTTTCCAGCACTTCGCTTTCACAATACACAGTGTCGCCGACGAACAACGGCTTGACCATGCGGACCTCGTCCCAGCCGAGATTGGCGATGGCTTTGCCGCTTGTGTCAGACACGCTCATGCCCGTCATCAGGGCGATGGTGAAGGGGCTGACGACCAGCGGCTTTCCAAATTCGGTGTCCTTGGAAAGCTCATAGTCGAAATGCGCCGGGTGCGTGTTCATGGTCAAAAGCGTGAACCACACATTGTCCGCATCGGTGATCGTGCGTCCGGGGCGATGCTCATAGACATGGCCTTCGACAAAATCCTCGAAATACCGGCCCTGCACTTCACGAAAGCGCCCGGGGGCAACTTCGATAACTCCATCACGCATTGATCTGCTCCTGATGCCGCGCAATCACTGCGCGGTATTTCTTGACGAATGGCGCCTCCAGCATGCGCCCCTTGAACCGGATCGCGCGGCCACCGCCTGCCTCGTATGCGGCAAGGGCTTCGCGCGCTTCGGCGACTTCGGCCTCGCTCGGCGCAAAGGCGGCGGTGATCGCAGGCACTTGCCGGGGGTGGATCGCAGCCTTGGCGACAAAGCCGATGGCGCGGGCCGCTGCACATTCCTGAGCCAGCCCGCCGTCGTTTTCAAGCTGGATGAACGGCACATCGATGGCGGGTTTCTTGGCCTCGGCACAGGCAAGGATCACCTGTTGGCGCGCGCTAAAGAGCGGCTCCCACGCCAACTCAACGCCCAGCTCTCCCGAAAAGTCTCCGCCGCCAAACATCAGCGCTGTCACCGCGTCACGGCTCACGATCTCCAGCGCATGACGCAGCCCGCGCGGAGTCTCCACCAGTGGCACCAGAGCCGGGCATCTGTCACCCAGCACGCCCGTGATCACGTCAATCTCTGTCGCGGTTTCGACCATCGGGACCAGCAGCGTTTCCGGCAGCACTTCTGCATCCGCCAATGCCGCCAGATCGCGAATGCCCGCAGCACTTGTCACCGCGTTGATACGGATCGCCCAACCCGTACCCTCTTCGGCAATCTGCCCGAACGCAGCATCGCGCGCGCTTGCCTTGTCATCCGCTGCAACGGCATCTTCCAGATCGATTACAGTCAGATCCGCGCCGCCCACTTTCGCCTTGGCAAAGCGGTCCGGGCGGGAGCCGGGGACAAACAGGAGACTGGCGGCAGAGAACACAAAAAACCCTTTGGTTGACGAAACACAGCCGTGAGGCATGATCGGAAAAAATCAGCCTTCACAATTTGTCCGGACAAATATAAAGTCAAGGATGAAATGCCGCAATGTCCGGACAAGTTCCGGGAATTCGGCTTTAATCGGGAGAGTAATGTATGAGCGTCGCGAAATCAGTTCTAAAGTTTGGCACGGCGGTAACTGGCGTCGTCGGCGCAGCTTTGATGGGAGCAGCGCCATCTTCGGCGCAAATGCTTGACCCGTCAAAGCCCGAAGACGCGCTCGAAATCTCCAAGCGCCTGCAATGCGGCGTGTCCGCCGACGAACCGGCAGTTTATCACTGGTCGGGCAATATTTACGGTCGCAGCCCCGGCGTGCGGGACAAGCTGCTGTTCAAAGGCGAGGGGATGAACATCCGCCGCTGTGTCGAAGTGGAAGACCCCAAGCGCGGCAAGGGCTGGCGCCTGATCAGCCGCGAAGTGATGTTGATGCTGGACCCGGAAACCGGCGAAGTCGTCGACACTTGGGAAAACCCCTATACCGGCGAGACTGTGGACGTGATGCAGATCCACAATGACCCGGTGAACGGTCGCCCCAACTTTGCCATCAATGCCGACGGGTCGCCTCTGACCTTAAGCACTCTGCGCGAGGCGGGGCCGTATGTCTTCATGCCTTACGAAGTGCCGCTGTTCTATCCCAACCCGCTGGCGGGCAAGTATCAGGACTATGTCGGCAACACTTATCACGCGATGGAAATCTTTGATTTCGCCGCGCTGAAATCTGACTTGTATGACGCGTCCAAGCCGACCGCCTATCCGATGATCAGCTGGGTGCGCGTGTCGCCATGGGCACCTTGGATGAAGATGGGCGGACGCCCCGGCCAGATGGTGTTCAACGCCATGGGCCGCAAATTGCCCGGCGGCTTTGAAGAGTTGCCCGAAGTGCTGAAGACGGAAATCCGCGAGAACTATCCGATCTATGAAAGCGCCCCGCCGAAAGACGATACGCGCCGCAACGAGACGACATGGACCAAGTTCAAACTGCTGACGGACAAGGCCCGCGAGGAACGCCGCGAAAACGCAACGATGGGCGGCGAAGAGTAATCGCACACCACAAGAAAAGGGGCGGAAGGCTGATTGCCTCCCGCCCCTTTTTCATGCGTTGTTATGACGATCAGAAGGTCGTCACGACCAGCAAGCCAATCCGGCGATCAGGACGAAGCCCGCCGACAAAGCTGCGGCGGAAGTTCGCGTTCGCGTCGGCAAAGCGCAAAACCTGCTGCACCGAATCCTCGCCAAACAGATTGTCGGCATACAGCTGGATGCGATAATTATTGCTCTCAAGCCCAAGCCGCGCATCGACTTCCAGTGCATCGCCCGTGCGGATCAGGTTGTGCACCTGCGCAAAGCTGCTGGTGGTGTAAGTGATGTTGGCGCCTGCGAAGAAATCCCAATCGCCATTCCCGATATTGGTCGGCGACTGATACGCCACGTCAGTAAAGATGCGGTGGCGGGGCGCACGCGGGATCCGTTGACCCTCGATGGAGCCAAACAGGCTCTGACAACCATCGACATCAGGGAACTGGTCACCCGTCGAACAATTCACCAGCCGATCATCGGCAACGTCGTTCAGCACGCCCTGATTTTCATCAAAGCCGCTGCTGAAACTGGTATCAACAAACGCATAGTTTGACGTGATGGTCACATCGCCCATCCTGCCAATCAATTCCGCCTCGATACCGTAGATATCGGCATTGCCCGCATTCACCGTCGCGCTGAGCTGGTTGGGCGGGTCGGAGATATTCTGCGTCAGCTGATACCCCTCGATATCGGTGTAGAACGCTGAGATGTTGAAGATGACCGCGCCATCAGCAAACACATTCTTGAAGCCGATTTCGTAGGAAGTGTTCTCTTCCTCCTCGAAAATCGGCACACCGGCGTTGCGTGCCTGAACGCTGTTGAAGCCGCCCGGTTTGATGCCCTCTGCATAGATCGCATAGATCAGATTATCGGGCGTGGCCTGCCAGTCCAGCGTCACGCGCGGAGTGAATGAGGTGAACTTCTGCGCCGGGAACACTTCGCCCGGCGGACGCGGATCACCTTCGTTGAAGTCGAACAGAACCTGATTGATCGTTTCTTCGGCGTAACGCCCTTCCACGCCAAGATTCAATGTCGGCGTGATATGCCAGTTTACCGATCCGAACACCGCAATATTCTCGATATCGCGGCGCGCCTCGTCGCGCAGGTTGAGCTGGTTCGGCGTTAGCGGTGAGAACAGCGGAAACACTGTTCCGCAAGTCGGATTTGCCGCACAGATTGCCTGTTCATTTGCAAACGCGGCCCCAAAACTTGCCCCGGCACGCGCCGCTGCATCGGCGGGCACATCGCGGATTGAAAAGCTGTCGCTGCTCTGGTCGAAGTAATAGCCGCCTATCAACAGATCGAACGCGTCGCTCTCATACGAAAGCCGCAATTCCTGCGACCAGTCCGAAACTTCGGAGCGGTTGGCGAAGGAGAAATCGACAGTGGTCCCGACAAAGCCGAACGGGAAGATCGGACCCGCCGGGCCAAAGCCGATGGGCGCACCCGCCGGAAAACGCGCGAAGACCGCCGTCTGGAAGCTGTTCGGGCTGTAATCGCCATCGGTCAGCTGCGTTTCGGTGCGGTCATTGTAACCCGTAAGCGAGGTCAGCGTGAGGCTGTCGCTCAGCTCGTATTCCATCCGCAGCGACGTGTTATAGGTGTCCGCCTCAAGCCCGACATCGCCTGCATTCGTAAACTGGCGCGAGAAATCGGTGTTGATCTGGCCCGGCTCCAAGATTCCGCAGAAATAGCGGCCGCCGCCGCCATATAATGCGCCATCGTCGAACAGGCAATTGTTTTGCTCTGTCCCCTGCGCAAACAGCGCGGGCTGGCCATCGTCAGTGCGGTTGTAATAGCCGCGCACGGTTGCGGTGAACGGACCCCCATTGTCCCAGTCAAGCACACCCGATGCCGACCATGAGGACTGCTGGCCCACTTCGTTGCCATCAAAGGCGTTGGTGAATTCACCACCGAAATCATAGAAGCGCCCGTTGACGCCCAGCGACAGACCATCGCTGATGGGGCCGCGAATACCGGCGGTCACCTCATACCGATCATTCTCCGCCACATCGACGGCAAGGCGCCCTTCCCACGTATCGGAAGGCAATTTTGAAATGATGTTGATCGCGCCCGAATAGGTGTTGCGTCCATACAACGCGCTTTGGGGGCCTTTGACGACTTCGAGCCGCTCGATCGTGTCGACGTCATAGTCGGCGAGGCTGCCGGTGTAATAGATGCCGTCAATGAAGAAGGCGACACCGCTGTCGCCCAGAATGTTGGCCTGACCACGGATGACCGGGCGGTTCGAGTTGCGACCAAAGCTTTCATCGAAGAACAAGCCGGGAGTAAGACTGGCGATTTCCTCAAAGCTATCGAGGCCAAGATCGGTGATGGTTTCCGATGTGACAACCGCGACAGACGTCGGCACCTCTTGCAGGTCTTCGGCTTTCTTGCGCGCGGTCACAAGAATGCGCGGGCCTTCCGTCTCATCCGAGGCGACCGAAACGGCTTCGTCCGAAGCGTCTTGCGCGAATGCTACGCCAGGGGCGGTGAGCGCCGGTGTCAGAATAGTCGCCGCAAGCAAGGCGCGGCGCATAAGCGTATTCATGTGATTTTCCTCCCAGAATGTCCCTGAACTGGCCGCGTCCCACCACGGCCAATGTCGTCCCTTCCGATATTAGGGACTCAGGCGAATAATTTGTCCAGACAAATTTTGCGGCGAGCTTTCACAAGCCCGCAAAAGTGCGCCAATCCGGCAACACTCGCCTATTGTCTGCCCCTCAGATCGGCTTCACATTGCCCAGAAACGCCGTGATCATCAGCAGGATATACACCGCCCAAACCCAGATCCGCGTGCGGTCCATCGTGCGGCGCAGTGGGATTTCGGTTTCGTCGGATGACCCCTGCTCCAGCACCGCTCCCAATTGCGCGCCCACCGGCTTGAAGGTGACGTCAATCATGATCGCAGCGACGAAAATGAGCCCGAACATCAGCGCTTTCCACGCCAGCCAGTTCGGCTCAAGCGGGGCATCGATCAGCAGGCTCTGCCCGCCCAGCCACAGATAAAACCCGCCAATCAGCCAGCGCAGCCAGCCTTCAATCCGGCGGTTGCGCGCGGCGCGCGGGGTCTGGTCATGCCAGTGGGAATCCCACACCAGCGCCAGCCAGAACAGCCCGACGACCCATGCGCCGATTGTCAGCCAAACCGGCACATCCCACCAGCCGCCAAGGTCCACCACGCTCAGCGATAGTGGCACCATCAGCGCCCATGCCGTGCGCGGGACCATATCGACCTCCACCAGCAGGGTGAGCAACGCAATACGTTGATCCAGCGACCATTTCTCGCGCTTGCGGAAATGCTGGCCAAGCACGAAGACGCCGACATCCGCCCCCAGCCACAGCACAAACATCAACAGGTGCACATAGACCAGTGCCGGATAGGCATAGGCTGACAATTCCATATTCGGCCCCATAACAAGTGTGATCGCAAAAGTGTTGCGCAGCAGACACGCAACACGACACATTCCTTCATATTGTCCGGACAATTTGCACTTCCGCGCTTGACAAGCAAGAGGTTGTCCGGACAAATTCCCTTATCGCTTGGGGTCGCAGCTCAGTATCATGCGGGCTTATCATGCGGGCGACATCACGACGTGGAAGGAACTCGACTCAATGAAATCCTCATTCCTCAAACAGCCGACATCCACCAAACTGGCACTCGCGGGAGTGGCTTCCGCTGTTGCACTGGCTGCCATCCCATCCGCTGCTCTGGCGCAGGATTCCGAAGCTGAAGAGGGCGCCGAAGAGCAAAGCGGTGTCGCCTCGATCATCGTGACGGCACAGCGGCGCGAGGAAAGCGTTCAGGATGTTCCGATCGCGATCACCGCCTTCAATCAAGAAGAGTTGAGCCGCCGCGGCATCGCCAACGCGTTGGAAGTGGCGCAGTTCGTCCCTAACCTTGTCGGTCTGAACAACACCGGCCTTGGTACCGCGAATGCGTATTATCTGCGCGGCATCGGCAACACGGAAAGTATCGCCACCTTCGATCCGCCCATCGGCACCTATGTCGATGACATTTACCTGTCGCGCCAGAACGCCAACAACCTGTCCTTCTTTGATGTGAACCGGGTGGAAGTGCTGCGCGGTCCGCAGGGTACACTGTTTGGCCGCAACACGACTGGCGGTGCGGTGAACGTCTATATGAGCAAGCCGGGCGATGAATTCGCCGGCTATGCCGAAGTCGGGTACGGTTCATATGATCAGTACCTCGCCCGCGCCTCAATCGATGTGCCCCTCGCAGATACGTTTGCGGTCAAGATCTCCGGCTATTTCCAGGATGATGACGGCTTTGCGCAGAACACCACAACCGGAGAGCGCACCAACGAGAATGACGGCTGGGGCGTGCGCCTTGGCCTGAGCGGTGAATTGTCAGACAGCGTACGCTGGAATGGCTCTTACATCCACACTTTCGCGGATGCGGGGAACATCCTGAACTTCGATTGCGACCCTGCTGATCCAACCAATTGTTCCGGCAGGTTTGTGACCACCGGGATGACCGAAGGCGGCGATTTTATCAGCCCGGTTTTCGGGCCGCTGCTTTCCGGTGACAAGGCCAATTTCGGCCTCGGCAACGAAGCGACGATGGACTTCGTTTCGTCCAATCTCGAAGTTGATATCGGCGATGACTGGTCGGTCAACTTCATCACCGGCTTTGTCGATATCGGACAGGACTTCGCGCTCGATTTTGCTGACGGTCGCGGATTGCCCAGCGCATCCAACCCTGTCCCGCCGGTGACCGGCTTTACCTTTGGCGGCTTCACCATCGCCAATGAAGGCGAGCACACGCAGTTCACGCAGGAAATCAAGTTCAACGGCTCCATCGGCGACGGACTGATCGATATTGTTGGCGGCGTATTCTATTTCTACGAGGAAAACCGCACCGATTTCGGCGATATCTTCTCGCTCAATCTCGGGCCGGGCGGACCGCCGCCTGACGGTTTCCCGCTTATCCTGGCCGACCGTGTGATCGACAACACGGCAGAGGCATGGGCCGGGTACATGCAGGCCGACGTCAATCTGACAGAGCGCCTGACAGTGACCGCAGGCATCCGCTATACTGACGAGACAAAGACCTTCGAAATCCGCGACAACCGTCCGCGCATCGGCGGCGGTCTGTGTCAGGCAGCGGCGCAATTCGGCCCATCACTATGCATAGACACCGCCAATCTGGTGGCGACGAATGGCCGTGCGATCCCGTCCGAACAGTCGGTCGACATCTTCACTCCGCGCTTTGCGATCAATTACGAGCTGGATGATGTCCTGCTGTTTGCAAGCGCCACGCGCGGCTTCAAATCAGGCGGCTGGAACGCGCGCGGCACATCGGCGAGCGAGCTTTTGCCGTTCGGTCCGGAAACCGCGTGGAGTTATGAGGCGGGCTTCAAATCCGACCTGTTCAACAATGCCGTGCGCCTGAACGTGACGGCATTCTGGCTGGATGTCAGCGACCTGCAGGCCCCATCCGCCTTTATCCGCGATGATGGATCGCTGGCCTTCCTGACGCGCAACTTTGCCGATTATCGCAACCGCGGCCTGGAAGTGGAACTGACCACGGTTCCGGTCGACGGGCTGAACCTGTTTGCCTCGCTCGGCTATCAGGATGACGAATATCGCATCGACGCAAACGCGGCGCCGCTTGACGAATTTGGCGTGCAATCGGTCGCGGCGCAGCAGGCGGCCTGCCAGGCTCAGCTTGCCGGTGGGCTGATCCCGAATGTCACCGGGCCGGATAACGCAGCCGCGTGCGGCGTGGGTATTGTCGCGCCGGACGGCTCCATTGCAGAGCCGGTGCGCACGCCCGAATTCACTGTCGCGGTGGGCGGCAGCTACGATATCGATGCAGGCGATCTGACCTTTACCCCGTTCGCCAACGCAAACTGGCGCAGCGATAGCGAGGTGGGCACGAGCGAACTGACCCTGTTCGATCAGCCCGTAACCGGCCCGTCCGGCGCGGTCTTCCCGGCCAACACTCTGGGCCTCGGCAATCTGGTCGATCCGATCTCGGGTTCGTTCAGTGAAAGCCGCTTCATCGTCAATGGCGGTATCACTCTGGCGCATACCAATGGCGTTTCGATAACGGCGGAATGCCGCAACTGCTTCGATGAAGAAGCGGTGGAAAGCGCGCTGGCGAACTTCAGCTATCTGAACCCGCCGCGCACATGGATCGTGCGGGCCAAGGTGGACTTCTAAGTCCAGCCGGAGAAAGCCTGTGTGCGTTCTGGAATGGCTGTGACAGCCCTTTTTGCAAAAATGGCAGCGGCGGCGCTCAGCGTCGCCGCTGTGTTTTTGACGGGTGTCGCAAACGCTCAGCCCACCGAAGACGCGCCAGTCACAGCGGCAGACTTTGGCGTTGAGCCATGGACCGAGGCGGTCGTCAGCGTCACCGATCTGGATGAAAGCACCGCGTGGCTCATCAAGGATGGCGGCTGGCGCATCGTTGCATCAGGAGCGGTGACCCGCAGCGAGCTGGAATACTGGAAACTGCCCGAAGCCGTTTCGGGCATCTTCCGCAAAATCTGCGCGGCTCAGGCCACCACTGGCTGCATCCGCTTTATCCGCTTTGACGGCGCAGAGGATCAGCACCCGATCCGGCTCGCCGCGCGCCCATGGGATACAGGCGGCATCTTCTCGATCATGCTGCGCAGCGAAGATACACAGGGGCTGTTTGACGCAGCCATTGCGCGCGGATGGTGGGCGGAAAGCCCGCCTTACGCCTTCAGCTTTGGCACGTCCGATCTGCTCAATGTCGTCATCCGCGCGCCGCACGGCGTGAATTACGCGCTGTATGAGCGCAAGAGTCCCGCCTTTACCGGTTTTCCGCTCGGGCGTCTGAGCCAAGCGTTCAACACGATGCGGATGGTGAAAGACCAGCCCGCCAGCCTTGCATGGTATCGCGACAGGTTGGGCATGAAGACGCTGTTCGATGCGCCCTTTACCGACCCTGAGCCGCGCGCGAACAATTTCTCGGTCCCTGCAAATCTGGCGACCACGCTGGTGCGCCGCGCGGCTGTGGTGCAGCCGATCCTTCCCTCCAAGGCCGGTGGGGGCGAGGATGGCCGGATCGAGCTGATGGAGTTTGAAGGGTTTGAGGGCCGCGATTTTTCCGCCCATGCCTCACCGCCCAATCTCGGCATTCTGTCTGTGCGCTATCCGGTGAGCGATCTGGCCGGATACCGCGCCATGCTCCAAAGCAACGGGGTGACGCCCGCCTACAGCGGCGACGCGGTAGGGGTTGCGGCTTTGGGCGATACGTTGAACAAAGACATGATGGCCCTGCGCGATGCAGACGGCAATCTGACGGAGTTCTATGATGTCGAATGATGAGGCGTGCAATGACCGGATCAAGGGCCATAGCCAGCGCCGGGATTTTCTGCGCGCATCGCTCGCAGGGGCGCTTATGACCGCCACCGCCGGATCGCCGCTCCTCGCCCAAAACGGCAAAAAGCGCGACATAATGCTCGTCCACGGCGCATGGCATGGCGGCTGGTGCTGGGCTCCGGTGCGCGACATGCTGGAGCGCGCCGGCCACCGCGTCTACACGCCCACGCTTACCGGGCTGGGGGATCGCACTGGCGAACTGGCGGCACAAGTCGGGTTGGACACGCATATCGAGGATGTGCTGCTGACGATCCTGCTCGAAGACCTGCGTGATGTGGTTTTGTGCGGCCATTCCTATGGCGGCATGGTCATCACCGGAGCCGCGGACCGGGCCAAGGCGCGGATCGGCCATGTGGTCTATCTCGACGCGGCCCTGCCCAAGGATGGCGAGACAATGCTGAGCTATGGCGAGCCGCGCCCTGCCGCCGCGATTGAAGGTGCGGAGGCAGCAATGCGCGGCATGGCGCCCGACGGGATCGGCATTGCGGTATTCCCGCCCAGCGTGCTGGGCGTCCCGCAAGAACATCCGCTGCATGACTGGGTGGCCAAACGCCTCACCCCGCATCCGCTCAAGACGTGGCTTGATCCGATCAGCCTGAAAAATGGCGGGCCAGACGGCCTTCCGCGCACCTATGTGCATTGCACCGATCCGGTCCTGCCGCAGACCCAGTTTGCGTGGATCGCGGCGCAGGTCAAAGATGACCCGACATGGAATTACGCAGAGCTTGCCACCGGCCATGATGCGATGGTGACAGCGCCTGCGGCTGTGGCAGAATTGCTGGAGAAAGCGGCGCACTCGGACACCCTGCAGAATGGGGCCGGATAACCGCCATGATGCGCAAGAAGATCACAGGAGAGACGCATTGAGCACCGGCCAGCCAGGCACGCTTGGTTCAGAGTTCGCAAAGGGCTGGAAAGTCCTGCTGGCGGCCACTTTGGGGGTCATGTGCGGAGCATCGCCCATTCCCTATGCAATCGTGGGCTTCACGGTCAAACCGCTTAAGGAAGAGTTCGGCTGGACCCAGACCGAGGCCGTTCTCCCGATCACCATCTTTGGCGTGATCGCCGCGCTGCTCGCTCCGTTTTTTGGATGGATGGCAGACAAGCTGGGCGTGCGCCCTGTCGCTTTGTGGTCGCTGTTCGGCTTTGCCGCCGCCTTCGGCGCGATCTCGCTGACCCCGTCCAATGATGGCGGCATGGCGATGACAGTCTATTATGCATTCTGGGTCCTTGTGGGCCTGATCGGGATCGGATCAACGCCGGTCACATGGAGCCGGGCGATCAATCTGTGGTTCTACGAAAACCGCGGGCTGGCGCTCGGCATCCTGCTGACAGGCACCAGCTTTACCGCGATGCTCATCCCGCAAATCGCGGTGCGCATTATCGAGGCAAGCGGCTGGCGCTCCATGTTTGCCGCGCTTGCCCTGTTCCCCATCGGCGCGTTGATCCTCGCTTTCTTCCTGTTCCGTGAACCGACTAAGGAAGAGCGGCCTAAAGCCATCGAAGGCGCGGGCGGCAATTTGACGGGAGTAACGCTGGGCACCGCGCTGAAAGACTATCGCTTCTGGCTGATCTGGCTCTCCATCGCTCTGATCGCGCTGAGCTTTGGCGGGGCCTATATCAACATGGCCACCATCGTCGAAGAGCGCGGGATTGAGGCAAAGGAAGCCGCCAGCGTCATCACCGTGCTCGCGATCGGCATCTTTTCAGGGCGGATTATCACCGGCGCGCTGCTGGACCGGTTCTGGCAGGGCTTTGTCGCCTTTCCGCTGCTGTGCCTGCCCGCGATCTCGGCCTATCTGCTGCTTGATCCGGGCCTTACACTGGCGCTGGCCATGGCGGCGGGCTTCTTCCTTGGCTTTGCGGCCGGCGCGGAAAGCGACCTGATCGCGTATCTCACAGGCCGCTATTTCGGGATGGCGAATTACGGCAAGATTTATGGTATGCTCTATATGCCGTTCGGACTGTTCTCTGCCGCATCGCCTGTCGTCTACGCCAAGACATTCGACAACACGGGCAGCTTTGATCCGATCCTCGAAGTGTCGATGTTCGCCTTCATTATCGGCGGCGCGCTGCTCCTGCTTCTGGGCCGCTATCCCGAGAGCTTTCCCGAGGCGCCAGCTGATCCCGCCGCCCCCCAATTGGAGCCCGCCTGATGGCTACTCTAGCAAGTAAAAACCCCCTCGCCCCCGTCCGCACCGTTGTCGCCGAAACATCCCTGCTGACCGATGCGGAAAGCCTTTCTCTGTTCAGCCATGACGTGCTGAAATCGGGCGCGCCGCCGCTCGCCGTGTTTCAGCCCGACAGCGTGGATGAACTCGCCGCTGCTGTGGGTGCTGCGACCAGAGCGGGCATCGCCATCGTCCCGCGCGGCGGGGGCATGAGCTATACGGGCGGATATCTGTATGACGGCGGCGCTCACATTCTGGTCGATACCCGCTCATTGGACCGCATTCTCGACATCAACGAAGCCGATATGACGGTAACGGTTGAGGCAGGATGCAGCTGGGAAAAGCTGTTGCGGGAGCTGAAACCGCGCGGGCTGCGTGCGCTCGCATGGGGCACGCTTTCGGGCTTGCGCGCCAGCATTGGCGGCGGGATGAGCCAGAACGGCGTATTCTGGTGCGCACGCAATGGCAGCGCGGTGGATGCGGCGCTCAGCTTCGATGTGGTGCTGGCCGACGGGACGATCACCTCGACCGGCTCGGAATTCTTCCGCCCCTTCGGCCCTGACCTTACAGGCCTGTTCGCAGCCGATTGCGGCGCGCTGGGCGTGAAAGCGCGTGTCACGCTCAAACTGGTGCGAGAGGCCACCGCGTTTGCCTATGGCTCCTTCAGCTTTGACCGGCATGACCAGTTGCTGAGCGCCATGAGCGAAATTGCGCGGGCGGAACTGGCGGCGGAAAGCTTCGCCTTTGACCCGTTCCTGCAAGCCCAACGGATGAAGCGCGACAGTCTGGTCAAGGATGCCAGGCAATTCGGCAATATGGTCAAGGACCAAGCCAAATCGCGCGGCGTATTCAAAGCTCTTAAAGAGGGCGCGAAGGTCGCAATGGCGGGACGGAGCTTTCTCGACGATGTGCCCTTCAGCCTGCACTGCATTGCCGAGGGTCGCCACCAGTCCGGCGTCGATGCCGACATGGCGCAGATCGAGGCAATCGTGCGCGAGGCGGGCGGCACGGTGGTCGAGAACTCGATCCCCAAAATCCTGCGCGCCAACCCCTTCCCCCCGCCCAATTCGATGCTCGGCCCCGATGGCGAGCGCTGGGTGCCGGTCCACGGGTTCCTGCCGCACTCAAAGCTGATCGCGGCATGGGATGCGTTGCAGGATCTGTTCGCCGATCACGCCGAAGAGATGGCGCGGCTGGGCGTGGAAACCGGCGCGCTGATTGCGGCGACCGGGCGATCGTCCTGCCTGATAGAGCCGGTGTTCTTCTGGCCTGGTGAACAGAACCCGCTGCATCAAGCGTCGTTAGAGCCGGACCATCTGGCCAAGCTGCCGACCATGCCCGACAGTCCCGAAGCGACCGCGCTGGTACTGTCTCTGCGCGAAAAAGTGATCGCGGTGTTCCGGTCGATGGACGCGATCCACCTGCAAATCGCCCGTTCCTATCCGCTCAAGGCCAGCCACTGCGATGCTGCGTGGAGCATCTTGAGCGCGGTGAAAGCCCAGGTTGATCCACAAGGCCTGATGAATCCGGGCTCGCTGGAGCTGTAGCGCCGCCGTGAGCGACCCAGCCCCCGGCCTTGACCGCAGGCGCGCCCTCGCATCTGCTGTATCGGCGGGTGCTGTCGCAGCTCTGACGCCGCATACCGCGCTTCTGGCATCTGAAGGAAATGACGTGCCCGATACTGCAAATGATACCCCGCACTATTCCGCGATAGCCATGCAGCT
>JBARXS010000093.1:0-3102 GCA_049647465.1 Erythrobacter sp.
AAGATCATCGCTGCTGAAGATGCCGCCTCGCTGGCACGGATGCGCGCGGCCTATGGTGCGATTGTCGATGCGGGCCTGCACGAGGCTCCCTCAATCAAGGTGGCCGAAGCCGCCAAGGTGATCGAAAACACCCAGCGTGATCTCAACATCGCGCTGATGAACGAAATCGCACTGATCTTTGACAAGATGGGCATTCGCACCACCGATGTGCTGGCGGCGGCGGGCACGAAGTGGAACTTCCTGCCGTTTACACCCGGCCTTGTCGGCGGGCACTGCATCGGGGTTGATCCCTATTACCTTACAGCCGCCGCCGAAAAGCTGGATTATCGCCCCGAAGTGATTCTGGCGGGACGGCGCATCAACGATACGATGGGCGAAGCGGTTGCGCAGAAAGCGGTTAAGCTGCTCGCAGGCAAAGGCGTACCGCTGGCGAGCGCGCGCGTGGGTGTGATGGGCCTGACGTTCAAGCAGGACGTGCCTGATATTCGCAACTCGAAAGTGCCTGATATCATTGCCGAACTGCGCAATTTCGGGATTGATCCCATGATCGGAGACCCGCTCGCCAACGTGGCTGAAACGCGCCACGAATACGGGCTGGAGCTGACAGCAGACGCCGATTTACGCGATCTGGATGCGCTGGTTCTGGCGGTCAATCACGCGGAATATGTGCGCGATCCGGCGGCTTTGCTGGCGCGGGTCAGGCCCGGCGGTGTGCTAGTGGACGTAAAATCCGCGCTCGATCCCGCGCTGGTGGGCGATGACCTGACCTATTGGAGTTTGTAGGAAACTTACACGCGCACCCCGGATGGGGCGCACAAATCAAAGGCGCTCGCTCACCTTGATGGCAACGCGGCAACCCAGGCGGATCGCTCCAGCGAGCAACGGATAGGCGGGCGCTTTTTCCGCGCCATGTGCGAGCGCCGCATCGCGATGTTCGCGCTCTTCCTCACGGAAGCGGTCGATCATCTCGGCCAGCTCGGGGTCCGCGCCTGTTTCCTCCAGGCGGTCCAGTTGCTCGGTATAATGCCGGTCAATCTCTTCCTCGACAGCGGCCGTGCACGCCATCGCCGCCTCCGGCCCCAGCAAAGCCGTGCCTGCGCCCAGCGCATATCCAGCGGCTGACCAGAAAGGGTGCAACGCCGTCGGGCGCACGCGGCGCTTTGCCATGAAGGCGTCAAATTCCTTGCGGTGCACCGCTTCATCCTCGGCCATGTGGCGGATTTCGGCCGAATGCGGCCCGCGATCACCCATCACAGCCAATTGGCCTTCATAAATGCGCGTCGCGCCGAATTCGCCAGCCTGGTCGACCCGGATCATACGGTGGAGTTCGTCGCGTTCCATGATTTCAGCCTTTTGTCATCTGAGGGGTTCTGGGCGGTTGGAGCCTTGCGGTTTCGTCAGCAAAATCAATATGGTGATCCCGCCGAGCACTGAAAAGAGGAAATTCCACCCCGCCAGAGAAATTCCGAACAAATCCCACGGCGCAACATCGCATCGGATCAGCGGAGCAGACGCCGGATCCATCACATCGACGCCCGTCATCGTTGCGCAGCCGGTGATGCCTTGCCACCAGCTGTATTCGACGCCCGCATGAAAGCCGCCGATCAGGCCCGAGCCAATAATCGCCAGCGCCGCAAGAGCGGTCCAAAGGCGCGCGGGCGACGCGATAAACGCCAGAACCGCAAAGCCCAGCCCCGCAAAGTGCGGCCAGCGTTGCCACCAGCACATCTCGCACGGGTAAAGCCCGAACACCAGTTCGCTGATATAGGCCCCGCCCAGCAAAGCCGCCGGCAGACCCAGCGCCAGCAGACGCGCCTGCATAAGTCCAGTCATGCGAGGCCCTTTAGAGCGCTCAGTTTCTTAACGCTACAGAACTCTTTGTCGTGCGGCGCAGGGTTTCGAGCGCATAATACAGCTGGAAATCCTCGACGCCCTGCTCCTTGAGCTGGTTTGCGGTCAGCTGGAAACGCGGGTCATCGACCTTGTCGTCTTCGAGCTCTTCATCCTTGATCTCCAGCTCGTTGATCAGGTGGCCGCGCAGATCGCTTTCGCGCGTCTGGTATTTCTCTCGCAGGGCCAGATCAGGGTCGGACAGCTGCGGCACCGTGATATCCGGCTTGATCCCGCCTTCCTGCACCGATTTGCCCAGCGGGGTGAAGTAACGCGCGGTCGTCAGTTTCAGCGCGGCATCGCGGCCCAGTGGCAACAAGGATTGCACCGATCCCTTGCCAAAGCTGCGCTCTCCCATGACGAGCGCACGGCGATGGTCCTGCAATGCGCCTGCGACAATCTCGGATGCCGAAGCGGAGCCCGCATCGATCAGCACAATCACCGGAACGCCCTCGGCCATATCGCCGCGGAACACTTCCTCGGCATTGTACAACAGCGTTTCACCGCGAGCGCGCCCACGTTGCGACACGATCCGGCCCTTGGACAGAAACAGGTCGGACAGAGCCACGGCCTCATCCAGACTGCCGCCCGGATTGGAGCGCAGATCGAGCACCAGCCCGCTCATCCGGCCGGTCGCCTGTTCCTGCATGGTGCGCCACGCATTGAAGACATCCGCGCCGACATCGGCGGAAAACTCATTAACCATGATATGGCCGATATTGCCCGGTTTCAGCTCATAGGTAA
This sequence comes from Erythrobacter sp., assembly GCA_049647465.1. Taxonomy (GTDB): domain Bacteria; phylum Pseudomonadota; class Alphaproteobacteria; order Sphingomonadales; family Sphingomonadaceae; genus Erythrobacter. The sequence continues at coordinate 2,635 of JBARXS010000093.1, forward strand.
CCGGCTCCAGCTCGATCACGCCGCGCGTAACCGGCACTTCAAAGGGCTCTTCACGACCGGGGCGGAAAATCGTCAGCTTGATCGATGTTCCTTCCTTGCCGCGCATCTGCGCGACCGCATCATCCAGATCGCCGCCATAAATCAGCTTTCCATCGAGATGCGTGATGAAATCGCCCGCTTTGATGCCGGCCTCGTCTGCGGGAGAACCACGGAAAGGAGAGATCACCTTCACCGCTTTATCTTGCATCACAACCGAGAGGCCCAGACCCGAATAATTGCCATCAATCATGGTTTCGAGGCGCTGCAAGTCGCTGCCATCGAGATAGCCGGAATGCGGATCGAGCGATGCCAGCATCCCGTCAATCGCGCCGCGCACCAGCTGATCGTCGCTGACATCCTCGACATAGCTCGCCTTGATCCGTTGATAGGTTGCGAACAGTTTGGAAAACTCAGGCCCGGCCCTGCCAT
>JBARXS010000094.1:0-3943 GCA_049647465.1 Erythrobacter sp.
GGAAGTTTTTGATTATTATCGTGCTGCTCTCACCCGTCTGGAAGAAATAGCGCTGAGGGATAGAGATCCACTTGCAGAAGATGCATTCAAGCATATCGGTGACCACTTGAAAGATATGCTCTCTTTCAACTCACTATTCGATGAATTACGCGAAATGATTGAACGGCTTCACACACATTATCCCAGATGGTACCAACCAATAAAAGCAGTAGATACTCTACTTTATTTCTCTGTTTCTTGGAAGGTGCCAGAAGATTATCATCGTCAGCTTCGAGAATATTATGATGAACTGCTACCTAAGCAATCCGTTGATCTACTATTGCTCTACAGTTCCGGTGGCAGTATCGATTTCCATGACCCTGATGTACCTTACAATCGCGACGAGGTAAGCGATCACGATTTCAATTCTCGTCAGATTGATCAGATTATTCGCGAAAGCCCACCTTCCTCAGCTTACTTCTTCCCACTTTTGGACGAGTTCCTCAGTGGTCGGTATAACCTAGCTCCATCAGTTCTACAGAATATTTCGCGACACATTAGCGACACAGAAGTTCTATTAGGTGAACTCATTGCAAAGATATCTTCAGAGACTGAGATACCTGTTGCGGAGACATTAGTTCGAGGAGTCATTGTAGGAGCACACCAAAAGGATCAATCTCTCGGACTAAATTCTCTGCACACCGCTTTATCTGTCGACAAGCTTAAACCTTACGGCATCCACTTAATTTCTGCTGTTGAGTTGAACGACGATCTAATGCGTCAGGCCATTGAGCTGATCAAGACTGATGTAGTAGATCCCTTTCAAGCAGTGCATATTGCCTGGGATGATTACTTAGAGAAAATTACCCCGGCTCTGACAAAAGAATTTCTTCAGACAATTCAAGAGAAAGGCGCGAACGGTGCATGGGCAACAATTAGATTCTTGAGTAGTTGGCTATATTCTTTTGATATAAAGCAAGTCTGGCAGGTTGAACCCATCATACAGTCAGTAACTAATCCTGCATTGTTTGAGTGCGAGCAGTATTCACATACGGATTGGTATAGCTGGCGTCACCTGATCGAGAATCTGATTAACGGTGGCTATCTTACAGAGGACATTTGTTGTCGATTACTTAGATTCATTATTAGCTCCGTTGATCTGCAAAACTTCGATATCCAACTCTCTTTTGAGGACAATGGCCAGCAGGTATTACATCATTTAATTAGCAGTTATCCAAACTTAGTATGGGAAAAATATATAGATAAAAAAGAAGCCTTAGAGGAGGCAAACACACTTCGTCTACAGTGTTTGTTTGATGCAGATTTTAGAAATGCGTCTGCGGGAGGCGTATTGAGTAATCTTCCCGTAGAAATTTATGTGCCGTGGATGTTAGATGACAAACAAAATCGCCTAAAGTTCATCCTTTCTTGGATCGGACTATTCGATGGCAGAGAAGATAGCCGTTCTTGGGCACCTAAATTTATTGACTTCATTAATACTTATATTGATGCGGTTGATCAGCTCGATCCTATTCACTCTAGGCTAACGACAGGAGGATGGATTGGAAGCTATTCCAGCATGCTAGAGGAGCAAAGAGAGCATCTTAAGCAGTTGGAAGATGTCTCAGGAAACGTTTACGTCAAACAATGGGTATATAAGACGCTTACACAGATGGATCGGAGCATCGCTGATCAGCGACGACGGGATGCTAATTTCGATGCGACAAACCGTGCATAGTTAAAGCCTGGATTTGAGCCCAGTTGACAAAAGTTGGTTTACCAACCAATTTTTTATCGCCATTTTACCGCCATGGCGCAGTCAATTGATATCACCCCTACCGCAGACCTATGGGCTAACTACGAACAGGTCTATGACTACCTGAATGAGGAGTTGTTCGATGGCAAACTCCCAGCAGTGGTGCTGAACTTTGCGACCCATGGCCGCAGCAATGGCTATTTCACGCCAACGCGGTGGCAGAAAAACCTGAAGTCTGAGCCAGATCATCAGGGGGAATCAGGCGAACCGCAGATGCATCGCAAAACAGCGCACGAGTTGAGCCTGAATCCTGTATTGCTGGATGCCAGTATTGAAGACTGTCTGGCGTGGCTGGTACGACTCATGGTTCAGTTGTGGGTGCATGAGCGTGATCCAGCAAAAAGCCCGCCGCAAGGGTACTATCCCAAATCTTTCACAACGAAGATGTGGGAGCTAGGTATACCAGCTACTCGCGATGGAACGCCTGAAGGTTCAAAGACCGGCTTCACCATGCAGCATTGGATAGAGGAGGGGGGTAAATTCCAGCAGGTTATAGAGGCAATGCCAGAACACTTTTTTCCCTGGAAGGGGGAGCAGCGGCAACCGGTAAAGCCGAAGAATAAGCCGATCAAATATGGCTGCCCCAACTGTGGCACCAAAATCATGACGAGCAAACCGATCAGCGCTATTTGCACCACAGAGAATTGCCAGGAAGCGTTCCAGCTAGTGGCCTCATAGGAACATTGGCAACCACCTTTTTTACAGATTGAATTCGCCCATCAGGTCATCCTGTGAACTGCCCTCAACGAGTTGCCGTTTAGAGCTTGCCGTAAGCTGTTTCGCTGGTGCTTCCTTGCTCTTCGATATAGCAGCAGGAGTCGTACGGTGAACGCTGCTATTCGTCATAGGCGAGTTGTGCGACTCCACAGCAGCGCGACCAGTGTTGATGTTGATAGCAGGGGGGACAGATGCCGCTGACGGTTTCAGTCCAAACAATTGGCGATCGCGCTGCCGAACAAGCTGACGGTCCATCAGTTGAAGAAGAAATTCTTCCGACCAGGTGCCCGCAGTGATGACAGCGCCCTCGGCCACAAGCTGATAGACGGCTTTGCCCAAAAGTGCTTCCCGTTGGTGTTGGCGCTTTCGCAATTGCCGCGCTTTTTGGGTTTGAATGTCCTTGATTTCTGCTGCCAGGGCATCGCGTTTATCCTGCAACGATTGCAAACGGTCTTCGACAGATCTTTTTGGCATCGTAGGGGGGCCGCTGAGGCTAGCTAGAACGATAATGAAATCTGGCTCTATAATAGCGAGAGAGCGAACGTTTGTACCAGGGAGTGAATATTCACTCACGACCAATGTGCCTACACACGAAGTGTTAATCCTTAGCCGATAGACTGCACCGTTGCACACGCTAAGCGTGTGCTCATTTCGCCACTGGTGGTGGCAAAATGTCGGTGGCGTTTTGTCCTCTCTTGCCGGGGCCATCCCCGCACCTTTATCCCCAATAGAACAACTTTGGCGCGGCTGCAAGTCGTGCCGTGTAACACACCTGCGGCGTGTCACGGCGACTTGAGAAGGGCGTTGCCCCTCTACCCCATAAGGGCGTTGCCCCTTAACCCCAGCAAAAGGAGATGCTCTCCCTTTGCAATCCCTCTGGCAACCCGGACGCCAGCACAATGACATTACGAGTGACGGAATGTCGTATGGCTGAACGTGCCAGATAAACCTCGGTAATACCGCCGATCGTCACCATGAATCAGACGCAGAAGCTGGCCAGAAGAATGAGTAAGAACAGCCCAGACGAACGAATCTCTAATCCCAAACGAGACCGTGGCCGATATCTTAGTTGCTGGGTATCGGACGGTTTATTCGAGCAGGTGGTTGCCGATGCAGAGCGAGCTGGTTTATCGCGCAGCGACTACATCAAACAGGTGTTGGGTGGTACACCGGTACCGCGTAAATACCGGGCAACCAACGCCGCCACTCTGGAGCTTGCGAAGTTCGCTGGACGGTTGGGAAAACTCGGTAGCAATGCGAACCAGATTGCGAAGCATATCAACATTTGTATTAAGTCCGGCCAGCCGGAATCCGCACCCGCTGCCGCCGAATTAATTGCCCTCTACCGGGCTATCGTTGACCTGCTGGAGGATATCCAGGTGGGTATCCACGAGGCTAGGAATGGAACCCTGACGTCAGCCACCCCTGAGA
>JBARXS010000095.1:0-20930 GCA_049647465.1 Erythrobacter sp.
CCAAGGCACGCGAGCATTATGCTGACCTCGCCGAGAGCGATCCGGCTGAATATATGGGCCGCCTGAAGCTCGTGAAGAAGCTGGAAAGCGACATCGTGCGCAAGGCAATCCTGAAGGATGGTCAGCGTATCGATGGTCGCAAGACTGACGAAGTTCGCCCGATTGAGGCGATGGTCGGCCTGCTTCCTCGCACCCACGGTTCGGCGCTGTTCACCCGCGGTGAGACGCAGGCGATTTGCACCACCACGCTGGGCACCAAGGACGCAGAGCAGATGATCGATGGGCTGGAAGGCCTTTCATACAACAACTTCATGCTCCACTATAACTTCCCGCCCTATTCGGTCGGCGAAGTGGGGCGCTTTGGCTTCACCAGCCGCCGCGAAACCGGCCATGGCAAGCTCGCCTATCGCGCGCTACATCCGGTTCTGCCCAGCACCGAAGACTTCCCGTACACGATCCGTGTTCTGTCAGACATCACCGAGTCCAATGGCTCGTCTTCGATGGCGACAGTTTGCGGTGGCTCGCTGTCGATGATGGACGCAGGCGTTCCGCTGAAGCGTCCGGTTTCGGGTATTGCGATGGGTCTGATCCTTGAAGGTGAAGATTTCACTGTGCTGTCCGACATTCTGGGTGACGAAGATCACCTTGGTGACATGGACTTTAAGGTCGCCGGTTCGGAAGAGGGCATCACCAGCCTTCAGATGGACATCAAGGTTGCCGGTATCACGCAGGAAATCATGACCAAGGCGCTTGAGCAGGCGAAAGCTGGCCGCGCGCACATTCTGGGCAAGATGACCGAAGCTCTCGGCGCATCGCGTGGCGAAGTTTCCAAGCACGCTCCGCGTATTGAGACGATGCAGATCGACAAGTCGAAGATCCGCGACATCATCGGCACGGGCGGCAAGGTCATCCGTGAGATCGTCGCTGAAACCGGCGCCAAGGTCGACATTGACGACGAAGGCATGATCAAGATCAGCTCTTCGAATGCCGATGAAATCGAAGCGGCGAAGAAATGGATCGCTGGCATCGTGGAAGAAGCCGAAGTTGGCAAAATCTACGAAGGAAAGGTCGTCAACATCGTCGATTTCGGCGCATTCGTGAACTTCATGGGTGGCAAGGACGGTCTTGTCCACGTCTCCGAAATGAAGAACGAGCGTGTTGAAAAGCCGACGGATGTTGTTTCCGAAGGTCAGGAAGTGAAGGTCAAGGTTCTCGAGATCGACAATCGCGGCAAGGTTCGCCTGTCGATGCGGGTTGTTGATCAAGAAACTGGCGAAGAGCTGGAAGACACTCGCCCGCCGCGCGAAAGCAAACCTCGCGGTGATCGTGAAGGCGGTCGCGGTGGACGCGGCGGTGGCGGTGGCGGTCGTGGCGGTGATCGTCGCGGCGGTCGCGGACCCAAAAATGACCGGGGCCGCGATGGCGGCGGCGATAATGGGGGCGGCAATGATGGCCCCGCAGCCATGCCCGACTTCCTGAAGGACTAAACGTCGCTTCATACGGACTAGGATTTGGGCCGCGGGGAAACCTGCGGCCCTTATCTTATCAGGCCTCCCGATTGGATTATCATGCTTGAACGCAAGACTTTGGCCACCGCCTCCATTCCCGGTGGGGACACCCTCACTCTGGTCAGTCACGGGCGCGACTTCATCATCATGCTCGGCCGTGAGGAATTGATGGGAACACGCATGCAGTTCTCTGAGGAACAACTGGCTGTGCTTACCCTTGCGCAACTGGGGGCAAAGGCTCCGCGCGTGCTGATCGGGGGGTACGGTATGGGTTTCACTTACAGAGCGGCACTCGCTCGCCTGCCGAAACAGGGGCACGTCACCGTGGCGGAGATTGTGCCGGAAATTCTGGACTGGGCACGCGGGCCGCTGGCTACACTGACCGGGGATACTCTCGATGATCCGCGCGGCAGCGTTGCATTGCGCGATGTGGCTGACGTGATCAGGGAATGTGGGCAGGGCGGAGGGCACCGGTATGACGCGATCCTGCTGGATGTCGACAACGGTCCTGACGGGGTGGTCCGCGATGCCAATGACCGGCTCTACACGCGGACGGGATTGGCAAAAGCACGCGAAGCCCTCGCGCCTGAAGGTATCCTCGCAATCTGGTCAGCCGCTCCCGACCACAAAGTCACCAAACGGCTGCGCGATGCCGGATTTCAGGTCGAAGCGCGCGAAGTGCGGGCACGGCCCAATAACAAGGGGCCGCGCCACACGATCTGGTTTGCTCAGAAATCGTAGATGATGGTGACCCGGCTCAATGTGTCGGTCTTCACCGCGCCCGGCGGTGGGGCGGTGTCGGTTTCAACGGTGTAGGACAGGCGAACCGAAAGCGCGTCCGAAATGGCGGCCTGAAATCCGGTATCGGAGATATAGGTGCTTGATCCGCTCTGGATGAGCGCGCTCGCATCCTGCGTGAAGGTGATGTTGTCTGAGAGCCGCCAGTCAAAATCGGCCGCCGCCAATCCGGCGAGATTGCTGGTCGATGTACCATCCACCAGCTCGGTGCGCCGCCATGCCGGGCCAGCTTTTACAGAAAGCGAAGGATTCTCGGTCAGGACGTCATAGCCCAGACCACCCGAGGCCGAATAGCGACCTGAGAAACCCTGAAAACGATCACGCTCATATTGCACAAGTGCATAGGCATAGAGCCGATCGTTGAACTTGTAATTGGTCTCAAGCGCGGCGAGGAACTGTTCGCGCGTCGTTACGCCGTTCGCCTCCTGATAGTCGGCGCGTCCAGACAGCTTGTGCCGCCAGCGAAGCCCTTCTTTCCGGAGGCCGATGCTTGCCGTGATGCCAGTGTTTTCAGCATTGCCAGTTGAATTGAATGCGCCCAATTCACCTTTGCCCGACCAACCCTCAAGCAGGCCCTGAGCGCGTATTTCGGCTTCTTCGGCGGCAGCCTGCGCCTGGGCCTTGGCCGTGATATCGCTTTCATAGGATGCAAGAATTGCGTCCAGCTCCGCCACGTCATCGGGATTGGTTGTCTTGGCCAGATCAATGACTGTGCGCACTTTTGCCTCGTCGCCGGTCGCCAGCGCTGCGTCGATCATCGCCCGGACGGGACCGGGAAGTTCGGCCATCGCTGCGGTCGACATGGCCAGGGCGAAACCTGCGGTCACGAGTTTCGGGGCGCTTGTCTTGATCGTCATTTCAGCTCCGGATAATGCGCGGTGAATGCAAAAAGGGCGCGCTTGACCAGCGTTAGCTCTTCCAAGCGCAAAATGTCGTAAACTGTTGTCACCTGGAGGAAACCGGGCGGTAGAGGGTCTTTGTATCCTCGACCTACGTCCCCTTGATACGAACCGCACCCATGTAATCCATCTTGCCGATCTGGACGCCCAAATGGCGCGCGATCGAATAGGCGGCGGTGGTGTGGAAGTAGAAATTGGGCTGGGCAAAGCTGAGCAGGAAATTCTCAACCGTGAAGTCCATCCCGCGATCCTTGAATTCAAACCGCATATCGCGCCCGATCCAGCTTTCCAGCTCGTCTTCGGCCAGATCACTCATAAAGGTCTGCGCCGTGTTCAGTTTTGCGCGCAGGTCTTCGAATGTGGTGGGCGGGGGATTGAGGTCGGGGCTGTAGACACCTTCGCGCACGGCTTCGATTGCGCCCTGCGTATGTTCGGCCACGCTTTTGATCTGATAGCAGAAAGGCAGCATATCATCGATCAGCTTGGCGACCAGTATTTCGCTATGGTCGCAATCTCTTTCGCCGCACCACGCCTCGGTCTTGTTGAGCAAATGCTGCGCGGTGCCGAGCATTTGAAGCGCGCTGGGCACAAAGGACGCGTGAAGCGATAGCGGCATGGTTTGTTCTCTTTCGGTGTTTGTCGATTGAAAGGAAAAGCCCGCCAAAATACATCAGCGGGCTTTTGCAGTGTAATTGCGCGTGATGCGCAAAGGAGGGCACGGCCAGAGCGCCCTAACGCCCGCCTTAGCGCACTCTGGGTCCGCCAAACGGCAAAGGTGGCGGGGGGCGGCGCGCACCCCGGGGCAGCTGTGCCTGATAGGCCCTGCCGCAATGTTCGACGCAATAGGGGAAACCGGGGTTCACCGGGACGCCGCAGAAGTGGAAGTCGGGCTCACCGGGATGGCCCATCGGCCAACGGCACACCTTGTCCGACAGGTCGAGGAGGCTGGTCTTGTCCGCGATTTCTGGACTGGGCTTGGCAGGCACGAGGCGACGCGGCGGAGCGGGCGGGATCGGGGCCTGCTGATCGCCGGGACCCTGACGCAGGAAGCCGCCCGGTCCAACCGAGACTATCTTGGGAAGGTCCTGTGTCGGATTTGGCATCGGCTGCGATGGTGTCGTGTTGGCTGAGGTGGCTTTCGGCGCCTCGGCCGTGGGCGCCGCCGCGGGCTTTTCCGCTTTGGCTGCGGGCTTCACAGCGGGCTTTGCAGCCGCCTTTGGCGCAGTATCTGCAGCTTTCTTGGACGGCGAAGCTGTCTTGCTGGCTGCTTTCTTGGCCGCTTTCTTCTTCTCATTCGCTTTTACGGGCGATGGGCGAGATTTAAGGCCGAGCCGGTGTGCCTTGCCGATCACAGCGTTGCGGCTGACGCCGCCGAGTTCCTCTGCAATCTGGCTTGCGGTTGAACCGCCTTCCCACATTTTCTTGAGCGTTCCGATACGCTCGTCAGTCCAGCTCATATACTCGCTTCCATTCGTTGTTTGTGCACCGGTCAATCGCCCTCATGCACCTTGTCTGTACCGCTCTGCTCGCCTAGGCGACCTTCTATGGCCGAGCAAGCATCCAATACTTCTACACCTGCCCACACATCCGCCGGTTCCGAAGCCGCAGATCCAGTTGCCTCGACAAATGCGATAGGCACGCAATTCCCAGCTCGCGGTGTTCCGCAGATCGTCGGGGTCAATCGCGTTGGCCTGTGGAGCCTCTATATGAAGGAGGTGCGGCGGTTTCTCAAGGTGCAGACCCAGACTGTTTGGGCGCCTGCCGTTACAACCCTGTTGTTTCTTGTGATTTTTTCGGTCGCATTGGGCCGGGAAGGGCGTGAAGTTCTAGGTGTGCCGTTTGCCAGCTTCGTCGCGCCGGGCCTGATTGTGATGGGCATGATGCAAAATGCCTTTGCCAATTCCTCTTTTTCGCTGTTGTCTGGCAAAATACAGGGCACGATCATCGACCTACTTATGCCGCCTCTCTCCCCAGGGGAAATGATGGCAGGGATTATCGCAGCCGCCGTTACCAGAGCGATCGCGGTCGGGTGCACTGTAGGTCTGGCAATGGCCTTGTGGCCGAGCGTTTCATTGGGCGTCGCGCATCTCTGGGCGGTGATCTGGTTCGGGCTGATGGGCTCAACTATGCTGGCGCTTCTAGGCCTTGCAACATCGGTCTGGGCTGAAAAGTTCGACCACAATGCGGCGATCACAAACTTCGTTATAGCGCCTTTGTCGCTGCTGTCAGGCACGTTCTATGTGCTCGATAACCTTGCGCCTGCTTTTCAGGCGGTCAGCCGCGCAAATCCGTTCTTCTATGTCATCTCAGGCTTCCGATACGGGTTTCTGGGACAAAGCGACATCGGCACCGGTGGCGATGTGGTTGCCGCAGCGATCGGGATTGGCGTGTTCAATCTGTTGATGGCGCTGGGCGTTTACGCTTTGCTGCGCTCGGGCTGGAAGTTGAAGAGTTAGCGCTCGATCAGTTCGGCGTTTTGTCTCAGCCAACCGGGCGTTCACCTCCGGCTCACGGGGGAAAGTCCCCACTTTGATCAGTGCGTAAGCGAGCGGCGCATCCGGTAACGCCCATCGCTGAACTGTTCGAACAGCTGTGGCAGCGTTGGATGATCCACCGGTCCACTGTCGCCATCATTCACCAGATTTTGCTGGCTGACATAGGCGACATAGCTGGATTCCTCATTCTCGGCGAGAAGGTGGTAAAACGGCTGATCGCGGTTTGGGCGAATATCTTCGGGGATGGACTCATACCATTCTTCGCTATTGGCAAAGACCGGGTCGATGTCGAATACAACCCCGCGAAAATCGAACAGGCGGTGGCGGACCACTTCGCCAATGCCAAAACGGCTGCGGGTCTGTCGCGGGGCGTTAATCTTGCGCCCGGCGTGATTCGAAAAGAATTCGGCGCGTTCCATATGGACGAGAATATGGCGCTTCGCTTCCGCAAAACAAGCGCGAATGAACAGTGGCGGCCAGATATGCCCGCTTTTCGGCCGAGTGTGGCTCAAAAGCAAGAAGGCTAAATGCGCAATCAAGGGGCTTGGCAAGGTAGAGGCGCTGCGCTAACGGCCTCGCTCCCCAAGACGCGAAGCATGCCCCCGACCATCAGGGCTACGCGCAGATAAAGGTGCGATCTTTGGGAGAAGACGGAGAGGTGCCGGAGTGGTCGAACGGGGCAGTCTCGAAAACTGTTGAGCTCTTACGGGTTCCGAGGGTTCGAATCCCTCCCTCTCCGCCAATCCCGTGTTCCCCATTTTCCACTGAAGTCCGAGAAAATCAAGTGATTCTCTAGGCTTATGGGTCAACTCGGGTCCCACACGGTCCTTGCTCATCCATCGGTGTCCGATTGGATTTGTGGGAATAAATGTGGGAGTTTTAGCGGTTATGGGAAAGCTTTCGGCAACAGCGGTGAAGGCCGCGTCAAGGCCCGGCAAGATCGGCGATGGCGATGGGCTGTACCTCGTAGTGAAGCGTTCTGGCTCGAAGAGCTGGATGGTGAGGGTCCAGCCCGAGACCGCGCGCCGCGTACGCCAGCGGATCGGGACCGTGAAATACTGGTCCAAGCTCGATGACCGGTTGATGCGCGAATACGGTGTGACCAAGGCGCTGAGGACGCCGGTCAATTTCATCGTTCACACGTTGCAGGAAGTGAACGACAGGCTAGCGCATGGGCGCTACTTCTTCATGGACGTGAAGCAGGATGGGATCGCGCTTTATCAGTCAGATGACACAGAGCTGCACACGCCCAAGCCTAAGGCGCGCATCCTGATCCTTGATGAGGCAACCAGTGCGCTTGACGCCGAGAGCGAGGAGATCATCCAGAAGAACCTCGCCCGGATTGCGAAGGGCCGCACGGTGCTGATCATCGCCCACCAATTGTCCGCCGTGCGACCGTGCAATAGAAACATCACCGTCGAGGCGGGAGAGATTACCGAGATCGGTTCGCATGAGGAATTGCTGAGGGCGGGCGGGCGCTACGCCCAGCTCCATGCCAAGCAGATCGGTTATCGCGGCGATCCAGAAACGATGCAGGCATGAGCTTGATCGCCGATCGTTTCCCCACTCTGGCGCGCCACTGGCAGGTGTTGCAAGAAAGCTGGCGCAGCCAGAACGAGGCCGACAAGGCGTTCAAGCCCAAGGCCGAGCATGAATTTTTGCCCGCTGCGCTTGAGATCATGGAAAAGCCGCCCAGCCCAGGGCTCAGGTGGCTGCTGCTGATGAGCTGCGGGCTGTTCGTGCTGGTGCTCATCTGGTCGATAGTGGGGTGGGTGGACGTGGTGGCGACCGCAGCAGGCAAGACCGTGCCGGGCGAGAACGTCAAGATCATCCAGCCGATCGAAATCGGCGCGGTGCGCGCGATCCATGTGAAGAACGGGTAGTTTGTGCGCAAAGGCGAGCTCTTGATCGAACTCGATCCGACGCTCGCGACCGCCGATGAGGCGCAGAGCACTCAATCTCTGCGCTCGGCACAGATAATCAAGGCGCGCAATGATGCCTTGCTCGCCCATCTTCGCGGTGACCCGGCGCGCTTCGTCGCGCCCGAAGGTGCCTCCCCCGAGATCGTGGCGACCGAAGAGGCATTTGTTCTGAATGCCGTGGCCCAGTACGAGGCGCAAAGGAGCGCGCTTATCCAGCAGCGCCCCGAAAGCGAGGCCGAGCTTGGGGCCACTAAACCCGAGGTCGCCAAACTTGAAGAGGCGCTGCCCTTCATCGACAAGCAGATGAGCGCGCGCGCCGAACTCGCTGAAAGAAGGTTCTTCTCAACGCTCAAATTGCTCGAATACGAGCAGCTGCGCGCCGAGCATCTGCGCAATATCGAAGTGCAGCGCGCCAATCTTGCCCGATCGGAAGCCTCGATCCGCCGTCTTGATGCCGAACTGCTGGGCTTGCGCGCAGGGTTCGGGCGCACCGCCGTGACAGAGTTTGCCGAGGCTGAAAGCGAGGCCGGGCTCGCCAGCGCGCAATTGCGCAAAGCCGCGCGCATGCGGCAATATCAGGAACTGCGCGCGCCTGTCGACGGGGTGGTGCAGCAGCTTGCCGTGACCACCGTGGGCAGGATCGTGCAGCCCGCGCAGCCGCTGATGGTGATTGTGCCGTGTTGCGGCGGCGCGTCCGAAGCCGCAAGCTGCAACGCGGGCGTGACCGTCGAAGCGTTCGTCCAGAACAAGGACATCGGCTCGATCAGTGTTGGTCAACGCGTGGCGGTCAAGCTCGAGGCGTTCAATTTCACCGACTACGGGCTGATCGAAGGGACTGTCGCCAACATCAGCAGAGACGCTATCGACCAGGGCCAGGGGCCAGCAGCGAGCGTGCGCGACGAGAACGGACAGCCAATTCACCCAGGGCTGGTTTACGCGGCGCGGATCGATCTCGCCTGCGGCGCCAAGGATCCCGCGCGCCACCCGCTGTGCGACAGGGTGCAGCCGGGCATGGCAGTGCAGGCTGAGATCAAGACCGGGCGCCGACGGATCATCCAGTATCTGCTTTCGCCCATCAGCCAGGCGCTGAGCGAGGCGGGTCGCGAAAAGTGAGTTGGTGACACAGAATCGTGTAAGGCGTCGGTTACATACAATTTGGCGTTTGCCCCCGCAAACTCTCCCCTTTAGACTTTCTGTAGGGGTGTCTGCGGAACCCGCAGAAGTCCGCAGGTTTGAGTGTTAATTTCTGTTTTGAAAACCTTTTTGTGACTTGTAAATCGGGCGGCAAAGTAGAGGATGGATGTTGGGAGGGTTAGACTTGGAATTTTCTCCAAACATGCGTGGGGAAGGGCCTACTTCGGCTTTTCCATCCGGACAGCGTTTTATCGCTTACCTGCTTGCAGGCGAAAAGCCGGCTGTGGACTTCAGGGCTCTTGAGCGGGGATTGGCTGAGAGCTTCTCTGTCTTTGCAAAAACGCTTCAGCCTCTTCAAATCGACCCACTCGAAGGTTCGGGGTTTGGCTTTGTCGTCGCCGGAGTGGCGATGACGTGCATTGTTGTGCCTGCGCAATTGCCTCGCACGGAATGGGAAATTGGCGCAAAAGCTAACATGGCTTGGCCTAGGGCCGAGGACGTTGCGAAGAGCCACAAGTCACATATTGTGATTGCTCCGATTGAGGATGTTAAGGATCGCGTTGACGGGCTGCGCAAGGCGCTGGCTACGACGATCGCCACGGCCGCCCTTGTGCCTTCGTCGCAGGCCGTAGGGGTGTGTTGGCACCCGGCTCAGACCCTTGTTGAGGCCGAAGCGTTCGCGGACGCCGCGCAAGGGGCGGTTGCCGGAACTGAACTTGGTGAGCTTCCCCTTGATACTTGGATGCGGCTTGAGTTCGGGCGGATGGATGGGCGATACGCCGCGGTGGCTCGAGGGCTGTTGCCGCTCCTCGGTCATGACCTCATGCACGTAGCCGATGCGCCCGATCCCGCAGCGCAGGGCGGCGTTTTGTACAATGTAACGGGCTATCTGCTGCGCGAAGGAAAGGCCTTTGCCGATGGCGATACGATGGATGTCGGCGACGAACGGCTCGTGGCGCGGCATGCAGAGGGAATGCCCTTGGTGAGATTGGAACCAGCGAGCAAAGGGCGGGAAACGAACGCCGCTTGGGTCCGGATGCCAGTCTGATGCCCTTCTGGATGGATGCTCAAGGTGAAGGTCTACCTATCTCCCAGCTCTCGCAGATCAAAGGACTAGTTTGATGTCTACCAACGACGCCAGTGCTTTTGAACTCTACAGAAACCAGCAGGTTAGGCCGAGCCACGATGAAATCGCCGGTGTTGCTTCAAAGCTTTGGTCTGACGCCATCCTAGGCCCGGTTTTTCAAAGAGTCGGCCTTGATGGTGATTTGACAGATAGCGAGCATGAAGCAGTCCAGCAGTTCATCTCTGACCAGCAGGTGGGTGAAATGAGGGACCGGCGTTTCATGGATTTGTGGCTGGCCACCGGGCTTGTGCGGCGCAAAGCTGCAAGCCTCATTGAGGTTTTCGATGGGCCAGAGGCTCTGGCGTTCATCGAAGATCGACTGGTCAATGCGCCTGATGGGCAACATGGGATTAGGGCGGTTAAGCCTTCACTGGAAGAAGTGCTTGGTCTTGCGCGTGCGCTCCTATGTGAACCCGAGATAAGAAAAATTTTTATTGAAAGACCCGAGAACGGTGAGCTGTCTGAAGAAAGTCTCAACAAAATCACAGATTTTGAAGTTAAGTATAGGTGGAAGCATTGCCTTGGTAATAGGGCTGGTTTTTCGACCTCAAATATCATTGCTTCAAAGTTTTTGCGCGGTATTTATGGCAGTATAGAAGATCCCGACATTATCAATTACCTTCGAAAATACACTGCAGATGATATTGATTGGTCAAAGGGGGATGAAGAATGAGTGCCCAGCTACTGATTGTCGATACGAGCTCGATCCGCACCCTTATCGACGGAGCACGCGATACTACTGAGTCTAGTAATCTGCTCGACCTCCTCTTTTCCAACAATAAGCGGGTGGTCATCACTGAAGATGTCCATCAAGAGCTAAATCGCCTTCAAGGGCAGACAGGTGATGCCTACCGTGACTGGTTGCAACGCAATCATGATGGGGGAAGCCCGCAGTCCAGTAAGATCATTCGGACTTCTTACAGTGTTCCGGACGATGATCCTCGGCTCGGGGCTAATCGGAAGAACGCCGGCGATTTCTCGATCCAAGATGTAACGGAAAACCGCAACTCGAATGCATCGATCCGGTCAGACCTTGATCGATATATTGGTTCTGGTCAGGACGCGGAATTCCGTATCCTTACCGACGATAAAGGCGCATTTTTCCGGGAAGAGTCTCGTACTGGGAAGTGGAGGAATCTCGGCCAAACAGGGCAGTATGAGGTGCCTTACAAAGGCACTGGAAACTTCCTGCAAGAGCTTATCGCTAATGGGGCCTTGTCAAAGGACAAGGCCAAGACGATCGTTCAAAATATTCGCACAGGATCGTTTTGGGATGGCGCTTATTCGTCCGTATTCAAGGAACAATACCCGACGGCATCCCAAATTGATGATTTTGACCCGAATACAGCAAAAGCATCAACGGGCGAGGCCTCCGCGTCTGACGGCGGGAAATGGCAGCCCATAAGGTTCACGATATTGAGCGCTGCATTAGAGGTCATGCGTCAAGCGGGAGTTTTGGGTGATATCCTTAGTCTTGGCGTTACGGCCGCCCATGCAGCGGACTTGAACGCGCAGGGCAAGGTTGATGAAGCTAACAAGACTTGGCTCCGATACATGTTCGAGACATCTGGTGGTGTCGGCGGCGGGGCGATCGGAGCGGCGGTTGGCTTGGCTTTTGGCGGTCCACTTCTCGCAATCGCTGGCTCGATTGCAGGCGGATACGTCGTTGGAGCGTACGGAGCAGACTTCGCGGACTATTTATATGATAAATACAAGGATGTAGTTCTCCCGGGGTTAGAGCAGTTCAATGCTCTCATCGATGCGGCTCTTTCTGACGATGAAGAAACTCAGCGAAAGTTTGCTGAAGCCGTCGTTGAGGGGTTGGGGTTCGACTACTCCGCAACTCAAGGCAGTCCCGATACAGACTGGATGATGGCAAGAGCCATGGAACAGCGTCATGGCGGCGCCGGCGATGATGTCATTCTCGGGTTTGCGGCTCGATATCTTGAGCAGGGCGAAGTCTTTGACGCTGACCAAAAGGCGCTAGCCGACGAGATTTGGGCTGAATTTGACTCTCTTGTCCTTGCTGGAGATTCGCCCGACGAGCCTATCATAGATCGTGATGCTGGGGTTGCCCGCCAAGAACAGCGAATGATCCTAAATGGTGGCGATGGAGACGACTGGGTTTTCGCGCTTGGGGGCGAGGGTGCAATTGTTAAGGGCGGTAAGGGCGACGACCTTCTCATCAACCTTAGCCAGCGCGGCATCATTTACGGCGGCGAGGGCGGGCAAGCTCGACCTCCTGGGCAATATTGACGGCTCCGCAAGCGGGGCGGTAGCGACAGGGTTGGCCGTCACTGCCGTGGCGATCGAAGGCGGCCTCTGGATCAAAGAGCAGCTCGACGAAGGGTATTCCATCGAAGAGGTCTTCTCCGAACTCTACGAATCCATTGATGGCGACACTATTCGTTCTGCGGGGACGGTGCTCGCGGTAGGCGCTTTGGGTGCTGCTTCGCTTAAGGCGGCCAGCGTGTTCCTTGGTCCGGTAGGCGTTGCTGCTGTGATCGCTTTGGACGTGGCTCTCGCTTGGGATGATCTGAAGCAGGCTGTTGGGGAGCCCTCACTCTCCGCCAATTGCCCTTGTTTCTATTGAGAAAAGCTAGATCGTTGCCTGATGTTCCCATGACGGCTCCCTAATAGGAGGCCTCCTTTGGGCTTTCAGGCCGGGTCTGGGGGATAGAGTGGTGATTTGCTGAAGCCTGCCTGATCCAGATGGTCGATAATATTGGCGCCATCCTGTATGATCTCGCCCTCGGGACTCTTGACGACAGGGATCATCCAGCGGCCAATGGCTGGCACTACCTCGCCAGTGCGTTCCGTGCTGCCGGCCTTCTTCTCGATAACGGGGACCGCGTTCATCCGCATATAGGATCGCACGCGCGCGTTGGTGCTGAGAGGCCGCCATGCCATGGAGTGTGTAAGTCATCGCTGAGCTTTATCCCTGCTGCAGAGAGCGGGCAAGAATGCGTCATTCGGGATCGAGAGATGCGGCGACCGGCAAAAAAATGAACCCCGGTGGCTGGTCGGGTCGCAAAGCCACCCACCGGGGTTCAAACACGGCCGCTGAGTGCGGCGTGTGTTCCGATCACGAAGCTGTTTCCGGGCGCCATAGGCACGCCGATAAGCACTGTTTGGGGAGGTTGATGCGATGTCAGATTATCGTTCAATGGCTGCTTGTATTACGCCACTATTTCTGTTCCCCGTTGGCGCGTAAATGCCCGAGAATTCGCTGAACGGTCAAGCCGGTCAAACGTCAAAAGAGCGTCAATTCGGCGGGCCTCAAATGTTAGTCGACATGTCCTGCATCCTGTCTGGCCAGCCATAGCGCTTCCACGCTTCAACCAACCCGATCTCGGTTGCAAAAGCCATGAATTCGGGGTGCTCGCGCGTCTGGCGGATCGGGTCTGTATCTGACCAAAGCGTCATCAAGGCGAACATGTTTGCAGGATGGATGCGCTCGCGAAATATCTTCATTACGAGCCGAGAATGGCCCAACCACAACGCCGGGAAAGCAATCGTGGGATCGTAAGGGTCCGGCATTGTCGCGTGGAGCCCGTTCAGCATTTCGCGGTACACCGCCTGCGCCTGTGGCCTTCCGCTGCAAACGCCGTCTGCGGCGATGCGCCAATAGGCATCGCGTGCGTCGTCGCTCATCGGTTCCATCCCCGCAGGCGGCAGGATCACCGTATTCATCAAAGTACGGGACTGGTAATAGGTTTCGACCGCCTCGTCATGATTGCCCCGCGCGGCTTGCACCACGGCCAGCCACATTCCCGGCATACCCAGATCCCTCATGCGGGTGGCCGCAGCCTCGGCCTCGTCAATGTTTCCCAGATTGAAATGGGCCGCAGCGAGCAGGGCGTAATTGCGCCCGTAGACCGGATCATGATGCGTCGCGGCTTCAATGAAAGGCAGGGCATCGCGCGTGCGACCGATATAGAGCAGGAACGATCCGAGACGCAGGGCAACATCCGCGGATTGCGGTTCGCGCGCATAGGCTTCAAATGCGAGATCGAGGGCACCTGCCGGGTTCTTGCGAGTCCATTCGTGGATCCCCTGAATGGCCAATGCCTGACCTTGTCCCGGATCAAGCGCGACCGCACGCGAGGCGCACTCCGCTGCCTTTTGCGACCTTTCGATCCGGTCCAGACAGGGCGTATAAACAGCGGTGTGCACATGCGCATCGGCGAGCGCCGCCCACGCCTCGGCAAAGTCAGGATCGATGGCGAGGCATTCTTCGAGCAACTCGATGGCTTTGGTGACCGCGCCCTCTTGCAGGGAGCGCTGGATCAGCGAGCGGCCCTGCAAATACAGCGAATAGGCCTCCCGGTCAGAGGTCATCTTGCGCACAGGGCCCGGAGACGGGCTGAGCGACAGGGTTTTGCAGATGGAGGCGATGACATTCGCGCCGATGACGCTGCGCGATTCAAAGAAATCCTCAATCGAACCCGTGATCCGGTCAGACCATAACTGCATGCCCGTTTGCCCGTCGATCAGAGCGATATGCACCTCGATTGTCGCCGCAGTGCGCTTTACGTGTCCCTCGACAAGGTGCTTAACACTCAGTTCCGATGCGATCTGCTGGAGGGTCCGTCCCTTTGCGATGACCGCCGCGATTGAAGTTCTGCCAGCCAGTGCAATCCCCCCAAGTCCGCCAAGCTGCGCGGTCAATTCGTCGGTGATCCCTTCGCCAAGGAAGAAGCTGCCACCGATTTCGTCTGTTTGTGAAAATGGCAGGACGGCGATGGGAACCAGGCCGATTTCCGTCACGGCGGCCTGATAGGCCGGGTATCGCGCCCGGGCTGCGGCGAGGAGCCGGTCTCCCTCTGCATCGGGCGCGCGGCGGATGGCGTCGGCGATTGCGGCCTTTATCCGCGCATCAATGTGATCGCGCCGGGCGCACAGCCATTCGTCAAACACAGGGTTCAAAGAAGTGCTCTGAAGAATACGGCGGTTTCCAATCGCCAACAGGTCTTCAATCGCAGCCGCTGCATTGTCGCGGCTCAGATGGTCTTCAAGGTCAAACAGATCACAAGTGACACTATCAGGATCGATGGAGACTTCGCTGCGGCTGACGAACAGCCCGCAATAGGAACGATCACCTAGATGACGGCCAAGATCATGCAAGCACTGCCTCAGACTGGCTTTGGCTTGCGGCAGGAAGCGATCCGGCCACAGCATGCGGGCAAGGGTCTCGCGATCAATGCGATGTTCGGGTTGCAGGATCAGAATTGCCAGAACCAGATTGGCGCGCCGATTGGTCGCAAGCACCGTTAGGCCAGATGCAGTGTTGCACTGGAACGCGCCAAACACTCTCGCGCTTAGCGAGACTCCGGTCGCAGCTTCAGGCTGCATCGGTCAATCCGGGTCTTAGGCGTGGGAAGAGAGCGTTCGGACACTCCGCGCCTAACCGACATTTGTGGCATCTACGGTTTTGCAAGCACGACCCCCCTCGGACAAGCACAGCCTTCTTTAAAAGAGGCTTAGGCTTCTTTACACGAGAGTTCGGCTTCGGACAGCCCTTCTCATCTAACGTCGTTTTGGCCTGAGGCCATCACCCGCTATTTCGCAATGCCGTTGCGATTGCGTTGATCGAGAGCTTTATGCCCTCTGCCACTCTTTCATCGCTCTGATCCGCGCGGTGGCGCTTCAGCAATTCCAGCTGAAGCAGGTTCAGCGGTTCGATATAGGGCAATCGCAACCGGATTGAGGCATCCAGTTTGGGCGAGTTTTCAAGCAGGAATGACTGCCCCGTCGCCTCCATCAGGGCGTCATGCGTGCGGTTCCAACCGTCGCGGATTTGCGTAAAGACCGCATCGGCCAAAGCCTTATCCTCGACCATTCCGGCATACTCCGCCGCAATCGCCATGTCGGATTTGGCCAGCACCATCTCCATATTGGCAAGTGTGTTCTTGAAGAACGGCCACTGCGCCGCCATCGCCTTGATCAGGCCCTTGTCTTCAAACCCGGAAAGGGCATGTCCCACGCCGTACCAGCCCGGCAGCATGACGCGCGCCTGGCTCCATGAAAACACCCACGGGATTGCGCGCAGATCCTCGATTGCGTTTGACGCTTTGCGGCTGGCAGGGCGTGATCCGATTTTCAGCGTCGCAATCTCCGCGATGGGGGTCATCTGGCGGAAGACATCGACGAAGTCCGGCGTCTCGTAAACCAGCCCCTGATACGCCTTGAATGCTGAAGACGAAATGGCGTCCATGGCTTCGGCAAAGCGCTTGTAATCCTCCGGGGGTACGCGTTCAGGCTCCAGTGTTGCGAGCAAAGTGGCGCTCGCCATGGCTTCCAGATTGGTCGCAGCGGTTTCTATCGTGCCATATTTCGCAGCGATCACTTCGCCCTGTTCGGTGATGCGAATGCGGCCATTGACGGTGCCCTGGGGTTGCCCGCGAATGGCTTCGAAGGCTGAGCCACCACCGCGCCCGACAGAGCCCCCGCGCCCGTGAAACAGCTGCATTTTGACACCTGCATCGGCAAAGACGGGGGCGAGCGCTTCGCTCGCGCGGGCGAGCATCCAGCTTGATGTGAGATACCCGCCATCCTTGTTCGAATCCGAATAGCCGATCATCACTTCCTGAAATCCGCTGTTCCTGCTCAATGCGGCGACTTCGGGAATGGCGAAATATTCGCGCATAATGCCCGGCGCATTTTCAAGGTCGCCGATGGTTTCAAACAGGGGCACAGGCATGATCGGGCAGGACGGCGTATCACCGCCTTCATACAGACCGGCTTCGCGCAGCAAGAGCTGAACCTCAAGCAGGTCGGACACGGTTTGTGCCATAGAAACAATGTATTGCGTGATGCACTGCGATCCAAAGCTCTCATGCGCGCTGGCCGCTGCATCAATGATCGCCAGTTCCTTTTGCGTCTCCTCGGAATAGGTCGCCCATGGCGTTCGTAAGGGGCGTTTGCCCGCCAGTTCGGTGCGCAGCACTTTGACCCGCGCCGCTTCGTCCAGATCGAGGTAGGTGTCCGTCACTCCCGCGCCGGCCAACAGTTCGGCCACAACCCGTTCGTGCACAGAGCTGTTCTGGCGCATATCGAGCGTTGCGAGGTGAAAACCGAAAGTGCGAACAGCGCGGATCAGATTGCCCAGCGCCCCGACTGACGCGAAGGCTTCCCCGCCCAGCGCGGCCAGCGAGCGTCCGACCGTTCTCAAATCGGCCTTGAAATCCTCTGGGCGATTATACGGTTCCAGCTTCAACAGAGCGGCGCGCGCAGGCTCTTTGCCGCACAATTTTTTGTAGGTCGCGGCGCACCGGCCATAGATGCCTATCAGGGCACGGCGATACGGTTCGTCCTGACGGTGCGGCGATGTGTCTCCGCTGGCATTGGCGAGGGCTTCGATCTCCGGCGCGATATCAGCCAGTTCGCTGGATATGGAGAGTTCGGAACCAAGGTTTTGAAGCTCATCCAGATAAAAGCCGAGCACGGTTTCAGCGCCGCGCCCCAGCGCATAGGTCAGGCTTTCTGCGGTGACATAGGGATTGCCATCGCGATCACCGCCGATCCAGCTGCCAAGGCGCAAAAAGCTCTTTGGCCGGTACGGCAGAGCAGCCTCCATCTTGCGGTACAGATCGGGCAGGACCGGCAGAAACACCTGCCGCATGAAATCGAGCGCATTGTCCACTTCATCGGTGACATACAACCGGTCGCGGCGCAGTGTGCGTGTGTGCCACAACAACGAAACCTGCCGTGTGATTGCCTGATCAATGTCATCGGTGGAGCGGCCAGCGGCAAGGGCGCTGTCGCGACTCTCCATCAAGTCGGCAATGCGCGTGCGATGGTCGATCACGCTTTTGCGCCGTACCTCTGTCGGGTGGGCGGTAAGCACGGGAGCGATCAGCGAATCGTCAAGCAGGTCGGCGATGGCCTCCGGTTTGACGCCATGCTTGGCCAGACTTTCCACCGCATCGGCAAAGCTGGCACTGGCCTCGGCCATCACCGCATCACGATCCTCTGCCAGATTGGCCAGCATCGAAAACAGGCCAAAGCCGCGAACGAAAGCCAGCGTTTCATCGAGCGAGAGCTTCTCCAGCTCCAGATCAACCAGTTCATCGCCCCGGTGCCGGTTGACGCTGGATGACCGGATATGTTCGGTCCGTTCAAACAGGCGCTCACCCCCATGCTCGCGAATAATGTTGCCGAGCACCGTGCCAAGAAAACGGATGTCTTCGTTCTGCTGGATGCGGGGGCGCAGTGACATTGGCGGTGTTCCTTAAAACTTCGGGTGTAAATTGGTGTGGGTGCGGCCCCGATTGCCCTTGGCAGGCCGCGTTAACTGTCCTTACAGTGATTTCTGGCTGAAGACAGGCATCACTTTTCAATCTGCGGGGTACTTATGGGGTTCTTTTCCAAACAGTTCATCGACATCCTCGAATGGCAGGAAAAGTCCGGTCAGCTGGCCTGGCGCGTGCCGATGGAGGATAACGAGATCCAGTACGGTGCAAAGCTCACCGTCAGGGAAGGGCAGGCCGCCGTTTTCCTCAACAATGGCGAGCTGGCCGATCATTTTGAGCCGGGCATGTACGAATTGCAGACCGATACCCTGCCCGTTATCACCGCGCTTGAAAACTGGGACAAGGGCTTCAAATCGCCGTTCAAATCCGATGTGACGTTCTTTTCTACCCGCGAGATAACGGGACTGAAATGGGGCACAGCGCAACCTATCACGGTCAGAGACCCCGAATTCGGCGCGGTCCGTATCCGCGCGTTTGGCACCTATTCGTTCCGCCTTGGAAGTGTTGACCAATTCTACAACACGACCTTTGCCAATCTCGATGAGCTTTGGATCAGCGACATGGAAGCGCAGATGCGCTCCATCATCGCGACCAGCCTTGCCGCTTTGCTGGGCTCGGGCAAAACGCCGTTCCTTGATATGGCGGCGGATCAGGCGGCGCTTTCGCAAAGCCTTCAGCAGGCAGCTGACAATGCAACGGATCAATGGGGCATCGTGATCCCGTCGCTGTTCGTGGAAAGCCTGTCATTGCCAGAGAAGGTGCAGGAGGCGATCGACAACCGCGCTTCGATGGGGGCGATCGGCAACCTTCAGGATTATGCGACCTTCAAAGCGGCGGATTCGTTGGATGAGGCGATGGCCGCATCGGGCGGAGTGGCTGGCGCTGGCGCCGGTGTTGCGGCTGCCATGGCGCTGGGTCAGGTCATGCAGGGCGGTCTGACAGGCGCAGCAGCATCGGCCGCGCAACCTGCCGCCGCCGCTGCTCCAGCCGAAGATCCGATCAAGGTCATAGAGAAACTGCACGCCCTTCAAAAAGCGGGCGCGTTGAGCGCAGAGGAATTCGAGGCAAAGAAAGCGCAGCTGCTCGCCAAGATCATGTGATCGGGCTCCGAGTGCCAAGTAGACCAAGCGGATGATGCAGCCCCAAGCCAATTGCCCCCAATGCGGCGCGCCGACCGGCACAGGCCAGCCCGGCCTGCCCGTGGTGACGTGCACCCATTGCAATGCCTTGCTCAGCAAAGCGGGCGATGAGCTTACCACGGTGGGCGATGCAGGGCAGGTGCCCTTTGATGTCAGCCCGATCCAGATCGGCACGCGGCTTACGGTAGACGGCGCGCGGGGCGAGATCGTTGGGCGAGAGCGCTGGGCGTGGGATCGCGGTTTCTGGAATGAGTGGCTGCTGCAATTCCCCGATGGCTCAACCAAATGGGTCGCGGAGGAAGCGGGCCTCTATATGATCATGGAAGAGGTTGAGCCCAAGGATGACGAGGTCGCCAATCTTCAGGCGATTGACACGGCAGACCGCGCGAGCATGGGTCAGCGCCTGTTTGTGGACGGCACCGCCTATACGGTGTCCGATGTGAAGATCGTGCGCTGCGTCGCGGTAGAAGGTTCGCTGCCGCACATCATCTCGCCCAATTTCGCGCGGGAAAGCATCGATCTTCGGACAACCTCCAAAAAGGCGATGACATGGCAAAGTGACGGGCACGGGCAAAGCCTGTGGCGCGGCGCCTATTACCGGCTCGAGGATCTGGCACCGTCCGGCCTCAGGGTGTTTGAGCACTGGTCGCGACCCGACTTTGAGGCGGGGTGATGGTAACCGGGGGCTCCGATCTTCAGAACTTGGAATGTCCCTCATGCGGGGGAGCCATCGAGCTGCGCGCGGCGGGCTATTCAACGCTGTATGCCTGCCAGTATTGCGGCAGCGAGATTGACCTGACGGGCAGTTCGGCCAAACTTATTGCCGAGCATGTCGAGGCCGCGACTGATCTGGTCATCCCGCTTGGCACGATGGGCAAGGTCAATGGCGTCGAATGGGCGGTCGTCGGCCATCTGGAGAAATCTGACGGGTGGGACGATTGGCAGGAATTCCTGCTGTTCAATCCGTATAACGGCTATCGCTGGCTGGTCTTCACGCAAAGCGGGTGGAGCTTTGGCACGCCCATTCTCTCCCAACCTGCCAATCCGGGTAACGACACCTTCCGCTTTGACGGCGCGCGGATGAAGCGGATTTACGATCCCGCAATCAGCACGGTGAAGCGCGCTATCGGAGAGTTTTACTGGCAGGTAAAACGCGGCGATGAAGTACGCTCCACCAGCTATGTCGGCGGGGGCAAAGTGCTGTCGTGTGAACTGACCGGGGACGAATACAACTGGACGCTGGAAGAGTTCATCTCTTCTGCAGATGTCGCAACGGCCTTTGGGGTTAAGGATACCGGCCAATATCCCGCCATCGGCGATACGCCATCTCCGCATCAGCCCAATCCTTACAAAGACAAAGCAGTAAACTCCGCATTGGTCGCGAGCATCGGCTTTGTGCTGGCATTATTAGTCGCGGTACTGCTTTCCTTTGGCGGGGAAAAACGCAGCCAGACTTTCACGGCAAGCCCGACTTCCACCAACCGCACCGTATCGCTCGGCACATTTGAAGTGACGGGCAGAGCGCGTCCGTTCACTATCAAGGCGCGCGGAGAACCGGGTGACAACAACTGGATGTATGTCGAATACACCCTCACCAACACCCAGACCGGTGAAGAGATCATCGCCAGCCAGCCTATCGAATACTACTATGGCC
>JBARXS010000096.1:0-4635 GCA_049647465.1 Erythrobacter sp.
TCGCTTACGCCCGTTGCCCGGGGATTGGGCTATGCCGGGCTGCTGCCCCAGATCATTTGCTGCGCATTGGTGGTGATCGATACGCCGTACCGGTTCAGCGCGCTGTTCATGGGAATAGTCTATCCCGCAATGATCTTCAGCTTTCTGGGCGGCGTCTGGTGGGGTCAGGCGATTGCCCGTGCCGGTCAGGCGTCGGCGGGCGTGTATCTGATTGCGGTGATGCCCAGCCTGATCGCGGCAGCTCTGTTCATTCCGTATCTGGAGGGTTGGGAATGGCCCGGTCCCGCCATGCTCTATCTGGGAGCCTTTATTGCGTTCAGCCCGCTTGTGGATCGCGGCCTAGGCTTTGCGGCGCGTGATTTCATGCGGCTTCGGTGGCATTTGTCACTGGGGCTGGGGGGTCTGACCATAGCTCTAGGGTTCATCGGGATGAGCGTCATGCAGCCCAGCGTTGACAGCATTGAGGGGCATGTGTCCCCTACCGCGCACAGCGATCTCGTCTGACGTGAGCCGATTGTTGGTCGGGAAGAGAGGATTCGAACCTCCGGCCCCCGCCTCCCGAAGACGGTGCTCTACCAGGCTGAGCTACTTCCCGACTCAATCGGCACAATGCATCGCTGCAATCATGCGGTAGGGGCGCGCCTATAGGTGTGGATGGCGAGGGTGGCAAGCGGACATTTGCCGCGTATAGTTTTCGCCATGGCGACTCTTAAGCATCCTAACACGATTCCCTCCGAGGTTCATGGCCCCGCGCATTTCGAGCATCAATATCTCGATCTGATGCGGGAAATCTGGGAGCATGGCTCTGAGCGTATAGATCGCACCGGCATCGGGACACGGTCGATCTTCGGCACGCAGCTGCGGTTTGGCTTGGCCGAAGGTGCAATGCCCTTGCTCACGACAAAGCGGGTATACTGGAAGACCGCGACGCGTGAGATGCTGTGGTTCTTGACCGGCAACACCAATATCCGCCCGTTGGTGCTGCAGGGTGTGAAAATCTGGAATGAATGGCCGCATGCGCATTATGTGAAGCAGACCGGCGACGATATCGCTTTGGAGGATTTCGTCGCGCGCATCGCTGAGGATGAGGCCTTCGCCGATCAGTGGGGCGATCTTGGCCCCGTCTATGGCAAACAATGGGTCGACTGGCCTACATACCGCTATCGCAAGGATGGCCTGTATGAGCCGGGCGATGGGATCAATCAGGTCGCGCACGTGGTTGAAAGCCTGAAGAACAACCCCGGCAGCCGGCGACATATTATCGAGGGCTGGAATGTCGCGGAGATAGACCGCATGGCGCTGCCCCCGTGTCACAAGAGCTATCAGTTCCATGTCGCGGGTCATCGATTGAATTGCGCGCTTTATCAACGGTCTTGCGATGTGGCGCTTGGCCTGCCGTTCAACCTGTGGTCCGCCGCGCTTTTGACGCGGATGATGGCGCAGCAAACCGGGCTAGAGCCGGGCGAGTTGGTGTGGATGGGCGGGGATACGCATCTCTACCTCAATCACGCCCATTTGATCGAGGAACAGCTGACCCGGCAGCCCACCGGCCATCCCACGCTGGAAATCACGCGGACGCCCGAAACAATATTCGACTACCGGATAGAGGACTTTGTGGTGCATGATTACGCCCCGATGCCTCCGATCAAGGCCCCCGTTGCGGTTTGAGCGTCACCACCTCGCAGCGCTTGACCAGTCCCTTGCAGTGAAATAAAAATTCACGAATAAGCAATGATTGCAAGGCTCCTTCCGGTGCCGCGCGAACCACTGGGGAGAGCGCTGATATGGCCAATCCGGCCGACACATCAAATGCCGCAGGAGACAATCGCCCCGCGCTTGCCCTGCATGTTCCCGAGCCAAAATTCCGCCCCGGCGATAAAGCCGATTTCAGCGATATCGCAATCGGCCAGCCCGGCGATCAGCCACGCCCCGATGAAAGCGCGAAGCCCGAAGATATGCGCGATCTGGCCTATGGGCTGATCCGTGTTCTGGGCGATGATAACAAGGCGCATGGGGCCTGGGATCCGAAGCTTGACCCCGATACTTTGCGCACAATGCTGGGCCATATGGCGATGGTCCGCGCCTTTGACGAACGCATGTTTCGCGGGCAGCGACAGGGCAAAACCAGTTTTTACATGAAGTGCACCGGCGAAGAGGCGACCAGTGTGGCAGCTTCAATGGCGCTTGCGTCGGACGATATGGTCTTTCCCAGCTATCGCCAGCAAGGCATTCTGCTCGCACGCGGATATCCCATGATCGAGATGATCAACCAGATCTATTCGAACAAGGGTGACAAGCTGAAGGGGCGTCAACTGCCCATCATGTATTCCAGCCGTGAACACAGCTTTTTCAGCATCTCGGGCAATCTCGCCACGCAGACGCCGCAGGCGGTGGGCTGGGCCATGGCGAGTGCGATCAAGGGTGACAGCCGGATCGCCGCGACATGGGTGGGCGAGGGCTCAACCGCAGAGGGCGATTTCCACAGCGCCTGCACCTTTGCAACCGTGTATAATGCACCGGTTATCCTCAATGTTATCAACAACCAGTGGGCGATATCCAGCTTCAGTGGATTTGCCGGTTCTGAGCGGACTACCTTCGCCGCGCGCGCGCTGGGTTATGGGCTTGCGGGGCTGCGGGTCGACGGGAATGATGCGCTGGCCTGTTATGCGGCGCAAGCATGGGCAGCAAACCGCGCCCGCGCCAATTCTGGCCCCACGCTGATCGAGTATTTCACCTACCGCGCCGAAGGGCATTCCACCTCCGACGACCCCTCTGGCTATCGCTCTGCGCAGGAGCAGGATGAGTGGCCGCTCGGCGATCCGGTCATGCGGCTCAAGGATCACCTCATTGCCATCGGCGAGTGGGATGAGGACCGTCAGGCTGCCATGGACAAGGACTGTGCCGAGCTGGTCAAGGCCACCACCAAAGAGGCCGAGAAGAATGGCATTCTGGGCCATGGCCTGCACCATCCGTTCCGCACAATGTTTGAGGACGTGTTTGAAGAACTGCCCTGGCACTTGCAGGAACAGGCTGCGCAGGCCACGCATGAGCGCAAGGTCAAATGGCCCGATAGCCACCCCAAGGATGGAGCGGGCCGATGAACGCTGAAACACAGGCCTTGTCCGCCACAGAAGCGCCTGCCGAACGCCGGCTCAACATGATCGAGGCGATCAACGAAGCGCTCGACGTGATGCTGGAGCGTGACGACAACGTCATCGTGATGGGCGAGGATGTCGGCTATTTCGGCGGCGTCTTCCGCTGCACGGCGGGCCTTCAGGAAAAGCACGGCAAGACCCGTGTATTCGACACGCCTATCAGCGAATGCGGCATTATCGGGGTCGCAGTGGGCATGGGGGCATACGGCTTGCGCCCGGTGCCCGAGATTCAGTTTGCCGATTACATCTATCCCGGTCTCGATCAGCTGATTTCGGAAGCGGCTCGGCTGCGGTATCGCTCTGCTGCGGAATATATCGCGCCGATGACGGTGCGCTCGCCCTTTGGCGGCGGCATTTTCGGCGGCCAAACGCATTCGCAAAGCCCCGAAAGCCTGTTCACTCATGTCTCCGGCCTGAAAACCGTGATTCCTGCCACGCCGTATGATGCCAAAGGCCTGCTCATCGCGAGTATCGAGGATAACGATCCGGTGATCTTCTTTGAGCCCAAGCGGATCTATAACGGCCCGTTCTCCGGCTTTTATGACAAGCCTGTCGAACCGTGGAAGAAGCATCCCGACAGTGTAGTGCCCGAGGGCTATTACCGCATCCCGCTTGGCAAGGCGCGCCACGTAACTGCGGGCGAGCAGGTCACGATCCTGACTTATGGCACCATGGTTCATGTGGCCGAGGCTGTGGCCGCATCAAAAGGTGTTGAGGCCGATATCCTGGACCTGCGCACGCTCGTGCCGCTCGACATTGAAGCGATTGAGGCGTCGGTCAAGAAGACCGGGCGCTGCCTGATCGTGCACGAGGCAACGCGCACCAGCGGCTTTGGCGCGGAATTGTCGGCGCTCGTCACGGAACGCTGCTTCTATCACCTCGAAGCGCCAGTCGAACGCGTCACAGGCTTTGACACACCCTATCCGCACAGCCTCGAATGGGCCTATTTCCCCGGCCCGGTTCGCATCGGCGAAGCGCTTGATTCAATTCTGAAAGACTGATCGCACTATGGCAAAGTTCACTTTCAACATGCCCGATGTGGGCGAAGGCGTGGCCGAGGCGGAGATCGTCGAATGGTTCGTCAAGGTTGGCGACCGGGTCGAAGAGGACCAGCACCTCGTCGATGTGATGACTGACAAGGCGACGATTGACATCGAAAGCCCGGTTGAAGGCACCGTGATCGAGGTCGCGGGCGAGTTGGGCGATACGATTGCCGTTGGCTCAATGCTGCTGGTGGTCGAGGTCGAGGGTGAAGTGTCTGGGGATGCTGAAGCGGAGGAACCAGCGCCTGAGCCTGAGCCCGAGCCTGAGCCCGAACTAAAGGAACCCACCCCAAGCCCCGCTCGTGCTGAGCCTGTCGAAGCACCGTCCTCCTCTTCGGACGAACCTGAGCAAAAACAGGACAGCCCTTCGACAGGCTCAGGGCGAGCGGTATCTGAGAATAAAGTGTTGGCCAGCCCGGCCGTTCGCAAGCGTGCCC
>JBARXS010000097.1:0-4849 GCA_049647465.1 Erythrobacter sp.
CTGCGGTCCCTGACGGGATGCGCCCGCCCCGCACAACCGCCCTCGTCTGGCCATCGAGGCTGCGATGGGCGCAGGTTCGAACCAAAGCGAAAGGAATTTCATCATGGCCAATATCGGCAACTTCACCCGCACCGCCACCGGCTTCAAGGGCGAGATCGTCACCATGAGCGTGCAGCAGAAGAATGTGCGCATCACCGCAGAAACCGAGCAGGCAAGCGAGAACGCACCCTCGCACCGGGTCTTCGTCGGCCGCGCCGAGATCGGTGCTGCCTGGAGCAAGCAGAGCCAGGAAGGCCGCGACTACCTCTCGGTCAAGCTCGACGATCCGAGCTTCGTCGCTCCGATCTACGCGAACCTTTTCGCCGAAGATGATGGCGAGAATTACAGCCTGATCTGGACCCGCAGCCGCAAGGTCAATGGCGAGTAACCGCCGCAAGGCTGCCCCGCCCGGCACACGCCGGGCGGGGCTTCATTTGTGAAAGGTCCGCTTTTGATCCAACAGGGCAGAAAGGCGACATTCGGCTTGCCGACCCAATCACGGTCATCGAGGGCACGACGCCAGTTTCGTGAAGTGGCGTTGGAAGAGACCCACTTCTTTCCGCACCGTTCCTTCTTGGGTCAATCCAGAGGCAGGTGCTCAATTGCCCACGCCTATACCCGAATCGAAGCGATTTGATTGCTTCGGCTAGCGATTGATTGCGCTTACAAGCTTGGTATCGCCTTGGGTCAATCGCCGCTGCGAATCCAACTCGCGCGCGATCCGGTCTTCCAATTCTTGCCATTCAGGGGATTGCAGCATTCCTTCAAGAAAGGGCGACTGCTTGAGCCATTTGCCGTCCCTCCAGCCTAGGTTGATTGCCTGGGTCAATAGGGCGGTGGCCTCCTTCTTGTTACCCAGCGCAGCGAACACCTCTGCGAGATACACCCGAAACTCAGGGTCGGGATCACTGTCCAGGTCAGCCAGCTTCTGAGGAGTGATGAGCTCTTCGGCAGGCGCTCGATTTCCGTCTTTCGCTTCAAGCGCCGCAAGATCGTAGCGCCCGCGCCAGCCAGCTGCCTCCAAATCACGCCGTGCTTGGTCAAGTCGGCCAAGCACCATATTAGCCCGCCCTCGCAATTGCAGAATAGAGGGCGCTGACCGGTCCTCACCGGCGACCAGCGCAAGCGTTTCGAGGGCGGCATCCGCGCGGCCATTTCGAAGATGCGATCTGGCGACTTCACTTAGGACAACGACTTGCCCGGGATTGAGAGTCAGCGCCTTGGTCTGCCATTGCTGCGCTGCGGGATGGCCAATAAGTTCCAAGCTCTGAGCAATCTGAATCTCGGCGTAGCGCGATCTTCCACCCGCCTCCAGAACCTCAAACTCCAAATCTAGAGCTTGGTAGAGTTGGCCTTGCACCAGCAAAACGTGGGCCGCGCTGGAACCGGCTGGCGCGTTGTCGGGGTTCAATTGATAGGCGTACAGGAGCGCTGACAAGCTCTCATCCATGCGCCCTTGCGAGCCGAGCGTGTAACCAAGGGCGGACCAAGCGTTGCTGCTTTCGGGTCTCTCTTCAATCAACGCGCGAGCAAGGGCTTCGGCTTCCTTTTTGGCTTCGATGCCGCCGCCGAATTTCGTGGCTTTCGTAGACAAAGCGAAGCTGAGAGTGAGTCGCGCATCGAAATGGTCGGGTTCGCGGATCAACGCCTCACGGAGCATGGCAATTGCCCGATCTGTTTCGGCCGACTGATGGAGGCCGAGTTGTTGATTGGCACGCGTGACCAAAAGGGAGACTTCCGATGTCGCGTTCGCCTGCGTCACCACTGGGGCTGGCGGCGAGCCATCGCCGAATGTGCCGAAGCCCAGGAAGGCGACAAGAAATACGGCCGCTATCCCTCCAATCGCGGCAGTGGATCGTAGTGCCTTTGACGAAACCGGAGATGCGTTTGCAGGATCGACATCTAACCGCCTGACTGGCCCTATGATCGCATACCCTGATCCTCGCACGGTCCGGATATAAGTCGGGTCCTTTGGATCGTCACTCAGGGCCTTACGCAGTAGGGCAATGCGTTGCGACACTGTTTCGTCGCTGATGTGTTTGGCGTGCCAAACCGACCGAGCCATGTCCGATGTGCAAACAGGTTCCGGCGCTGCCTCAATCAGTCTCACCAGAGCGTCAAAACTCAAATCGGACAGTTTGATCGCATGCGTGCCCCGGCGCGCTTCGCGCACTTCGGCGTCTATCGTCAGGTCGTGGAGAATATAGTGCACAATGCGCAGTCTTATCACGTTCGAAATGTCATGCTTCAAGAATCTTCAGGTTTCTTCACGTGACGCTGAAGCCTCCAAAAGCAAGGCTTAACCAAGAGCAGTCAATAGGGAAGCGAAGGATGAAAAGACGTTTTGAAGTCGCCACAGTATGTGCGGGTTTGCTCGCAGCCATCGGGGCACAGACCGGTCACGCGCAGCATAGCGAACCCTCACATTCAGCGCCTTTGGGTTTGTGGCTGTGGAGCGCAGAGGAGGCCAGTGCCTCGCGAACCTTATCTGTTCGAGCTCTTGATGGACACTGGAGCGCCGAGATTGATGGGGTCGCACTCCCTGCCGGATATGAGGACGGCGAGATTTCCCTGAACCTGCCCGATGGACAGGCGTTTCGCGGCGAGCTTTCGCTCGATAAATCCGAAGTCCGTGGATATTGGTATCAACCGCCTTCTTCGCTCGATTATCAATATGTCGCAACGCCAGTGGTTCTGGCGGTCAACGACGCCGGTGTTTGGCAGGCGAAGATTGATGTTCAGCCCCGGCCATTCCGTGTGTTTCTGGACGTTTTCAATGGTGAAGACGGGGCCGTTTCAGCGGTTGTGCGCAACCCCTCTGGCAACAATACTCTGGGCTCTAGCCGGTTTCGGGTGGAAGTAGAGCCAACAGGCGGGTGGAGCCTGATCAGCGGAAGCGGAGCGCGCGAACGGCGGCATCGCTTCTTCCGGCTGGAGTCAGGCGAGCTTGGGCTGCAGTATGACCGCTTCCAAGAACCGATCACGCTGGCTTCAGCGAGCCAAAGCGAGAGAGTGGCTTACGTCAGCCGCCCTGACGGCGGCAGTGCCGCGCAGTACAATCCTCCGCCGAAGCTCAACGACGGATGGTCTGTAACCACACCCAAACAGGCTGGATTCGAGCGGGCCGCGTTGGACGCTCTTACCCAAAGGATCGCTGGCCTTGACCCCAGAATCGAGCCGCATCTGATCCATTCCATTCTCGTCTCGCACCAAGGAGCGCTTGTCTACGAGGAGTATTTTTACGGTCATGACCGCGAGAAACGCCACGATGTGAGATCGCTTGGCAAGGTGTTTGGTTCGGTCATGGTCGGCGCGCTTCAGAACCAAGGGCATGCGATCACCGCCGAACACCGCCCGGTTGCTCAGCTCCTGCAAGACGCCGGTCTGTCTGTCGATGACATGCGAAAGGCGGACATCACGTTAGGAAATTTGATGACTTACACCAGCGGCCTCGATTGCGACGTCAATTCGAATGAGTCCGCAGGCAATGAGGCGAATATGTGGGCACAGGGCGCTGAGCCAAACTATTGGCTCTACACCGCCCAACTCGCGATGCTCCACGACCCGGGGCGCCGCTATGCCTATTGCTCTGGAAGCGCCAACCTCGTGGGAGCAAGTCTCGTGGAGTTTGGCGATGCGCCAGTCCTTGAGCTGTTTCATGAATTGATCGCAGAGCCCCTTGATTTCGGCCCCTATCACTGGGCGTTGGCTCCGAACGGAGAGGGCTATCTTGGCGGCGGAGCCTATATGCGCCCGCGCGACATTCTAAAGGTTGGGGCAATGTACGCCGCTGGCGGCAGATGGAATGGCCGCCAGATCGTGAAGGCGGACTGGATCGAGGAGTCCACCACACCTCGAATTGAGATCAACCCTGAAACCACTGGGATGACACCGGAGATCTTTCAGAACAACTATTTCGGCGGGTCACAAGCCTATATTTGGGCTGTGAACACCATTGATGTTGGAGAACGCAGTTACACCTCGTACCAAGCCAGCGGCAATGGAGGGCAGTTGTTGATTGTGGTCCCCGAACTAGAGCTCGTCGTTGGTATTACGGGCGGCAACTATCGCATGGGCGGCACTTGGGGCCGGTGGCGCGATCAGATCGTGGGAGGCTACATCATTCCTGCAATGACGGATTCACCTTAGCCAAGCGCCAGCTTCCGATCGCGTCCAGCGCAAACTTGACAGTCCGCTTTCACCCCCAACATCAGTCATCGAGAACGCTATTTACGCAACCCCAAAGCCAACTCCCTGCTAAGTTGATAATGTGTCGACTTCCGCACCTGCAAGCAATTCCGCAGGGTCGATACCTAACTCTGCTGCCAGCTTTTCGATCACATCCAGCGTTGCGGCATACTGACAGCGCTCAAGGCTGCTGACATAGGTTCGGTCGATCTGTGCGCGATGGGCAAGTTCTTCCTGCGACAGGCCGACCGCTTTTCGATAGCGGCGCAAATTGGCAGCAAAGGTCTCGCGCAGGGTCATGCTGGCGAGAGAGCGGGATTGCAGAGTATTTAACCACGGAGTATACTCTGAATGAAAGTAGGTATGTGCTGATTTCGCGAAAAGCTTTGAAACAAAGCGGCTTTTGTCGTGCGCTCCATTAGCCTCAATTGGAATATCGCATTACCTGTTTGGGGATAAGCGGCATAGCTAAGAGTGGCGAAGGATTTCGTGCTAAAAGCAAGCCCGAAAGCAAGCGAGTCGAAACCGAGCTGACCATGACTGAGACCCCTGCCTTCCAGGACCTTCCGCCGCTGTCCGAACACGTCACGGACTATGATG
The DNA here is from genome assembly GCA_049647465.1 of Erythrobacter sp. Lineage (GTDB taxonomy): Bacteria > Pseudomonadota > Alphaproteobacteria > Sphingomonadales > Sphingomonadaceae > Erythrobacter. Next base: position 4,828 of record JBARXS010000097.1, read on the forward strand.
AAGCGCATTTCGTCACCTATCT
>JBARXS010000098.1:0-79039 GCA_049647465.1 Erythrobacter sp.
CTCCCCGCCCGTCCACCAATAGTGCCACTATTCTGTGGTGGACGGGCGGGGAGGCGGGGTGGGTGATCGCTCGTTCAAATCAAGCAAGCTTTGCGCCGTCTGGCACGCCCGCCTTGGGCGCCGCCAACACGATAGCCCCGCTGTCATCGGGAAAGCCCAGCACCAGCACTTCGGACATGAAAGTGCCGATCTGGCGCGGTGGGAAGTTGACCACTGCCATGACTGTCTCGCCGACCAATCCTTCGGGCGTGTAATGCGCCGTGATCTGGGCAGAAGTTTTCTTAATCCCAATCTCCGGGCCAAAGTCGATCCACAGCTTGATCGCCGGGACGCGCGCCTCAGGAAAGGATTCTGTGCGGAGGACGGTTCCGGCTCTGATGTCGAGCTCCAGAAAAGTATCGATGCTCGTTTGTGTCATAATGCATGATTATCTCCGCGCTGAAACTCGCGCAACGTCCGCGCGTTATTTCAAACATGCGGCTTCGCGCTTTGATTCTGCGGCGCACTAGGATAGGTTCGCCTTTGAAACCGAGCGGTGTGGGAGCCACTCGAGAGCCCAAGAGAGAGCAGATATGGCGAAATTCACCCTCAACGAAGAGCTGGTCGAACTCGATGTCGACCCGGCTATGCCGATCCTGTGGGTCGTGCGGGAAAAGCTGGGCATGAACGGCACCAAGTTTGGCTGCGGTATCGCGGCCTGCGGTGCGTGCACGGTGCACCTTGATGGCGTGCCGGTCCGCTCATGCTCCACCGCTGTTGCCGAAGCCGAAGGCCGCACTGTCACTACGATTGAGGGTATCGCAGGCCCAGAGGGTGAACTCACCGCGATCCAGAAGGCCTGGATTTCGGAGCAGGTGCCGCAATGCGGATATTGCCAGTCGGGCCAGATCATGAGCGCGACCGCTCTGTTGCGCGACAATCCCAGCCCCAGCGATGCCGATATCGATGCAGCGATGTCGGGCAATATCTGCCGCTGCGGAACCTACACCCGCATCCGCCGCGCAATCAAAGTCGCCTCGGGCCAGTTGGAACCGCGCGAAATTCGCGAAAGCGGGGAGGTCTGAACCATGAACGATCTGTCTCCTGAGAAGAAGCCGTCACGCCTCGCCAAATGGAGCCGCCGCGGATTTATCGGCGCTGGCGTTCTGGCCGGTGGCGGGCTGTTGATCGGTATCGGTGTGCGTTCGGGCAATCCGGTTGACGCGCTCGCGCCCAAGGTTGCCGCTGGCGAAGGCGAGCAGCTCGTCAACAGCTGGGTCAAGATTGACACGGACAATATCGTGACCGCCATCGTGCCGCACTGTGAAATGGGGCAGGGCGCGCATTCGGTGCTGGCGCAAATGCTGGCGGATGAGCTGGACGCGGCGTGGGACAAGGTCCGCGTGATGCAGGCGCCGACCGATGGCAGCTATATCGTGACGGACACCGCGCGCATGTTTGTCGCGCCCTTCACGATGAACGCGGCTGACTGGATTGAGCCGACATGGGATGGGCTGTTTACGCAGATCGGACGCTTTGCCGATGCGCTGATTACGGGCGGTTCGTCCTCCATCCGCACCACGGGTCAGCACCAGATGCGCGTTGCAGGTGCTGCGGCGCGCACCATGCTGAAAGGCGCGGCAGCAGAGGCTTGGGGCGTGCCTGCGGAGGAGATCGAGACGCGCGACAGCACTCTGATCCACACCGCGTCCGGCAAGTCGGCCCCCTATGCCGAATTCGCCACTGCCGCCGCCGAGCAGCCGATGGACCAGAGCCCGAAGCTGAAAGACCCCTCGCAATACCGTCTGATGGGCAAGAGCAAGGCGCGCACCGATATCCCCTCGAAAGTCGATGGCACCGCACAGTTCGGTATGGATGCAGCGCCCGAAGGGCTCGACCTGTCCTATGCCGCGACTTTGCGCGCGCCTGTGCCGGGTCAAAGCGTCGCGAGCATGGATGCGAGCCGCGCCAAGGAGATGCGCGGCGTCCTGCAAATCCTGAATATGGGCGATTTCGTCGCTGTGGTGGCCGACAGTTACTGGCAGGCGCAACAGGCGCTCAACACGGTCAAGGTCGAATGGACCAGGCCGGAAAGCGCAATCGGGACGATGCAGGACCAGTTCGATGCCTATGCCGCCGCGATGGATGCAGCCGGGGCAACCGGAGGCGAGGAAGCCGCCGCAAAGGGCGATGCGGCGTCCGCGTTCAAAAAGGCCGCGACCATTATCGAAGCCGAATACAAGGTTCCCTATCTGGCCCACGCGCCGATGGAGCCGATCAACTGCACCGCGCATGTGAAAGACGGCAAGTGCGATGTGTGGACTTCCACGCAGGTGCCCCTGATGGTGCGCACCAGTATTGCCGATGCTACCGGCATTCCCAAGGACGCGATCACCGTTCATCACCCGTATCTGGGCGGATCATTCGGGCGGCGATTGGAAGCGGTCTATGCGACCATGGCGGTGCGAATTGCGCAGGCGACGGGATATCCGGTGAAATCCGTGTGGAGCCGCGAGGAAGACACGCAAAAGGCGCTGTATCGCCCCGCCGAGCTCAGCCGGTTCAAAGCCGGGCTGGACGAGGCGGGCAGGCTGATCGCCTATGACAATATCTTCACCCAGCGCAACGATCCGGCCGAGGCTAGCGTGCCGGGAATCTATTCCATTCCCAACACCAGCGTGCGCGTGGCCGAGGCTCCGCTGCATCTGCCGTTTGCCGCGTGGCGCTCGGTCGATCATTCGCAGCACGGCTTCTTTATCGAGAGCTTCATTGACGAGGCAGCTCATGCGGCGGGCGCTGATCCGCTGGACTATCGCCTTGCCATGCTGGAGGGTTCGCCGCGCCATGTTGCAGTTCTGAAGAAGCTCGCAGAGATGTCTGAGTGGAGCGCGGCAAGGACCGGTGGCCGGGCCAAGGGTCTTGCGATTGTCGAGAGTTTCGGGACGATTGTGGCCGAGGTTATTGAAGTCGATATGAGCTCGGGTAGCCCCAAGATGACGAATATCTGGGCCGTTGCAGATGCGGGTTATGTCATGAACCCGGACGGTTTTCGCAACCAGATGGAAGGCGGCATGGTCTATGGCCTGACCGCCGCGATGTATGGTGAGCTGGATCTGGAAGACGGCGCGATCAAGCAGAGCAACTTCCACGATTACAGGATGTTGCGCATGGACGAAGTGCCCGAGATCAAGGTCGCTATCATCAACAGTGGCGATGTGCCAATCGGCGGCGCGGGCGAACCCGGCCTGCCGCCCGCCGCGCCCGCTCTCACCAACGCGATCTTTGCCGCGACGGGTAAACGCATCCGCGAATTGCCGATTGCCAAACAGTTCGCCTGAAGCGGCATAAGAGTACCCGAGAGGAACACAAAGATGCGTAACAGCGCCTTTCTGACGGTCGGCCTGCTGACTGCCATGCTAGCGGCTTGCGGCTCTGCCGAACCTGCCCCCGTGGTCGAACAGATCATCATTCGCGAGCCCGGCGCGCCTGTCGCGGATGCGGGCGCAGCGCCCGCTGCGCTGGACAAGGTTGCATTGGGCGAAGAGGCATTTCAGGCCTGCACCGGCTGTCACAATGCCGAGGCTGGCGGGCCGAATATGTCCGGGCCAAACCTTCACGGCGTGGTCGGACGCAAGGCGGGGGCAGTGGCAAGTTATGATTACAGCGATGCTCTGGCAGGGTCGGACATCACCTGGAATTACGGGACGCTCGACCGCTTCCTCGCCAATCCGGGAGGCTATGTTCCGGGCACCGATATGGTCGCAGGCGCGGTGCGCGATGGCGAACGCCGCGCGGCAATTGTCGCCTATCTCGCTTCAACCAGCGAGTAGAGAGGTCTCTGGCCTTTGGACCTGCACAAAGTCCTCCTGTTTCTGCATGAGTGTCACCGAAAAAATAAGCGCGCGGTGATTGTCACCGTGTGCGCGGTCGAGGGCTCCTCGATGCGTAATCCGGGCACCATCATGGGCGTTGCACAAGATGGCTCTTTCGAGGGCTCTTTGTCGGGCGGGTGCATCGAAAACGCCGTGGTTGCCGAAGCGCTCGATGTGCTGAAATCGGGAAGGCCCCGCATCGTCCGGTTTGGTGCAGGCTCGCCCTATCTCGACATTCGCCTGCCATGCGGGGGCGGGATTGATCTGCATTTCTGTGTGTTGGACGGGGATAGTGTCGCTGACGATTGCCTCGGCGCTATCCGGACGCGCAAAGCGTTCGCGCTCTCCATCGGACCAGACGGCGCGCGCTTTGTGCCCGAATGGCGACCGGCGCATTTTGATGCGGAGCAAGGGACCGGCACTTTCGGCCACTGGCCCACGCTGGAATTGCAGATTATCGGTCATGGAGCCGGGGTCGGATCGCTTGCCCGGCTGGCGCGCGAAATGGGATGCGGGACGTCTGTCTATACTCCCGATGAGCAACTCATTGCCTCGATAAAAGAGGATGGGTTCCAAGCCACCTTGCTAAAACAGCGAACGCAAACGGACCTTTTGAGCAGCGATCCGTGGACCGCGTTTGTCTTCCTGTTCCACGATCACGACTGGGAGATTGATCTGATGGAGCGGGCGCTGACTTTGCCGCATTTCTATCTGGGCGCGATGGGCGGGCGACGCGCCCATGCAATGCGCAGCGAGGCCTTGGCCGCGCGCGGGGTTTCGGCAGAGCAAATCGCTACAATCCGCGCGCCGATTGGTGTGTTCCACTCCTCGCGTGATCCCGACACTCTGGCGCTCTCCACGCTCGCCGAGGTGATCCGCACCTATCACGAGACGGATTTCGGGGCGGCTCTTGGCTGAGGTGGCTGATTTCCGGCTTGGTGTAGCCTTGCTCGCCGCCGGAGCCTCGCGCCGGTTCGGCACCTCTGATAAACTGGCCGCCGACTTGAACGGCAGGCGTTTGGGCGAACACGCTGCCGCCGCGCTGCCGGTGGAGCGATGCGCGCAAAGCTGGGTGATTGTGTCCTCACTCGCGCATCCGTGTGAGGCCTTTTGGAAAGCGCGCGGGCTGGTTCCGGTGCTAAATCCGGATGCGGACGATGGCATGGGCACTTCGGTTGCGCTGGCGGCCCGCCTGGCCTCCGCTGCCGGTTGCGATGCGCTGTTGATCGCGCTGGCGGATATGCCATGCGTGCCGCCCGCCCATTTTGGCGCGTTGATCCATGCGTTTGAAGAAGGGGCGCAGATTGCGGTTTCGGCGGCTGGTGATACGCGCATGCCGCCCGCAATCTTTGGCGCGGGCCTGTTTGAGAGCCTTGCGGTGAACCACGGCGATCAAGGCGCCCGCACGCTGATTCAGACTGGCCAAAGCGTCCCATGCCCTCCAGATTGGCTGGTCGATGTGGACACGCCTAAAGCGCTCTCCGCCTTGCAAGAAAAGTGACCCCGCACTGTCCTGATCACTTTTAGAACAATGCGGGGTCAGGTGGTTTTCAGCTGTCGAGAGAGGAGAGAGAGTGGCTGAAAACCGTTAGCCTAAAATCCCGCGAAAGGGTCAGAAATTGTATTGTGTCGAAAACTGAACACGTTTCAGATTGCCGCTGCGACCATCTTCCAGAGTGCGCTCGGCATACATCACCTCGACGCCGATATTGATCGGACCGACAGGGGTCCAGATCAAGTTCGCAAAGGCATTCCAGCTTTCATCGGTCACTTGATTGGTGGTCAAAAGTACCGGATTGTCCGCCTTGAAATAGGCACCGGCAATGTTTGACCTGAGATCGTCCGACCATTTGTGGCGGTAGGCGGCAAAGCCTGAATAGGTGAAGATCGGATCAAGCGTGCCGTCCATCCGGATCGCCGCATCATTGACGATATTGACGCCGATATATCGGCCCAGACCATCGCCCGCAGTTGCCATGAAGCGGAAATCATCGCTCTCGCCGACATTGAGCTTACCCGAAAGGCTGAGGCCATAGCCCAAGGCGCTATCATCGACGCCCATCAGATCATCGGTGGAAACATGCAACTGGCGCACGATGGTTGCGGCAGTGAAATTGCCCCAGTCGCCGCTCCAGTTGTAACGTCCCACAAAATCGGGAAGCTGGTCATCACCGGCAATGACACGCGCGCCGGTTTGTGACGTGACCACGGTTTCGGGTTGCTCGACCGCTATCTGCAGACCGCCATTGGTATAGCGGATGAGCGGCTGACGATCGAACACGGTGCCCGGAGTTACGCCGATGAAATCGAGCGTATCCGGCAGAGCGCCAACATTCTGGAAGGTCGACCAGCCCTGACCGAAGGTCCAGTTGTCATAATTGATGAGGGCGTTGCGGACGCGGGGAACAAAGCTGTTTGAAACGCGCTCATTGCCGCCTTCGGTTACGTTGAAGTCGAGTTCGATCAGGCCGCTGAGCTTGTGATCTGTGCCGACATCGGTTTCTGTCTTGAACAGGAACCGCGTTTGCCGCGCCGAGAAATCGGTGTCGAACCCGCTTGCCTCTCCGCCTACGGGAATTGCCACCGGGATGAGGAAATCGCGCAGGATCGAGTTGCCCGGCAATTGTCCGCCGCTCGTGCGCTGGCTGATCGCATCGAATTTGACATAGCCATCATAGGTGACGCGCGTATTGCCGACCTTGAAGCCTTCCCCTGCCTCGATCTCGAAATCGAGAAGTTTTTCCGACATTTCAGTTTGGCGTGTCTGGACTGTGCGCGCGGTCTCAATCGCTGCGTCGGTCTGCTGGCGCATGGCTTGCTGCTCTGCGCGAATGATCTGGGCTTGCTGGCGAATTTCGGATTGTTGAGCCTGAAGTTCTGCCGTTTTTGCTTCGGTCTCGCCCGCCTGCTGGTCAAGGCGCTCGATCAGGCCGGTGACAAGCGCTTCGAGCCGGTCGAGCCGCTCATCAACACTTGGTTCTGAAGCCGCATCCTGTGCGAGGAGCGGCGCAGCTGTCAGAAAAGTGCCAGCAAGCAGTGCGGTTCTTGTCAAAACATGCGATCGGGTATGCGACATGGATATCCCTCCCAAGTTATCTTGTCGCTTTGAACCTGCCGCGCGCTTGCGTGTTCGCCCAGCTAGCGGATAGTCTTACGACCATTGTCTGAGAGCAAAAAGGGAGGTTCACGCGGTATGGTTAGTGCATCACAAGGGAGACGAACCATGATCCAGGCTGTCGAGCGTCCGCCAACAGACGCCGCCACACACTGTGTCGCTGAACAATATGAAGAGATGTATCGCCGCTCCATTGAGACGCCCGATGCGTTCTGGCTTGAGCAGGCGCAGCGGCTGGACTGGTTCAAACAGCCGACCAAAGGCGGTGAGTGGTCATTTGATCCGGCCAATATTGCGTGGTTCTCCGATGGCACATTGAACCTGTGCCACAATGCGGTGGATCGCCATCTGGCCACCCGCGCAGATCAGACCGCGCTGATTTTTGAGCCTGACGATCCCGCCACGCCGGGCCGCTCGCTCACCTATGGGCAGCTTCACACCGAAGTGGTCCGGATGGCCAATGCGATAAAGGCGATGGGCGTCAAGAAGGGCGACCGCGTCACGATCTATATGCCGATGATCATCGAAGGTGTGCTGGCGATGCTTGCCTGTGCGCGCCTTGGTGCCATCCATTCGGTGGTGTTCGGCGGGTTCTCGCCTGAGGCGCTGGCAGGCCGGATCGAGGATTGCGGCAGTCGCTTTGTGATCACCGCTGATGAAGGCTTGCGCGGATCAAAGCGTGTGCCCCTGAAAGCCAATGTTGATGCCGCTCTGGCGGAGCCTGACCATGACACCCCGCTCGACGGGGTGCTGGTGGTCCGGCACACAGGCGGCGATGTCGCGATGGAAGCGGGCCGCGATCACTGGTTCCACGAAGCTGCGAGCGATGCCGAATGCCCGTGCGAGCCAATGGCCGCCGAAGACCCATTGTTCATCCTTTACACCTCCGGCTCCACCGGAAAGCCCAAGGGCGTGCTGCACACGACCGGCGGATATGGCGTGTGGACGGCAACCACCTTCAACTACGTGTTCGACTACCAGCCGGGCGAGGTGTTTTGGTGCACCGCGGATATCGGCTGGGTCACCGGGCACAGCTATATTGTCTACGGCCCGCTGATGAACGGGGCGACTGGCGTCGTGTTTGAAGGCGTACCCAACTATCCCGATCACGGGCGGTTCTGGGACGTGGTCGACAAGCACAAGGTCAACATTCTCTACACCGCGCCCACCGCGATCCGCGCCTTGATGCGCGAAGGCGATGGTTTTGTGACGAGCCGCGACCGATCTTCGCTGCGGCTGTTGGGGAGCGTGGGTGAGCCGATCAATCCCGAGGCATGGCGCTGGTATTTCGATGTGGTCGGCGAAAAGCGCTGCCCGATTGTTGACACCTGGTGGCAGACCGAGACGGGCGGCGTGATGATCACGACCCTGCCTGCTGCGCATGACATGAAACCGGGCAGTGCGGGCCTACCGTTCTTTGGCATCCAGCCGCAACTGGTCGATAATGAAGGCGCTGTGCTGGAAGGCGCGATTGAAGGCAATCTGTGTATCACCGCCAGCTGGCCCGGGCAGGCGCGCAGCGTCTATGGCGACCATGAACGCTTCGAGCATACCTATTTCAGCACTTATAAGGGCAAATATTTCACCGGGGATGGCTGCCGCCGCGATGAGGACGGCTATTACTGGATCACGGGCCGGGTCGATGATGTTATCAACGTCTCGGGCCACCGGATGGGCACAGCCGAGGTCGAAAGCGCGCTGGTGCTCCACGCCAAAGTCGCCGAGGCTGCGGTTGTCGGATATCCGCACAATATCAAGGGGCAGGGCATATATTGCTACGTCACCTTGAACGCGGGCGAAGAAGGCTCTGACGAGCTGTATAAAGAGCTGCGCGCATGGGTCCGGCAAGAGATCGGGCCGATTGCAACGCCTGACCATATCCAGTTCACCGATGGCCAGCCCAAGACACGCTCCGGCAAGATCATGCGCCGCATCCTGCGCAAGGTGGCCGAGAACGACTTCGGATCGCTGGGCGATACGTCCACGCTGGCTGATCCGTCGCTGGTTGACCGCCTGATCGAAGGCCGCCAAAATCGCTGAGCAGTCCGCCCTTCGAGTATGGGATGCTGCCTGGAGCGTGACCGGGGGAGAGGCCAATATGCGTGTTATTATCGCGGACGATCATCCGCTGTTCCGCACTGCGCTCAGCCATGCTGTGGCGCGGGTGTGGGAAGGCGCAGAGGTGATAGAGGCCAGTTCGGCAGCCGAAGCGCGCGCGCAGCTGGAGCATGGGGCAGAGGCCTTGTTGCTGGACCTGCATATGGAGGACTCCCACGGGCTCAGCGTCCTGATGGACCTGCGGCAGGATTTTCCCGCGCTGCCCATCGCCATCGTCTCAGCCAGCGAGGAGTCGCGCGTCTACGCCGCAGCACAGCAGCTGGGCGCGGCGGCTTTCATTCCGAAATCATCGGGGCTGGAGGACATGCGCGAAAGCCTTGCCGCGGTGCGTGACGGGGATCATTCCTTCCCTGAAACCGATGCCAGCGCGGATGACGATCTGGCGCGCATTGCCAGCCTGACGCCGGCACAGCGCCGCATTCTGGGATCAATCCGTCAGGGTCTGCTGAATAAACAGATCGCCTATGATCAGAGCATCAGCGAGGCGACGGTGAAGGCACACATCACCGCGATTTTTCGCAAGCTGGGCGTGTCCAACCGCACACAGGCTGTGCTGCTGGCGGCAAAGCTGGATGTGGATCAGCCGACTGCCGATTCCGCAACCGGCTGAGGATTAAGCGTCCGCTCGGGCGCCTGCACTTGCGCAAGGCAGGTTGATATCAACGCGCGCAGGGCCGCAGGTGAGGACGGTTTGAGCAGCCGGTTTGCATCCATCGCGACGGCGGCCAGCTCGGTCTCTTCGCTGGCTTCTGCGGTCAACAGGATCGCAGGCGGCTGCGCTTTCCAGACCATGCACAGTTCTGCATAGACGCTGTCCCCGCGTTCCTCCCCGTCGAGCCGGAAGTCCATGATCACGATGTCAGGCGGTTGCGGGCTGGCGCTGAGCGCGGTGACGAGGCCGGACGCGCAGACCGGGGTCAGCCCCCACTTCTCCAGCAAGGCAGACGTTGCAGCCAGAACCGCGGGATCATTGTCGACGATCAGAACGCGCGCATCGCTGATGGTGCGCACGGGCCGCTTTACCGCCTCAACCGACATTGCCGGCCCCCAATGCGAAACCGGCATCCTCAGCGCAAACCGGGTGCCCTGACCCACTGTGGACCGTGTATCGACATCCACCTCAAGCAAGGCGGTGGTACGGCGCACGATGGCCAGCCCCAGGCCGAGCCCCTCGCGGTCCTTTGATCCGCCGCGCTCGAATTCGTTGAACACCCGCTCGATATCGTCATCTGCGATCCCGCGCCCGGTATCATGCACACACAACAGCAGGTTATCCCCCCGCCGCCTCACACCCAGCAGCACACCGCCCTTGCTGGTATAGCGGATCGCATTGCTGACAAGATTGCGCAGCACACTGGTCAGCAAGGTGCGGTCCGTCATTACCCATGCGCTGGTGCGCACGCGTCGCAGCGTGATCCCCTTGGCGCGGGCCTGAACCGAAAAATCGCGAGCAATTTCCTCAAACACCTGATCCAGCGCCACCGCTTCGATCTTGGGCTCGATCCCGCCGCTATCCAGTTTCGAGATATCGAGCAGGGCGCGGATCAGCCGGTCTGCCGACATGATCGACCCGTCCAGATCGCGCACGAGTGTTTCCAGACCGTCCTGCCCACTCACTTCCTCTCCCAATGCAGAGGCGAACAGACGCGCGGCGTTCAGAGGCTGTATCAGATCGTGGCTGGCCGCCGCAAGAAAGCGCGTTTTGGACCGGGTCGCCTCTGCCAGCGCTTCGTTCACTTCGCGCAGCTGGTCGGTGCGCTCGGCCACCTTTTCCTCCAGCGCCAGTTCAGCGCGGCGGTCTGCGGTGATATCGGTGTAGGATGTCACATATCCGGCGCCGGGCGTGGGCGAGCCGATGATGCGCATGATCCGGCCGTCGCTCTGCTCGCTCTCATGGCGGTGGTTTGATCCGGCGCGCATATGGTCCAGCCGCCGCTCAATATAGCGTTCAATGGCGTCCTCGCTCAGGTCGCTGTGACGCTGGTTATACCGGATCAGGGCGGCAATCGGCGTGCCCACCTGCACCAGATCATCGGGCAGGCCGAACATATCTATATAGCGGCTGTTCCACGCCACCAATTGCATGTCCGCATCCACCAGTGCGACGCCGGTTTCGATATTCTCAATCGCGATCTGAAGCAGGTCAGCGGAGAAATTGAGCCGTTTGCTCGTTTCGTCAAACATCGCGACGACATCGGGCAGAGGCACCGGATCGCCGCCCGCCCATGATGCGACCAGCATCCGCGAGGAAGAGGTTCCGATAGTGCCGGCAATCGTACGCTCTGCCATTTCGATGATCGCCGCATCGGCGTTTTGCCCGTCGCGATAATCACCCGGCAAGGCGGCAATGGCGGCATCGGCGCGGGTGCGGCCCACAAATTGCACGAGCAGCGCGCGCACATCGGCGACGCGTTTCGCGGTCATGAATTGGGGAGGCGTGCCCGGGCTGGGCGTACCGACAAAGGCGGCGGCCTGCGCTGCATCGACAAGGCTGGGACGCCGCAGGGCAGAGCCGATCCAGTAGGCGGCGCAGTTCAGACCCAGGCTTAACGCGACACCGGAAACCAACGGATCGGAATGGATCGCAAAGATGGGAGCGTTGCCCGTTGCCGCGGGCCAGACCAGCAGCACCAGCCAAGCGATTGCTCCTAATGCCATGCCAGACAGCATCCCGCATTTGTTGCCCGACTGGCTGACCATGCCCAGCACCAGGCCGGGGGCGAATTGTGCTGCGGCTGCGAATGCCAGCGTGCCAAGCCCTGCGAGACTGCCGATGCTGCCAAAGCCGAGATAGACCATATAGGCAAAGAACAGCAGCGCCCCGATCACAAAGCGGCGCACCATTAAAAGGCGCGCGGCAATCATCCCGCGCTCGCCCGCATTGCCAGCCTCTGCGTCGCCCTTCAGCGTGCGGCGCAATACCAGCGGCGCGACCAGATCATTGGTGATCATCGTTGAAAGCGCGACACTGGCGACCACGATCATGCCGGTCGATGCCGAAAAGCCGCCAATAAAGACCAGCACGGCAAGCCCGCCCTGCCCCTGTGCCAGAGGCAGGGCGAGCATGATGCTGTCCGGATTGGTGCCTGCGGGAAGCACGCTGAGGCCAGCCAGAACGATGGGGACGATCACGGCGGCGGTCACCAGCAGATAGGCCGGGAAGACCCAGCGCATTGCCGGGCTGGCGCGTTCGTCTGTGGCCTCGACAAAAGTCATGTGAAACTGGCGCGGCAGGCAAAGCGCCGCGCAGGCGGCGATCACTGTAAGAGTGGCAAATCGCGCATCAATCTGTGTGCTGGAAAAGACCGGCGGCGCTGCGGCAACGTCACCCTGCAATAGGACGACCAGCGCCAGCGCGGCGACCGCCAGCAGGGCGACCATTTTGACCACCGCCTCCACCGCGATCGTCAGGACCAGACCTGCATTGTTCCCGGCCCGGTCCGCCCGTCCCGCGCCAAACAGCATGGCAAACAGCGCCATCAGCCCTGCGACCATCAGCACCATCTCATCCGCGGCGACGCTCTGTGCCAATTGCGGGCTAAGCGTCAGCAGTGACGTGCCGACCGACTGCAATTGCAGCGCCATATAGGGCAGCGAGCCGATGCTAGCGATGATTGTGACCAACGCCGCGACGCTCGCGCTTTTGCCGTATCTGGCCGATAGAAAGTCAGCGATGGAGGTGGAATGCTGCGCCTTGGACTGGGCGAGGATCTTGCGGACAAGGCCAAAGCCGAAAGTGAAAACCAGTATCGGGCCAAGATAGATTGGCAGGTACTCCAGCCCCGCGCTGGCCGCCGTGCCGACCCCGCCATAGAACGTCCAGCTGGTGCAATAGACCGCGAGGCTCAGACCGTAGATTGTGCCGGAATGGCGCGTGAACCAGCGCGTGCCGGCCGTTTCCGCACCCTGTCTATCGCTGGCATAGGAGAGGGCATCGCGGCGCGCCGCCAGCCAGAACAGTATCAGCAGATATATGCAGGCAACCGCAATGGCCGCACCGAACATCATAATCCCATCTCTCTCCCGAGAGATAAGCTACGCGAAAGTTGCGGATTGGCAAGTTTGGGGGGAGGGGCGCGCACTGGCAAGTGCCTCAACCAAAAAGGGCGACGTCCGCCTGGAACGCCGCCCTTTTCTGCGACCCTGACGAAATCGCCAGAGCTATCATTCACTCCTAGTGCATATGCGCCTCACCCGCGCCGCGCGGCACGCGGATCGAGTCGACCAGCTTGCGGATCTCCACCGGGGTCTTTGCCGTCACAATGGCAACCGCGATTGCCGTGGCAAAGTTCACCAGCATACCGATCACTCCAATGCCTTCCGGCGAGATGCCGAACAGCCAATTGGCCGCCACGTTCATCTCTGGCGCTATCAGCTTGAAGTAGAGGATATAGCCGAAGGTGAAAACCAGCCCCGATACCATGCCCGTGATGGCGCCTTCCCTGTTCATTCCCTTGAAGAAGATGCCCATGAAGATCGCCGGGAACAGGCTGGCAGCGGCCAGACCAAAGGCAAAGGCCACAACCTGCGCCACCCATCCCGGAGGATAGATCCCGAGGTAACCCGCGACACAGATCGCAGCGGTTGCCGCAAGGCGCGCCGCCAGCAGTTCAGCTTTCGATGAGATGTTGGGTGCAAAGGTGCTCTTGAGCAGGTCATGGCTGACCGAGCTTGAGATCACCAGCAGCAGACCCGCCGCCGTCGACAGAGCGGCTGCGAGGCCACCCGCCGCCATCAACGCCACCACCCAACCGGGCAGATTGGCGATTTCCGGGTTGGCGAGGACCATGATGTCCTTGTCGACATACACCTCGTTCTCGCTGTCCGGGTTCGGCGTGTTGGCCAGCAGTCGCTCTCCCGATGGACCACGCTCGCCTGTGAACTCAGGCTTGCCCTCAAACGCATCGCCGGGGCGATATTGCATCACGCCGTCGCCGTTCTTGTCCTGGAACGCCAGCAGATCGTTATCCTCCCATGTCGGGAAGAACCCTTCGACCTGACTGTACTCGGTCTCGTTCACCTTATCGACGAAGTTCAGCATCCCGAACGCGCCGATGGCCGGAGCCGTGGTGTAAAGCAAAGCGATGAAGACCAGCGCCCAGCCTGCAGATTTGCGCGCATCCGATGCCTTGGGCACGGTGAAGAAGCGCACAATCACGTGCGGCAGACCCGCCGTGCCGACCATCAGGGCCATGGTGATGCAGAACATGTCGATCGTGGATTTCGAACCCGCAGTATAGGCGTTAAACCCAAGGTCCACGAGCACCAGATCAAGCTTTTCAAGCACGCTGACCCCGCCGCCTCCGACGACCTCCGATCCCAGCCCAAGCTGCGGAATGGGATTGCCGGTGATCATGAAGCTGAGGAAGAAAGCGGGCACCATATAGGCAAAGATCAACACGCAATATTGCGCGACCTGCGTATAGGTGATGCCCTTCATCCCGCCCAGCACCGCGTAGATGAACACGATGCCCATGCCGATGATCACACCCCAGAAGATTGAGACATCAAGGAAGCGTGAGAACACGATCCCGACGCCGCGCATCTGGCCTGCGATATAGGTGAAGCTGATGAAGATCAGACAGATAACCGCCACCACGCGCGCGACTTTTGAATAATAGCGCGTGCCGATGAAATCGGGGACGGTGAACTGGCCGAACTTGCGCAGGTACGGCGCCAGCAACAGCGCCAGCAGCACATAGCCCCCGGTCCAGCCCATCAGGTAAACCGAGGCATCATAGCCCATAAAGGCGATGAGACCGGCCATCGAGATGAAGCTGGCCGCGCTCATCCAGTCAGCGGCCGTAGCCATCCCGTTCATCACAGGATTGACGCCGCCGCCAGCGACATAGAATTCTTTCGTGGAACCGGCCCGCGTCCAAATGGCGATACCGATATACAGCGCAAAGGTCGCGCCGACGAAGATGTAGATCAGGGTTTGAGTGTCCATTGTTCCAGCCCCCTCAATCGTCGAGATCGTATTTGCGCTCGATCTGCTTCATACGGACAACGTAGAAGATGATGAGTGCGATGAAGACGTAGACAGCCCCCTGCTGGGCGAACCAGAAGCCGAGCGGATATCCCCCCAGGCTGAACTGGTCGAGAAAATCGCGAAACAGGATGCCGCAGCCAAACGATACCGTGAACCAGATCGCCATCAGGCCGACCAGCAAACGAATATTTTCGCGCCAATAGGCTCCCTCTGCTGCGTTGGTTTCCTGCGTCTCTTCGACTGCATCGACGCTTTCTGCGCCGTTTTCGAAATCGCCCGGATCGGCGGTAGAAATTGGTTCGCTCATATCCCTCTCCCTTGAAGGTGGTTCGATCCGCATGGTCTCCGATGGGGGAACCCTGGATCTTGGCCGACAGGCTATGAGCGCGCGGTGCTCCTTGCGAGAGCGACTTTAGTCTTAGGGAGTGCGTTGCTCCGGCTAGCCCGCGCCAAGAGCGGAAAGTGTCGTGTTTTCAGGCAGGCGGGTCAGCTGGGCCTGAAACAGTTCTGCTGCTGCAATCGCATCGGTCAGGGCATCATGCGCGGCATAATCGGGCAAACCATAGCGCGAGCGGGTGGGTCCGAGTCGATAGGCCTCGCCGCCGACAAGGTTGGGATGCAATTCGCGCTCCAGCGTCAGCGTGCAGACAGACCGGATGGGCGGGGCTATGACGAACAACGCCTTGGCCGCGCGGGTGAGGGCGTGGCGCTCTATCCCGGCGGCATGGGCGACCATGATCCGGCCAGACAGTGCCTCGATCAGGGCCGCGATCACGTCGCCCAGTGGCTCCCCGCAGGCCGCGCGTTGCTCGCCGATCCCGTGGATCGTCACTGCCTCCACATCCAGCGTGGCATCGCTGCGAATGTCGATGGATTGCGCGTGTCGCAGACTGATCGCTGAACCTTGGAACGGTGTCCAGCCCGCCTGCAACAGATGCGAATCCATGCGCAGGCCATCCAGCTCGAAATCCAGCGCCAGGTAGGGTGCATCTTTCGCCAGACACTCACCGCCGGGCCAATCGGCATTCGCATAGGTCTGCAAACAGGAATGCGGAGCGTTGCCAAGGGTCTTGAGTGCCCGGTCAAACCGCCAGCGCGAAAGCAGGCTCACGCTATCCCGCCTGCAAGGTTGCGGCGCACCGCATCAAGGCCCTGCCGGATCACGGACAGCGCATCTTTCAGATAATCGCGCTCCAGCGAAGACAGGTCATCGGGCGAAATGAGGTTATCGGGAGCCTCGCCCCGCTCAATCTGGCGGCCCTGATGCGCGATGCGCAGCGCGTTCACAAACTCCAGCGCATCTTCAAGGCTTTGCGCGTCATCGCGGTTCATCCGGCCCGCCTTGTTGAGGGCGGTGAGGCGATCGACCGTTCCCACCTGCTCGATCCCGGCGGCCAGCGCGTGCGTGCGCGCAATGTCGACGATCGGCATGATCGCCTGACCCTTTGCGTTGAAGGTCTTGTGCCCGTCCTTCCCCTTTTCCAGCACCAGATTGCGAAAGATTCCCAACGGCACCTTGCTGCGCAGGGCATCGCGCGCGAGATAGCTGACGAACAGCGGATTGTCCTTTACCTGCGCCAGCACGTCGCGGCGCATATTGGACACCAGAGCGGCATCGCCGTGGACGCTGCGCATGTCGAAAAAGATCGTTGCGCGCAGGATGCGGTCTTCGGTGGGGCTGGTGATCCAGCTGGTATAGCGCTCGCACCACTCACTCAGCCGCCGCCGCTGATCGGCGTTCTTGGCCATGATCCCGCCTTTGCAATAGACATAACCGCAGCGGTCCAGCAGGTCAGAGATATACGTGCCCAGTCGCTCGAAATAGGCCTCGTCAGCCTCGCTCGCACTGTCGCAAAGAATCAGGCCGTTATCCTGATCGGAGCCGACCAATTGCTCGCCGCGCGCCAGCGATCCGAAGACCACCAGAGCGTAGGGGCAGGGCGGCGCGCCGAGTTCCGCCTCCGCCAGTTCGGCTGCGCGCCGGTGCACAGCCTCACCCAGCGCGGAGGTAAAGCGCATCACATGGCCTGCATCCACGCCGCTGGCGATCATTGAGGCAAAGCTCTCGCGCACGGTTTGCGCGGCCTTGACCAGTTCTTCCGCGTCACGCGCCTTCGCGATCATCATGCCGGCATCAATCGCATTGGTCCCGATGGCTGAAAGGATATCGGTCGCGGACAAAATCCCTTTCAGAGCGCCCGCGTCATCCAGCACCGGCAAGTGGCGAAAGCCGCCGCCCGCCATCATCGCCATCGCTTCGCCAATGGGGCTGTGCGCGGGCAGGGTACGCGGGCCTGCGGTCATCACCCCGGCAATCGGCGCGGTCAGCGCCACGCCTTTTGCGACGACGCGATTGCGCAGATCCTTGTCCGTGAAAATGCCGATCAGGCCGGTGTCGTCGCAAATCGCAAGGGTGGAGACATCACGTTCATGCATCATCGCGACGGCTTGCTCGATTGTGGCGTCCGGAAGGCAGGTTACCGGCGTGGAGCGCGCGATCAGCTCTCCGATCTGCCTGTCATCCAGCGAGAACCCGCCTGCATCCTTGCGCTCGCGGAGCGCGTGTTTCAGGCGCGCAGCCTCATCCTCTGCAAAGAAGGCGGCGAAGGCTGCGTCGCTTTCGCGCAGTGCGTGAAAATACCCGGCGGGCACGGCGTAAAGCAGCGTGTCCTCAATCGCGCTGGTGGTGTTGCGCACCTCTCCGCCGCGCAGCAGAGATGGGTAGGCAAAGCATGCGCCCGCCGCCAGACGTGCAGTCAATTCCTCGCCTGCCAGCATCAATTCAACCGCGCCCGAGCGCACGATGAAGAGCCTGTCATTGTGACCGCCCGCTTCGATCACGACGTCGCCAGCCTTGCGATAGGTCACTTCGATTGCGCGGGTCAGCGGGGCGAGTGTTGCCTCGTCCAGCATGTTGAACGGCGCGGTGGCTCGCAAAAAGCGCGCGACTTCGGATATCTCGCTGGCCATACAGGGAGAATAGCGCATCGCGCCGCGCGCGTCGTTTACGACTTTCGGGTTAGAGGGTGCTGGCCTTACTCAAGGTCCAATTATTCCAGGCCCAGTTCTTCCAGATTCATCGTCGCTGCAGAATAGCTGGCCGACGCGAGCCTGCCATTGAGCTGTGCCCGGATGGCGCGGATCTGTGCGTCAGCCGCGCTTTCTTCGCGCCGGTTCACCAGAAAGAAATCGCCCGCGCCCAGACGGAAGCGCTTGCGTTCGGCGACGACCATTGCGGTTGCCTGTTTAACTTCGTCCACAGCCAGATCAGCAATCCGCAGGGACGCATTCAGGTTTTCAAGAATGTTGTCGAGCTCAACCTCAATCTGGTCAGCCGTGCGTTGTTCACGCAATTCAATCTCGCGCAATTCGGCCTCTGCACGTTGCAACTGACCGCGCGCGGTGCGGCGTTGCAATGGCACCTTGAATGTCACGCCGACCACGGTGTCGGTGGAATCGAAGGTCGGCCCACCATCGCCAATCGGTCCAAAATCGCGGCTCAGCTCAACCGAGAGGTCCAGATTGGGCTTCAGGTCATTGCGCCGCAATTCCACCTTGTTGCGGGCGCGCTCCAGCATCAGGCGGAAATTGCGCAATTCAGGGCGCTGGTCGAGGATTTCGCTGCGGGTCAGCGACATCAGCGTCTGCATGTCAGGCAGTTCGGAAAGCTGTTCTGCATTGGGCAATTGTTGCCGGTACGGCACCATCAGACGCCCCGCTTCATCGCGCAAATAATAGGACAGCGAATTGGATGCCGTGGCGAAATTGCGCTTGGCCTCTTCAAGCAGGCTGCGGCGCAACAGGACGTTTTGCTGGTTTTCCGTGAGGGCGATGCTGGCAATCGCTCCGGCCTGAACCTGCCGGCCAAGGCCGATTGCGCGCGCTTCGGCGATTTCGAGCAGTTCCTCGTAAACGCGGATTTCACGGCCCGCCGCGACCCAGCGCCAATAGGCGCGCAGAGCCTCAAACTGGACGTTGAGCTGGACCAGCAGCACATCGAGCCGTGCCTGACTTGCTGCGAGCCGGGTATCTTCAATGGAGAACCGGCGGGAATCGATGCGGCGGTTGCGCAGCAGCGAAAACAGCGCGCCAACCTTGAATTCGCCGATTTCGTTGGTGTTGAAAATGTTTTCGTAAATCGGAAACCGGCCATCGGACACGCGATAGCTGCCGAAGACCTCGCCGCCGAACGGGGCAATGGGCTGGGTCGCCTTACCCTCGACATAGCCGCCGGAAAATGTTCCGGTCAGCCGGTCATAGGCCTCCGCCTCCAGCATCAGGTCAAATGCGCCATCGGCGGCCAATTGATCCGACCGGGCGGCGGCCTCACGCTCGAAGCTCTCCAAGATACTCGGAAAGGTCAGCGCGGAGGATCGCAACACTTCGCTCGGCAGCAGCGGACCATCGCGCAGAGCCTCATGCAGCGGGCCTTCGTTGGGCTCAATATTCTGGGCGGCGGCGGGCGTTGCCGTCACGGCCATCCCTGCGCAAGCCAGGAGGCCCAGTGGGCACAGGATCGCCCCGAGCAACGCGCCTTTGGCGGCGAACATCCTCATGGTCAGCCGCTAATTCCGCTTGGTTGTGCCGGTGACCGCTGCGCCGTCGTCGAATTGCCTGATCCAGCGGGCAGTACCGGCGGAAAGTTGTTGAGCTGACGCCAGATTTCATAGCCGACCGGCACTGTCTCCAACAGGACAAAAGCCTGCACAGTGGCCCCAAAACGCGCATAGCGTTCGGTCGGCCAGGGCTCCTCCCCTTCGGGCACTGTCTCACCGATCAGAACGCGAAACCGTCCATCAGGCTGCGCCGACTGGTCAACTGCTATCACTTCACCGGCAAATGTGCCGACGGCAACCGAGGGCCAGCCGCTGAACTGGACCGTGGGCCAGCCTTCGAACTGCACGCGTGCCGGAGCCCCGGTCTGAACCAATCCGACATCGCGCCCATCAAGGAATATCTCGATCACCCGCTCTGAGTTCTCGGGCACGAAAGTCGCGAGGATATCGCCTGCGTTGATGTAAGTCGCCGCGTCGCCGCCATTGATGCTCTGGATAAAGCCGTCGCGCGGCGCGGTCACAAGCTGGTTTGACTGGCGCGAGAGGCCTACATTTGTGCGGGTTAGATTGGCTTCTGCTTCGGCCACGCTGCCGCGCATCTGGTCGACGCGGATTTGCGCCTGTTCGTAATCACGCCGTGCGGCAAGGCCCTCACGGAACAATTCTTCCATGCGCCGCTGGTCAATCTCTGCGGTCGCGAGCGCGCTTTTGGCGGCCTGCAATTGCACTTCGACCTGCGCGCGTTCGGCTTCAAGGCGCTGGATCAGTTGCGGGTCGATATCCGCGATGCGCACGATCGGATCATTCTTCTGAACCGCGCTGCCGTCGCGCACATACCATTCCTCGATCCGGCCAGAGACCAGCGCGTTGATATCCTGCTGGCGCTCATTCGGGTTCAGCGTCGTAACAACGCCGCGCCCGCCTGTGGTCTGCACCCAGGGCACATAGAGCAGGAACGCCACCGCAGCGATAAAGGCGAACAACAGGATGAAGAACACTGCGCGAAAGACCCGCGGGACGTGCAGCTCTTTCAACGTGGTGAAATGCGCCATGTCCTGATCGATGGTGGCCATTATTGCTGTCCCATCGCGCCAAGAGTGGGGGAGAGCGGTCGCGGCCCGCCCTTTACGCCTTGTTGCATGCGCGGCGGCTTGCTGTTCACAGCAAGGCAGAAATCGTCGAAATTGTCGAAGTAATGCTGCTGCTTCGCTTCCATATACAGGAACCGGTCAAAGCCCAGATCAATCCGGCGGTTCGAAAAATAGATGACCGTGGAATAGGCCTGCTCGCGCAATTCGGTGACAGCAGCGGCCAGATTGTCTTCGTCCAGAAGGTCAAACAGCTTGCTCAGCACCAGAATACGCGGCTGTTCCAGCAGCGCATTGGCAAGCTTCAGCTGTTGCAGCTCGACTGAGGATAGCGGCCAGCCTGTCGCGGCAATGGGCGTGTCGAGGCCTTCGTCAAAGCTGGAGATCGTGTCGATCAAGCCCACCGTTTCCAGCGCGCCGACCATGCGCTTGGGCGCGCTTTCCTTGCATGACAGGCCCAGATATTCACGCACTGTCATGCCGACAAAGGTGGCGCGATCAAGGACGTGCACGTTCTTGCGCAGATTGTAGCTTTCGATGTCCTGAAAATCGACACCGCCCATGGTGGCAAAGCCCGCTTTGGGGGTTTCGTGCATCTTGACGATATTCGTGAAAAGCCGCTGCACACCGTGGTGGCTGGCACCTGCCATCACGATCGCGCCGCTGGGGATTTCAAAGTTGAATTCCGCCTCTTCATTGCGGGCAGTGCCGCGCACGCCGTTAAACACGAGCGTGTGTTCATCGACATTGATCGGATCATCTCCGGCGGGCTCTTCCTGCTCGACATCATAGAATAGCGAGATTTCCTCAATCGCGGCGCACAGGTCGTAGAAATAGGTGAGATAGGTGCCCAGTTGGGCGACGCCAAAGAACGCGGTTGAAAGCACCAGTTCGGCCGCGACCAATTGCCCCAGCGTCAATTCATTGTTGATCACCAGCCAACCGCCAAGCCCGAGCAGCACCGCGCTGGCGGCTGCATAGAGGAACAGGAATGCGAGTGTCTGGCCAAAATGGTTGCGGAAGTGCCGCTTGCGCTCGGTTATGTAGTCGCCTGTATGCCCGTCGGTCCGCTTGAAGGCGTAATCGATCCGGCGTTGCGATTTAAAGAAGCCGTTGGATTCGCCCACCGTCTCCAGCCATGCAGCCGTGCCGTGCTTGGCATGGGACAGGTCGATTCCTGTACGCACTGCACGCCCACCCCAGACCAGCCAGATGATCCAGATCAGGGCCGACATGATGATCGTGAACAGCAGGAAATAGGGGTGGTAGAGCGAAACCAGAATGAACCCGACCATCACCTGAAGCACGACGGTAAAGCCGCCGACAAACAGGATCGGGATCGCCTTTTCGACATTGATGACATCGAAATACCGGTTGAACAGCGACGACTTGCGCGCATCGCCGAAAAACGGGTTTTTCGCGTAGACCGAAAGCAGCGAAATTTCCGCCACCATGCGAGCGTAAAACCGCCGTGAAAACAGCTCCATCAAATGGATACGCAGGGCATAAAGCATCGCAAACAGCGACAGCAGGCCGAACAAGGTCACCGACAATACGACCAGCGGTGTGGTCAGCGCCGTGTTTGCAACCGTGTTGATCAGCATTTGCACCGAAATCGGTGTCGCCAGCGTCAGCAGTGAAATGCCGATACCATAAATGATCGAAAGCCAGTAGAAATTGGCTTCCGGTTTAAGGATATCCAAAAAAGTACGGAAGAATTTCGTCAGCGAAATCCTGTCTCCGTAGGTCGGTTTCTCAACGGCCATAGGCGCTCGGGTTCCGTTTGCGCGCTGTGCGCGATGGGTGAATGGCTAAAGGCTCAAAGTGCGCGGCTGCCGATCCCTTGCAGGCGGACTTATCCTGTAATGATCGATAAACGCGAAGTCTCTTACAAAGTTCCGGGCTCACGTGCATTTTTTGCAAGGAAACGAGGAGATGAAGGCGATCTTCGTGTCGATCGGGTTCGAGGGCCAATAGATCAGCAAACCTGACTTGCACTTGAACGCCGGACCGCGCATCGGTCCGCATGACGGTACCAGAGGGACAATCAATATCGTGATGCAGGCATTATCGTGACGCAGGTAAACACGGCGCCGTGACTGAGCCGTCGACCAAGTGCGATGTACTGCTGATCGGCGGGGGGCATTCCCATGTCGCTGTGCTGGCGGATTGGGCGAAGAACGGCTTGCCCGCCGCGAACGCGACGCTGCTGACACCCGAGCCAACTCTGCGATATTCCGGCATGGTGCCCGGCTGGATTTCCGGAGAGTATGCCCGGGATGCCGGTCTGGTGGACCTTGCGGGCCTTGCCAAAGCGGCGGGCGCGCGGCTCGTGCTGGATCGCTGTGTTGCGCTTGATCCGTTTGCGCGGTCTGTTCTTACACAAAGACACGGTTTGCTGTCATTCGATACCGCATCGGTCGATGTCGGCGGTGTTGGGCGCGCGGCGCGCGTGCTTGGCGATGATCCCCGCCTGATTGACGTGCGCCCGATTGACCGCTTCGTGGACAGGCTCGCTGAGACCCTTGCCCAGCATCTGGTGCGCCCGTTGCAGATTGCAGTGATTGGCGGCGGGGCAGGTGGCTTTGAAATCGCCTTTGCCCTGCGAAATGCAAAGGGGCGCAATGCGGGGGGAGTAACGAACCCTCCGCAAGTCACCCTTATCACCGGCGCGGACGGGCCATTGCCTGGCCTTTCGCTTAGTGCCGCGAGCCGCGCCACGAAGGAGTTCGACGCTCAGGGCATGGCAATGATCACAGGCGATGCCGGTTTTAAGGAGGGCGAGCTTTGCGTTGAGGGCGCGCCGATCGAGCCGCCCGATATTATCGTCGCGGCGATTGGGTCAGGCGCACCCGATTGGCCGCGCGCTGGCGGATTGGATGTGGACAAAGCGGGGTTCATAATGGTGGACCGGTTTCAGCGCTCCACCTCGCATCGCAATATCTTCGCTGCGGGTGATTGCGCGGCGCGGATGGACTGCGATGTCCCGCATTCCGGCGTCCATGCGGTGCATACCGGCCCCGTGCTGGCGGCCAATTTGCGTGCAGTGTTGGCGGGTCAGGAACCGCGCCGATCCTATCGCCCGCGCGCCGCCAGCCTCTATTTGCTCTCGACCGGCAATGGCAGCGCCATCGCCAGCTATGGACGGTTCGCTGCGCAAGGCCGCTTGGCCGCACGGCTCAAGCGATGGATCGACAAACGCTGGCTCGCCTCCTACGCCTCCATCAGCGACCGCGCGTAACCTCACCGCCGCAAATCGCGAATACCGGTCGTAATTCAGGGGTCAGGGTCAGTTTGACATGAAGAAGCTTATCATCATTGCGGCGATTGCAGCGCTTGTTGCGGCGTATTTCTACTTTGGCCTTGGCACCTATCTGACGCTGGACGGGATCAAGGGAGCTGTCGAGCAGGCGCAGGGCTATTATTCGGATAACCCGGTGCTTGTGATCGGCGTTTTCTTCGCGGTCTACGTAGCCGCTACTGCTGTCTCGATCCCGGGGGCAGGTATCCTGACGCTGGGCGCAGGCGCTCTTTTCGGGCTGGCGCCGGGCACTATTGTAGTCTCGTTTGCCTCCACCTTAGGGGCGACCCTTGCGTTTTTGTCTTCGAGATACGTGCTGCGCGATTTCGTGGAGGATCGCTTTGGTGAACGACTCAAGGCCATAAACAGCGGGCTTGAGCGCGATGGACCTTTCTATCTCTTCACGATCCGGATGATCCCGCTGTTTCCGTTCTTCGTCGTCAATCTCGTGATGGGGCTGACACGGATCAGGACGCTGACCTATATCTGGGTCAGCCAGGTTGGCATGCTTCTCGGCACGATCGCTTATGTTAATGCCGGCACCCAGCTGGCGCAGATCGAGGACACTTCGGGTCTGCTCTCCACGGCGGTTATCGGGTCATTCGTGTTTCTCGCCATCGTGCCCTGGATCGCGAAAGGCATTATTGGCGTGATCAAGCGGCGCAAGGTTTATGCAGGGTTTTCAAAACCCAAGAGCTTTGACCGGAACCTGATTGTCATCGGTGCAGGCTCTGCCGGGCTGGTCTCCGCCTATATCGCCGCGCAGGTTAAGGCCAAGGTGACCCTGATCGAGGCAAACGCAATGGGTGGCGATTGCCTCAACACGGGATGTGTCCCGTCCAAGGCCTTGATAAAGAGCGCAAAAGTGGCCGCAACCATGCGCCACGCCGACAAATATGGTATCACGCCGGTCGAGCCCAACGTGCCCTTCAAACAGACCATGGCGCGGGTTCTGGACGTGATTAAAACCATTGAGCCGCATGACAGTGTGGAGCGCTACACCGATCTGGGCGTTGATGTGGTCAAGGGCTATGCCAAGCTGGTTGATCCGTGGACGGTGGAGATTGCGCTCAATTCCGGAGGTACACAGCGACTGACTGCGCGCAGCATTGTGATCGCCAGCGGGGGCGAGCCGGTCGTTCCGCCTATCGAGGGGATCGAGGGCTCGAACTATGTCACCAGCGAGAATCTGTGGGAAGAGTTTGCGAAGCTGGACCGCGTTCCTACGCGGATCGCGGTGTTGGGCGGTGGCCCCATCGGATGTGAGCTTTCCCAGGCACTTGCGCGGCTCGGCTCGAATGTGACTCAGGTCGAAATGGCTGACCGCGTGCTGGGCCGCGAGGATGAGGATGTGTCTGAGGCCGCGAAGCAAGCTCTGGAAGGCGCAGGCGTAACTGTGCTTACCGGGCACAAGGCTGTGAGGGTCGAAGACGGTGCGTTATTCGCTCAGCATGATGATGCGGAAAAACGCATCCCATTCGACGCGCTGATCGTGGCGGTGGGGCGCAAGGCACGGCTGACCGGGTTCGGTCTGGAGGAGCTGGGCGTGGACACCGGGCGCACCGTCAACACCGATGAATTCCTCGCGACCAAATTCCCCAATATCTACGCTGCTGGCGATGTCGCCGGGCCGTACCAGTTCACCCACACCGCCAGCCATCAGGCTTGGTTTGCCAGCGTCAACGCTTTGTTTGGCCAGTTCAAACGGTTCAAGGCGGATTACCGCGTCATCCCGGCGGTCACCTTCCTTGATCCCGAAGTCGCGCGTGTCGGCATCAATGAAACCGAAGCGGAAGAGCAGGGCATCGCTGTCGAAGTCACCCGCTATGATCTCGACGATCTCGACCGCGCAATCACCGAAAGCGAGACCGCAGGCTTTGTCAAAGTGCTGACCCCGCCGGGCAAGGACACTGTGCTGGGCGCGACCATTGTTGGCGCGCATGCGGGCGAGTTGCTGGCCGAATATGTGCTGGCGATGAAGCACAAGATCGGTCTTAACAAAATCCTTGGCACCATCCATTCCTATCCGACGATGGCAGAGGCGAACAAGTTTGCCGCTGGCAACTGGAAACGTGCGAACAAGCCGGAATGGGCGCTCAAATGGGTGGAGAAATTCTTCAACTGGCAGCGCGGGTGAGCGGGGCTGGCCCGGGATGATGGCAAGCATCGAGTGGCTCGACCAACTGCGCCCCATCGGTGGCATCGTTGTCCTTGTCGCGCTGGCATGGGCACTGAGCGAGAACCGGCGCGCGCGGCCCAGTGCAATGTGGATTGCGGGGGCGCTGGGGTTGCAAGCCGCGTTGGCCTTGCTGATCATCCGAGTGCCGTTTGTCTGGTCGGCGATGGAATATGCCAATCGCGGTGTGCAGGCGATTGAGCGATCCACGCTGGCGGGATCATCCTATATGTTCGGATATCTGGGCGGCGCGCCTTTGCCGTTTGCCCTGAAAGAGGGTGCTGCGCAGCCACTGATCATTGCGTTTCAGATCCTCCCTTTGGTGATCGTCTTCTCCGCTTTGGCGGCGTTGCTCTGGCATTGGGGTGTCTTGCGCGCGGCGGTGAACGGGCTCTCCTTCCTGCTGCGCCGGACATTGGGCGTGAGCGGTGTTGTCGGGCTGGCAGGCGGGGCCAACATGTTTCTTGGCGTGGTGGAAAGCCCGCTGGCGGTGCGCGCCTATTTCAGCCGAGTGAGTCGCGCCGAACTATTTCAGATCATGGTGCTGGCGATGGCGACCATATCTGGCGCGATCCTGATCCTGTACGCTACGACCCTGCGTGACAGTGTCGACAACGCCGTGGGCCATATGATCGCCGCTTCGCTGGTCTCGCTCCCCGCCGCTTTGCTGATCGCAAAACTGATGGTGCCCGGCTCTCCCGACGATGAAGCGACCGCGGCCGACAAGGATGAGCCGGGGCTGAAATACGAATCGAGCATTGATGCCATCGTCAAGGGCACGATGGACGGGATGCAGCTGTTTCTGGCCGTTATCGCGATTATTATCGTGGTGTTTGCTCTGGTGGCGCTTTCGGATGAGGTGCTGACCCTGTTGCCGTTGATCGACGGGGAGCCGCTGACGTTGAAGCGGCTGTTTGGCTGGGTCTTCGCGCCGCTGATGTGGTTGATTGGCGTGCCCTGGGCGGAGGCTGGCACCGCAGGCGGATTGATGGGGACCAAAGCGATCCTGAACGAATATGTCGCCTATCTCGAACTCGCCGCACTTCCCGATGGCGCGCTGGGAGAGCGCAGCCTGCTGATCGTCACTTATGCTTTGTGCGGGGTAGCCAATCTCGCCAGTGTCGGCTTGCTGGTGTCAACGATTGGCACCTTGTGCCCGGAGCGGCGCGCAGAGGCAGCGGGGCTGGGGATCAAGAGCTGGATCGCAGGCAACATCGCCACCGCAATGACAGGCGCGTGGATCGGGCTGCTCACTTTCGGGAGCGCATGAGGCCATGTTGGATGCAAAGCTGCGCCCCCTTATTGATCCGCCGCTGAACGCCGCCGGGCGCATCCTCGCCAACAATGGCGTGACCGCCAATATGCTTACCTTTGCGGGGCTGGCACTGGGGCTGGGCGGGGCGGTTGCCATCGCCAATGCAGAGTTTGGCTGGGCGCTGGCGCTGATCCTTGCCAATCGCGTGTTTGATGGACTGGATGGAGCTGTTGCGCGGGTGCGCGGGCCGACGCCACTGGGCGGTTATTTCGACATTGTTGCGGACTTTGCCTTTTACGTCTCGATCCCGCTCGCATTCGGATTGCAGGACGCGGAAAATACGATGCCCGCGCTGGTTCTTGTCTCAAGCTTCGTTCTCACCGGCGTCAGCTTCCTCGCCTTTGCTGCAGTGGCCGCAGAGCGTGGCAAGAGCACTCAGGCGCATGGCAGGAAGAGCTTCTTCTATTCCACAGGCCTTGCCGAAGGCGGCGAGACTATTGTCGTGTTTGTCGCCATGTGTGCGCTGCCAGCCAATTTCCCGATCATTGCTTATGTATACGCAGGGCTATGCGCGGCGACCGTGCTCCAGCGCAGCGCGCTCGCGATCGCTGTTTTTCGCGACTGAGCCTATTTCGCCAGTCTTTATTCGGAAAGCCGCGCTTGCACCGCTTCGCGCAGAGCCATGATCCGCTTCGCATTGGCGCCGATATCGCTGCGGCCCACGCGGCTGACTGAACGAAAGTCGATCTGGCCATCGGCGACGCGGGCGACCACATCATCCTTGAAACCGAACCAGAATGTCTCCGCCAGTCCTTCGACAGTGCCAAGCTCTTCATTGTAGCGGATGTTTGTGAAATTCATGTCCGCCATTGCCAGCTGGATGGCATTCACCGCTGCATCCGTTGAGGTTTCGCCCAAAGCCAGCGGCTCCAGTTCGGGATAGGTCGATGCGATGATTTCACTATGGGTTTGTTCAGATACCGGCGGCTCGACATCGGCGAACAGCTCGATCTGGCTGAGCGGAACATCATAATCATTGATCGGGTTGGCCCCGCTGTCCGCGCGCGCGGCAAGGACAGTCTCTGAAAAAGCGGGCGGGTTGGCGGTGTCTGTCGCAACATCATGGATCGGATGTTTGCCCGCACCCATGATCAGCGGGACGAAAAAGGCGAAATAGGCCGCCGGAACCAGCAGTCCGAAAATGGCAGAGCGAAGACCCAGGCGGTTTCCCTTGCGCAGGACCAGAATGATCGAGACAATCGCCAGAAGCGCGGTAATCGCCGCGATGGCAAGGCCGCCGATGCTGAACGCGGTCAGCCCGCTCATCCATCCCCACAGGCCGAATTTGGTCCCCAACGCCGCACCGATCAGGAACAGCGGGAGAATAATCGCAAGAGTGCGGGCGAGTCGGGCGTGCCAGGGTGCTTTATTGTTCATGATCACGCTTTAGCGCCGGTGCGCGGGATCGCAACCTTGCCGCATCGCACCGCGGCACCTGACAAAGCGAAGAATCGTGCCAATCTCGCAAACCTTCTCGTACTAAAGTGGCTTGGCCGGAAACTCCTTAGGTTTCGTGCGTTTGGAGCTATCATAGACGGATGCGACGTTATCAAGAGGGCGCGGCCAGTCGATTTCCTTTGCCGGGGATCGTCAATGCATCGGACGCTTTCAATGTTTTCGCTTCTGGTTTATGGCCCGCTTCGTCGCGGGAGGATGTAGGTAATTCAAAAGGAAGTTTTAATATGAAGCGTAATGTTCTTTTGGGCGCAGCCGCCCTTGCCAGTGTGATGACTCTTGCCGCTTGTGGCGGCGGCGCTGAAGCACCGGCAGAAGAAACGACTGCACCCGCTGTCGAAGAAACGATGGCAGCTGAGCCTGAAGCCGAAGTGGAGCCGGTTCCTGAAGTGGAAGCCAATGGCACCGTCATCGAAATCAACATGTACACCAAGGATCCGGACGATTCGAGCGCATTGCAGGTCTTCAAGCCGCGCCTCGTAACCGCCAAGGTTGGTGACACGATCAAGTTCATCCCGACCGATCCCACGCACCAGTCGTCTTCGATCGAAGGCATGGTCCCCGCCGGCGTCACCGGTTGGGAAGGCAAGATCAACGAAGAAGTCACCTATGTTATCCCGAAAGAGGGGATCTACGGTTACAAGTGCGTTCCGCACTATGCTGCTGGCATGATCGGCATGATCGTGGTTGAAGGCGGCGACAACGTGGAAGCTGCCAAGGCCGTGAGCCACCCGGGTCTTGCCGGTCGTGAGTTCGGCGAACTGTTTACCGAAGCCGGTCTCTAAGTCACCGCTTCATCGCGATAAAAAAGGGGCGGTGTGGGAAACCACGCCGCCCTTTTTGTTTGTCGGATTGATCCCGGGGGGATGGTGGTTCAGACTTCGCCATTCGTTTCGAGATAGGCGATCAGGTCGGCGCGTTCCTGCCCATCCTTGATCCCGGGGAACGCCATGCGCGTGCCCTTCAAATATGTCTGCGGCGCTTCGAGATAGTCGAACAGGATGTCCGTGCTCCAGGTGATCCCGCTCTCCGCGTTTGCAGGGGAGTAGTTGAAGCCTTCAACCGAACCTGCTGTCCGGCCAAAGACATCGTAAAGGTGCGGGCCAACGCGGTTCACTCCGTCTTCGAGAACGTGGCAGGTCTTGCACTTCACGAACACTTTTTCGCCAGCGGCTGCATCGCCCGTCAGATCGGCAAAGGCCACTTCTGTTACGTCCGGAGTGGACGGCGCAGCGGGCGGTGGCGAGGGCGTAGTCGGAGCGGCGGGGGCGTCCGGTGCGGCGGCGGCTGTGTCGTTCGCCGTGTCTTCCTGAGTGGCGTTTCCACCGCAGGCTGCAACAGCGATGAAAGCGGACAGGGCGGCGCAGTTCAAAAGAGACTTACGCATGGGATCTGTTCCTTTTTGCCTCAGTGTCGTCGCCGCGCTTACAGGCGCGCAGGATGCAACAAGCATAAAAGCTATTGGATCACGCTTGGCTTGGGAACAGGAATTGTGCGGGGGCAAACGCGTCGTGCAGACGCTTGCCTCACAAGGCTACCGTCCGGTCCTGTTTACCGTCATGCCGCCTGCAAAAGGACTGGGAAGGCGAGTGTCTTTGGGGGCGAGGGCGGATCGGGTGGCATGGATTAAC
This sequence comes from Erythrobacter sp., assembly GCA_049647465.1. Classification (GTDB taxonomy): domain Bacteria; phylum Pseudomonadota; class Alphaproteobacteria; order Sphingomonadales; family Sphingomonadaceae; genus Erythrobacter. The sequence goes on from JBARXS010000098.1 coordinate 30,599, forward strand.
CCACGCCGCGACCCGATCCTATACCCTTATGCCGCTGTCGCCAGACGAGCGAGTTCGCATTGCGACCAGATCTCGCTCAATGCGGTGGTCAGCTTGTCAATGTCACCCTCGTCATGGACAGGCGAAGGCGTGATACGCAGACGCTCTGTACCAACGGGCACAGTGGGATAGTTGATCGGCTGAACATAGATGCCATGATTGTCCATCAGCCAGTCGCTGATCATTTTGCACTTCTTTGCATCGCCCACCATCACCGGGATGATGTGGCTCGGATTGGCCAGATGGGGGATTCCCATCATATCCAGCCTGCGCCGCACCGATGCCACGCGCTCACGCTGAAGCTCGCGTTCGGAATTACTGTCCTTGAGATGGCGGATGCTGGCCGCTGCTCCCGCTGCTACGGCGGGGGGCAGAGCGGTCGAGAAGATGAAGCCGCTGGCAAAACTGCGCACGAAATCGACCAAGTTGCTGGATGCCGCAATATAGCCGCCCATCACGCCAAAGGCCTTGCCCAGCGTGCCTTCGATCACGTCAATCCGGTCCATCAGGCCTTCGCGTTCGGCAATGCCGCCGCCGCGCGGACCATACAGGCCAACCGCGTGAACCTCATCAATGTAGCTCATCGCGCCATGTTTCTCACAGACGTCCAGAATCTCTGCGATGGGGGCGATGTCGCCATCCATCGAATAGACGCTTTCAAACGCGACCAGTTTGGGAACGCTCGCGGGAAATTCGCTCAGGTGCCTGTCCAGATCTGCCGGGTCATTGTGCTTCCAGATGCGACGTTGCGCCTTGGAATGGCGGATCCCTTCGATCATGGAGGCGTGGTTCAGCTCATCGGAGAACACCACACAGCCCGGAATGCGGGAAGCCAGCGTGCCAAGGCCCGCCCAGTTCGAAACATAGCCCGAGGTGAACAGCAGGGCTGCTTCCTTGCCGTGGAGGTCGGCAAGTTCGGCTTCCAGTTCCACATGATAGTGGTTGGTGCCCGAGATATTGCGCGTGCCGCCTGCACCCGCGCCGCATTCGTCCAGCGTTTCGTGCATGGCTTTGAGCACATCGGGGTGCTGACCCATTCCAAGATAATCGTTGGAGCACCAGACGGTGACCGCCTGCGTCTCATCGGTTTCAAGGAACCGGGTCGCGTGAGGGAAGCGCCCACGATGCCGCTTGATATCGGTAAAGACGCGATAGCGCCCCTCCTCGCGGACATTCTCCAGTTCGCTTTCGAAAAAACCCTCGTAATCCATCAGTCTTCCCCCTCCAGGGCGTTGCTCGTCAATTCAGTCGTCTATGTCAATTGTGTTCGTCGTGCTGGCCGCCGTTGAGGCTGCTGGAACCTTGCGAAAAGCCCAGCCCCACAGCATCCCGTCGCGAAACGGTAGCGCGAGAAATACATGCTCCAGCGCGCCCAGCAGGCACAAAGTTGTCAGCAGGCTGGCGCCCACTATTTCTGCGCTGCCCACTGGTGCGGCCATCGCCAAAGAACCGAACCATGCCGAAACCGCGATGATCGCGATGATCGAGACCGCCAGCAGCGCGGTCATGCGGTTGGGCCCGAAATAGGTCTTGAGATACGCCAGATGCGGCGGCAGCATTTCGGCGGTCGAATTGGGCACGCCGATGAACATGTTGATCTTGGCAGAGAGCCGGAGGCCAAACAGCATCACGAACACCGTGGCGCCGATCTGGTTGGGCAGGTTCCATGAAAGCGAAATCAGCAACAGCGCGGTGAGCGCGAGCGCGACCTCATGATGGATCACTGTCAGGCTGGCTTGTTTGAAACGCTCCACACCGCGCACGCCTTCGCTCGCCGGGCGGCGGCGCGGGCCAGCGGCGGCTCCGGTGAGAAAGCCGATTTCATGCCAGCCCCATACCATCAGCGCGCCGACAAAGGCGGCATAGACTGCGAAGTCGGACACGCTTTGGGACGCCAGCAGGATCACGACGAGACCGGCGATACCGCCAATCCCGCCGATCATCAGGCTCTTGGGGAAAGTCGCGCTGTCGCGATTATCCGCCCAAGCGACCAGCCCGGTTGCCACGAACCAGATCATCACCGTCACAATGAACGGCACAATATGACCATCCCAGCTTACCATGCAGGCTGAAGCCGAATGGTCTCAGGCAGGGCATTGGGCCGCGTGCCCTGGAAATACAGCCGGGCAAAGTTGAACCCGGCGCCCGCCATGCCGCTTACGCGCTTGGCAAAACCGCCGATACCGCCTTGCTCCTTGCCTTCCTCGATACGGACCGCGGCAAGCCGCAGTTTCTCCATCGTCGCGCGGAAGGCGGGGCTGTCAATGTCCACCTCAACCGGGAAAACCTGACGGTTGATCTGGTTGCAGATGTCAAAGACCCTGTAATCATACTCGGTCGGATCAATCCCCAGCGCCTTGTGAAAGACGGGCCGATTGTGATCGCGCACATACATTGTGGCGTAAACCGACAGGATGAAGAACCGCACCCACAGCTTGTTCATGCCGGTCAGCAGCTTGGGGTCCGCGCGCAGCAGCATCGCGAACGCTTCGCCGTGGCGGAACTCGTCATTGCACCATTCCTCGAACCAGTCGAAAATCGGGTGGAACTTGTGCTGCGGGTTGGCGGCGAGATGGCGGTAGATCGCGATGTAGCGCGAATAGCCGATCTTCTCCGACAGATAGACCGCGTAGAAGATGAATTTCGGCTTGAAGAAAGTGTATTTCTTCGTGCGAGTCAGAAAACCCAGATCAACACCGATGCCAGCATCTTTCAGAGCTTCATTGATAAAACCGGCATGTCGGCTCTCGTCACGTGCCAGCAGCTTGAACAGCTGTTTGACGTCCGGGTTCTTCGTGCGCTTGGCGATTTCGGCATAGAGCACGCAGCCGGAAAACTCCGAGGTCAGCGAGCTGACCATGAAATCCACGAATTCCGCGCGCAGTTCCGGTTCAAGCTTTTCGATGACGCCGTGGAAGCGCTCATCCTGCTTGAAATGCTTCTTGTTCGGATCGCCCACCATCTCTTCGATCAGGGCATCCCATTCCTCACGCACCAGGCTGACGTCGATCGCGTCGAGCGCGTCAAAATCGGTGGTGTAGAAACGCGGCGAGAGCATTGTGCTCTGCTGCGCGATTTCCATCGCTTCGTCCTTGGTGATCATGCCCTTATCGTCGGGCGCACCATCAGGAGACTTGATCTGGGTGTGAGCGTTCATTTGATCCTCCCGGCGTTAAAGCTGACTTCGTAAAGTTCTGCGAGGTCGAAATAGGCGGCGAGTTTGATCCAGCCGCGTTTGAGCGCTCCGGCCCGCGTCACTGTGGCGCTGCGCTCAAAGATGCGCTTTTCGCCAAAACCGATGGAAATCGGCGAGCCATGAACGAGCACCGTGTCGCCCGGCTCTATTTCGATATCGCCGTCCAGTTCGACATGCGCGTGAAAGTGATCGGGGCTTTGCTCGACGGTAATCGTGCAAGGCGTTTCAAACCGCTTGGCAGTGATAGCCGATCCCTGTGCTATCGCTTGTGTCATTATTCGCGTCCTTCCCTCAGAATGTCTTCGTAAACTTCGTTCGTCCTGCTCCCGAAGGATGCGAGCTCAACCGTCTGGCCGGTTTGCGAGTCACGCAGCATCATTGATCCATTGTCATAGCTGACAAGGTCAAAAGGCACTTCGGGGCCGATCCCGCGCACTTGCCGGGCATAGATCAGCGCGCGCGCTGTTGCCCGGACAAAGCCGCCGGAGTTTTGCGGATACAGCGCCAGTTCTGCGCCGGTTGCGCCGTCGGTCACCAAGACAGAGCCATCGGCTGTGTCGGCAAACTTGATCGTGCGCGAGTCAATCACCTGCACGCCTTCTGCCGTGCGGATGTCTTCGGGGATGGCCTGGCGGTCGAAATAGCCAAAGCTCACACCCATCGTCATCGCCACGGTGAGCAGAACAACAGTTGCCATGCCGAACAGCGGCAGTTTGTGGACCCGAAATTCGTCTTCTTCATATGTCCGTACGATCATGCTGTGGCTCCTTCCGGCATTGCTCCGTTATCAGGAGTAGCTGAACCTGGCGCTGCATCTTTGACATCGGTCAAATTCCGCTCGATCGCGGTGAAGTGCGAGCATGCCTCGGCGAGAATGTTTGCGACACTTTGCGCGTCAGGCACGCTGCGCAGCATTGGTTGCGGGTGGTTAAAGCTGAAGGGGCGCACATGCGGCCACAACAGCAGGTATCCCAGCAAACGCTCGCCGCCCAACTCCAGCGCGATATCGCCATGGTCCTTGCCGCGCATGTTCAGGTGCGCTGCGCGGATATGTTTTAGCGGAATGTTGATCCGCATCTCAATCGCCATGCCGATCCGCAGGATCAGGCGCGTGTCGGTCAGAATGTACAGCGTGCTCTTGGCACAACGCCACGCAATCGCTTGCAAAACCAGTCCGCCAAAGATGCCAAGGCCAGCAAGAAAGATGGCCCCGCTCGCATTGCCAAAGACGAAAGCCAGGCCGATCAGCAGTGTGAAATACACCGCGAAACTGCCCATATGAAAGGCCGTGCGGGTAAGGACCGGCAGGTGGGGCCGGCCCTTCCACAGTACTTTTTCATCCAAAGCGGGCGTGCCCATCGGATCGCCATTGGCGCTTGGCCCGTCCGCTTCGGTGATGGCCGGATGATCCCTCTCCGGTTTCATAGGAACGGCTCCCCGCGATCAGCTGTCGCGTACATATAGCCGCCGCCGTAATAGGCCATGATCTTGTCTTCTTCGAGACGGGTGATCTGGCCGGGCGAGGCGATTGAGGGAACATCTTCGAACTGGGCTGCCGTGATGGCATCGATTTGCACCAGTTCGGGCTTGTCAGGCAGGAAGCCGCTCAGCAGCCCCTTGGTCTGGACCACGGTGACAAACATCGGTGCGAGCACCTTCTTGCCGGTTGTGGTTTCCACTTCGAGATAGCGGATGATGTGCTCTGACTGGTCAACCCAGATATCGCTCACCTTGCCAACCAGTTCGACATTCACGTCATAGACGGGCCAGCCGACAATGTTGGGGTCGTTCGGAGCGATCTCGATCTCGTGCGAGTCGGTAATCGGCACAATGCGCGGGCGACCGTCAAACGTCAGATCGGGGTAGTCCTCGCGGTTCGCCCATGCCGCCGGGCCCATGCCGTCTTTCATCGGATTGCCGGTCGGCTCGTAAGGTGCACCGCCAGCATTGAACGTGCGAACGCCCGGAACGTCAACCGGCTCACGCGCGCCGTTTTCTGGCACATAGGTTCCGCGACCATGCGGCAGCTTGAACACTTTCTTTTCCGGTGAGACCAGCGGAGCCGGCTCAAGACGCCCGGTGAACTCGTCTTCGAGCGGATAGCCTTCACGGCGGCTCTCACGGTTCAGGTAAAGCACCAGCCCGATAAAGAAGAAGAAAAACAGGTAGAATGCGAGTTCTGCAACATCGAACACGCCGGCTAGGTAGGTGGCATTATTCAGCAAAATGCCAACGGTGTCAGGAATGGTCATTTCATCGTCCTCCGGTGGATCTGTGCGGCTGTCCTTCGGCTTTTCCCGTTGCGTGGGGCGGTCGCGGTCATGTCGGGAATTCACGCAGGCCAAATGGCGTCTCTGCGTTCTCCCCCGACGGGGTTGCGGTTCTGCGATTACGGCCGACAAGCGGCCCTATCGCGGCGAGGCCTGCAAGAAGCAGCAGGATTTCAAAGATATAGACCGAGGTGTACCCGGTCGCGCGGGTGGCTCCGATAATCACGGCTGATGATCCTGCCTCCGAATGGATGGCGGCCGCCGCGACTATGTCGCGCATCGCTCCGCCAAGGGCGATCCCGGCGCCCGCGCATGTCGCCTGAACCGCGCCCCATGCGCCAAGAGCAAGGCCAGCGGTTTCGCTGCGTGCAAGGTTCATCGCTTCGATCAGGGTGCCGACAGAAAAGAGCCCAAGACCAAGACCAATGGCGCCCGCGCCCAGAAACAGCATCATGGGTGATGCGAAGGGTGCTGCAAAAACAACCAGCAGGAATGCGGTAATGCCGGTGACAAGGCCCGCTCCTGCAATGCGCAGCGGATCGTTGCCTCTGGCGAGCGAGCGGCCTGAAAGCATGAATCCGACCAGCGCGCCCAGCGCCCATGCGCCGGTAAGGCCGGTCGTCGCGCCGACGCTCAGCCCCAGAACCTCGCCGCCATACGGCTCCAGCAAGGCGTCCTGCATGGCGAAGCCGGCAGAGCCGATACCGATGCCTGTCAGGAGCCGCGCGTTCGATCCGTCGCGTACGAATGTGTTCCAAAGCTCGGTAAATGTCGGTGTCTCACGGTCGGGGGCGGTGAGTTCGGTGTCGCGCGCTTCCTGCTTCCACAAGGCGACGATATTGAACGCCATCGTCAGAACCGCAGCGCCCTGGATAACCTGCACCAGCCTCGTGTTGGAAAAGTCGATCAGTAGCCCGCCCATCACAAAAGCGGCCAGCATCATGCCAACGAGCAGCATGACATAAAGCAGCGCGACAGCACGCGGGCGCTTGTCCTCGGGTGCAAGATCGGTCGCGAGCGCGAGGCCCGCCGTCTGCGTCACATGAATACCGGTGCCTGTCAGCAGGAATGCAGCCGCAGCTGCGATGGTGCCAACAGTGAAGCCTTCGGGATTGGCGAACAGGATCAGCGCAAACGGCATGATCGCCAGCCCGCCAAACTGCATCAGCGTGCCGAACCAGATATAGGGCACCCGCCGCCAGCCCAGCACAGAACGGTGCGTATCGGATCGGTGCCCGATCAGCGCGCGGAACGGCGCGATGATCAAGGGCACAGCGATCAACATGGCGACGAGGAAAGTGGGCACGCCCAATTCCACGATCATGACGCGGTTCAGCGTGCCATTAAGCAGCACCGTCGCCATGCCCACGCTCACCTGGAACATCGCCAGGCGCAACAGGCGCGACAATGGCAGGTCCACACTCGCCGCATCGGCGAAGGGCAGACACGCCATCACGACTTGCGCGAAGGTGGTAGAAGGCGGCTTAGTGCTCATGCGTGCCTGACCAGCTCCATGGCCTGACTGGTGTAGAAACCGCTGGAAACGCGCTGTGTGCGCCCGACGCTCCAGCCTGCAATTGAGCCGAGGCGGGTCCGCAGTTCGTCTTCGGCAATCGGAACAATCGCGGGCGAACGGTCGCTTTTCGGGAAGGCCTTGCCCACCTTGTGCATTGTGCCCAGCATGAAACTGTAAGGCGCAAAGGTGAAGATGATCGAGCCGGTGCAGCGCGTCGTCAGCTCACCGATCGCATCGACCAGATCGTCCAGCTCGTAATGGATCAGCGAATCCATCGCGACCACATGGGCGAAAGTCCCATGGGCCGGGTCGAGCATGTCGCCCGCTTTCCAGTGAATACGGCCATGTCCGGTGAAAGATGGTGCCCGTTCACGCGCGACGTCGACAAGACCACCAGCGACATCAACCGCGGTCATCTCTGCTCCGCGATTGGCAGCGGCGATGGTCAGCGCACCGGTGCCGCAGCCTGCATCGAGCACCTGCGTGCGCCGCAGATCGACCGGTAGCCAGTCAAGCAGGATGGCGCGCATTTCATCGCGTCCTGCGCGAACCGTGGCGCGGATACCACTGACCTTTGTGTCAGACGTAAGGTCGATCCATGCCTGTTGTGCCGTGCTGTCGAAATAGGTCTCCAGCGCCTTGCGCTTGGCAGCGTAGCCTTTGGCCTGCGCCACGGGTTTGCTGCCCTGAGAACTGGCGTGGGAGCGCGCGAGATAGTCGGCTTCGAATGTGTCTGGTGAGCGTGTAGCCATCATTCAAACCCCAGAAAATCGAAGATGTCGCGATCTTTCATCGGGGCCGCGATGGTCGGGTCCACGCCCGCCCACAGCATCGCTGCGAGACGCAGATATTCATCCTGCGCGGCGATCACGTCAGGCGAATCGTCCATCTCGAACAATGTGCACTTTTTCAGGCGCGAACGGCGGATCGCATCAACATCGCGGAAATGCGCGAGCCGCTGCATCCCGATGGCGTCGCAGAAACGGTCGATCTCGTCCGTTTCGCGGCTGCGATTGGCGATCACTCCGGCAAGGCGAACTTCGTAGTTCTTCGACTTCGCGCCAATCGCCGCGACGATCCGGTTCATCGCAAAGATACTGTCGAAATCGTTCGCAGCCACAACCAGCGCGCGCTCTGCGTGTTGCAGTGGCGCGGCAAATCCGCCGCACACCACATCGCCCAGGACGTCAAAGATCACAACGTCGGTGTCTTCGAGCAGGTGGTGCTGTTTCAGCAGCTTTACCGTCTGGCCAACGACGTACCCACCGCAACCCGTGCCCGCAGGCGGTCCGCCCGCCTCGACACACATCACGCCGTTATAGCCTTCGAACATGTAATCGTCCGGGCGCAGCTCCTCTGAGTGGAACTCCACCGTTTCCAGCACGTCGATAACCGTCGGCATCAGCTTTTTGGTCAGCGTGAACGTGCTGTCATGCTTGGGATCGCAGCCGATTTGCAGGACGCGGTGGCCCAGCTTTGAAAAGGCGGCGGAAAGGTTTGACGAGGTGGTCGATTTGCCGATCCCGCCTTTGCCATAGACCGCAAAGACCTTGGCCCCCTTGATCTTGTCACTCGGGTCGAGCTGCACCTGAACGGAGCCTTCGCCGTCGGGTCGCCCGAATTTGGCAGTTTTTTCCATGATATTCATGTTGAGATCCCTCTCCTCTATTCTTCGCCCACGAAGACACCTTCGAGGCGGTCTTCGAGTTCGTCACTGGCGTCGCGCAGGGCGGCGAGAGTTGCCTCATCGGGCTCCCACAGCTGGCGATCACACGCTTCAAGCAAACGGTTCGCGACGCGGGCGGAGCTTTTCGGATTCAGCTCTGCCAGACGGCGGCGCATGGTTTCATCAAGCACAAAGGTCTCGGAAATCTTCTGGTAGACCCACGGCTTCACCTGGCCGGTGGTGGCTGACCAACCCAGCGTGCTGGTCACATGGCCCTCAATGGTGCGAACACCTTCGTAACCGTGTTCCAGCAGGCCCTCGAACCATTTCGGGTTCAGCGTGCGGGTGCGCGCTTCCAGATCAATCTGTTCACCCAGCGTGCGCACTTTGGCGCTGCCGCGGGTCGCATCGAGGATATAGACGGGGGCGTGCGCGCCCTTGGCCTTGGCGACGGAGCGGGTGACCCCGCCCAGGCCGTCAACATACTGATCGACATCGTTGATGCCCAGTTCGATACTTTCAAGGTTCTGGTACGTGAAGTCGACTGTGCCCAGAGCGGCTTGCAGCAATTCGCGCTGTTGCACCGGAGTGCCTTTGACCCCGTAAGCAAAGCCCTTGTTCACTTCGAATGCATTGGCCAGCTCGTCCGGGTCGGCCCAGGCGCCGCCTTCGATCATCTGGTTCACATTCGCGCCGTAGGCTCCTTCCGCATTGGAGAAGACGCGCAAAGCCGCCGTTTCAAGGTCGCAGCCCTGCTTTTCGGCATGGGAAAGGCTGTGCTTGCGCACGAAATTCTGGTCCAGCGGTTCATCTGCCTGAGCCGATAGCAGCGCGGCTTCGGCCAGCATGCGGGTCTGCATCGGCAGTAGGTCGCGGAAAATGCCAGACAGTGTCATGACCACATCGATACGCGGACGGCCAAGCTCGGCGAGCGGGATCAGCTCAGCTCCCGCAAGGCGCCCATAGGAATCGCGCCGGGGGCGAGCGCCCATAAGCGTCATGACCTGAGCGATCTGGACGCCCTCGGTCTTCATATTGTCCGTTCCCCACAGCACCATGGCGATGCTTTCGGGGAAGGGTTCACCGCTGGCACAATGGCGCGCGATCAGGCTCTCGGCCTGTTCCTCGCCCTGTTTGCAGGCATAGCGCGAGGGCATGATGAACGGATCGAACCCGTGGATGTTGCGCCCTGTCGGCAGCACTTCGGGATTGACCACCACATCGCCGCCGGGCGCGGGTTGCACATAGGTGCCGTCCAGCGCGTGGATCAGCGAGCCCAATTCGTCGCTCGAATCCAGCATCGCGCCAAGCTGTGCGCGGTCGTTTTGCTGTCCGACCGCGCCGCTTTCAACATCGCCGCTCTCAACCTGCGCGTCGAGCATGGCTTCGATCATGTCAGCGCGCCGATCGCCTTCCGGATTGCGACCAAAGACATGCAGACCGTGCGGGATCAAGGTGCGCTCAAGCTCGTACAGCTGACCGGTCAGATCGTCGATATCGTCGCATTCGATATCAATCGCCTCGCACTGGTCCTTGATCAGCAGGGCAAGATCATCTCGCTCCGCCTCATCGGTGCTGGCACGATAGCGTTCCACGCTGGCCTTCAGATCGGCGAGATCCTTGTAAAGACCGGCCTGCGACAGCGCCGGCGTCAGATAACTGATCAGGGTCGCGCCCGAACGGCGCTTTGCCAGCATCCCTTCGGAAGGGTTGTTGGCGGCATAGAGATAATAATTGGGCAGATCGCCTATCAGGCGTTCCGGCCAGCATTCGCTGGTCATCCCGGTCTGTTTTCCGGGCATGAATTCGAGCGCACCATGCGTGCCGAAATGCAGGACCGAATGCGCGCCGAAATCTTCGCGAATGTAGCGATAGAAGGCGCTGAATGCGTGCGTCGGCGAAAAGCTGCCTTCAAACAACAGGCGCATCGGATCGCCTTCATATCCGAATGCGGGTTGCACACCGACAAAGACATTGCCGAAATGTGCGCCGAGCACTTGAATATGGCTGCCATCCGAGAGTTGCTTGCCCGGAGCAGGGCCCCATGCAGCTTCGATCTCTGCGAGATACGGCTCGCGCGCGACGTGTTCATCGGCGGGGATGCGGTGTGCGACGTTGGCTTCGGAACCATAGCGGGCCGAATTGCCTTCGAGCAGCGCTTTGCGCATTGCATCGACGCTTTCCGGCACGTCAACATCATAGCCTTCCGCTTTCAGGCGCTGAAGCGTGGCAAAGAGCGATTCGTGCACCGCCATGAAGGCCGCCGTGCCCGTGGCACCTGCGTTGGGCGGGAAGTTGAACAGGACGATTGCAAGCTTGCGCTCGGCCCGTTTGGAACGGCGCAGTGCGACGAGTTTGGCAACCCGCGCGGCCAGAGCTTCGGCGCGTTCGGGGCAGCCCTGCATGGTGCGCAGTCCATTGGTGTTCGGACGTTCGCAATGGCGGTCACAACCATCGCAATGTCCGCCGGTTGAGCCTGAACGCCCGCCAAAAACGCTGGGCACGCTCGACCCGTCAAGCTCTGGCAGGGCGACCATCATGGTCGATTCCAGCGGGAGCAGGCCCTGTTGGCGCCCGCGCCAGTCTTCGAGTGTCTGAAACTCGATGGCATGGGCGGCAATGTAAGGCACATCGAAGTGGCCAAGCACGGTGCGCGCTGCTTCTGCATCGTTATAGGCCGGGCCACCGACCAGGGAAAAACCGGTCAGGTTGATGATGGCATCCACCGCCGGATTGCCCTGGGCATCGACAAAGAACTTCTCGATAGCCGGGCGCGCATCAAGGCCACTGGCAAACACCGGTATGACCTTCAGGCCTTGCGCTTCAAACGCAGCAATCGCGCCGTCATAATGGGCGGAATCGTTGCCCAACAGATAAGAGCGCAGCAGCACCAGACCAATCGTGCCATTTACGCCGGGCGCGTTTTTGCCGCCCACTCCCTTGTTGTCTTGTGGCAGCACGCGCATGCTTTCGGAAATGCGTTGGCGAGAGCGCGGGTGATACACGCCGGTCTCGGGATATTCGCGCGGTGCGTCTGCCTGCGTTGCGCCCCTTCGTCCGGCGCGTTCGCCGGCGGCATAGCGGTGGATCAGCGCGCGCACCATCGCGGTCACGTTTTCGTCAGAACCCGACAGCCAGTATTGCAGCGTCAGGAAATAGGCGCGCACATCCTGCGCGGTGCCGGGAATGAATTTGAGGATCTTGGGCAGGCGACGCAGCATTTTCATCTGGCCTGCACCAGAGCTGGCCGAGCCTTGCTTGTTTGAGCCGCGCAGCTTTTTCAGCAGAGCCAGCGGGCCTTTGGCCGGCGCGTCCATGCGATAATTACCCATCCGCGTCAGTTTGACGATTTCGCCTGCGGACATGAGGCAGACCATCGCATCGCACTCTTCGCGGCGGGCCTCCAGATCAGGCATGATCAGGCGCACGTGATCATCAAGGAACAGCATGGTCGCGATCACAATGTCTGCTTCCGCGATGGCGGCTTTCGTTTCGATCAGCGCGCTTTCACTGCTGCCCCATTCAGAGGCGGCGTGCAGCGACAGGTCGATATTGTCCTTGGACAGTTCCCGGTCAGCCCGCTCAACTGCGCCTTTGAGGTGATTGTCGAGCGTGATGATGGCGACGCGAACCGGCGCATCCCTTCGAAAGAAGGATTCAGATTTGATCGGAGCGGATGTCTTACCGAGCATAATGTGCCTTCGCGTCGTAGAGTGTCTCCAGGTCGATTTGCTCCAGACCTTGCTCTGCGGCGAAGGCCTCTGTGTTGCGTCGCGCTTTTCCGCGCACGAAGAAGGGGATTTTCTTGAGCTCGCGCGTGGCTTCGTCCGTCCAGATGGATGAGCCGGTGGCGGCTTCGATGGCCGGAGCGCCGGTTTCCTCTGCGGGAGCTGCGCCGTCGGCAGGTACTGAAGGCGCGGCAGCGGCGGGAGCGGCCATTTTCGGGCTGTGCGCTGCGTGGTGCGATGCGCCCGCTTCGTCGGAGAACTCAAAGTCCTCGCGGAACATGGTGAGCAGATGCTCTTCCAGACCCATCACCAACGGATGGACCCATGTGTCAAAGATCACATTCGCGCCCTCAAAACCCATTTGCGGGCTGTGGCGGGCGGGGAAGTCTTGCACGTGGACTGGGGAGGAGATCACGGCGCAGGGCATGCCCAGACGCTTGGCAATGTGGCGTTCCATCTGGGTGCCAAGCACCATCTCAGGCGCGGCTTCGATGATGGCGTCCTCAACCGCCAGATGATCGTCGGTGATCAGCGGCTCGAGGCCGTGCTCTTTGGCTTCGGCGCGGATTTCGCGGGCGAATTCGCGGTTGTAGCAACCAAGGCCGCACACCACGAAGCCAAGCTCGTCACGGGCGATCCGTGCGGCGGCAACGGCATGGGTCGCATCGCCGAAGATGAAGACGCGTTTGCCGGTGAGGTAGGTCGAATCGACGCTGCGGCTCCACCACGGCATTCTGGAATGAGTGTCGCCGAGGGCAGGCGTGGGATCTGCACCTGCCAACTCGGCGACGTCGGCAATGAAAGCGCGTGTGGCGCCCACGCCGATGGGAATGCTGCGAATGGCGGGTTGTTTGAACGTGCGTTCAAGCCACCGGGCCGCTTCGTCAGCAATCTCGGGATAAAGGACAATGTTGAAGTCCGCCGCGCCAATGCGCGCGATGTCGGACGGGGCCGCACCCAGAGGAGCGACCAGATTGATATCGACACCCAGCGTGTCGAGGATCTTGCGGATTTCGACCAGATCATCGCGGTGCCGGAAACCAAGGGCACACGGCCCGAGGATGTTGGCGCGCGCGCGGCGTTTGCCATCGGGGCCTTCCATCGGCTCGCGCTCAATCGAGGTGTCGGCCAGATGGCGCACGATCTGGTAAAATGTCTCGGCTGCGCCCCAGTTTTCCTTGCGCTGATAGCTGGGCAGTTCCAGCGGAATGGCGGGGCAGGGCAGGTCCATCGCTTCGATCAGCCCGCCCGGATCATCCTGAATTAGTTCAGCCGTGCAGGATGCACCGACGATCATGGCCTCGGGCTGATACCGTTCAGCGGCCTCCCTTGCGGCGTCCTGAAACAGCTGTGCTGTGTCCTTGCCAAGGTCGCGCGCTTCAAATGTTGTGTAGGTCACCGGCGGGCGCTTGTTACGGCGCTCGATCATGGTGAACAGCAGGTCCGCATAGGTATCACCCTGCGGTGCATGCAGCACGTAATGCAGTTTCTCCATCGCCGTCGCGACGCGCATCGCGCCGACATGCGGCGGGCCTTCATATGTCCAGACGGAAAGCTGCATCGCCTATACCTCCAGCACGTCACGGCGCCGCAGCGGCCGTGCAAAAAGTTCGGCAAGGTCACCGGCCTGATCGAATCCGTGGATCGGCGAGAAGACGAGTTCGATCGCCCATTTCGTCGTCAGCCCTTCGGCTTCGAGCGGATTGGCCAGACCCAGTCCGCATACAGTAAGATCAGGACGGTCTTCGCGCACCCGGTCCAACTGGCGGTCAACATGCTGTCCTTCGCTGATCCGGGCATTGTCCGGGATCAATGCGAGTTCGTGTTTGAGATGTGCGCGGTGCAGATAGGGCGTGCCGATTTCGACAGGCTCCATGCCCATCTCGTTAATCAGGAAACGGGCAAGCGGCACTTCAAGCTGCGAATCGGGCAGGAAGCTAATCCGCTTTCCTTCCAGAGCGCCGCGCGCGTGCTCCATCGCTTTGCGGGCGCGTTCACGGCCCGGCGCGATCACGCGGTTGAAGAGCAACTCATCCACGCCAAACGCCTTTGCGGCGGCGCGCAGCCATTGTGTCGTGCCTTCCGCGCCAAACGGGAACAATGCATCCAGATGGACCGCGCCGCGATCTTCTAGAGCCATGGCGGTCTCTGCGAGGAAGGGCTGCGCCAGAAGGAAGCGCGTGTTCGGGCCAACGGGTGGCAGGTCGCGGGCATTGCGCGCAGGCAGAACGCCGACATTACCAATGCCAAGCTGACCGAACAGACGCAGGAACTGGTCCTCGACAATGTCCGGCAATGCGCCAACGATCAGCAATTGTTGCTGCGCATCGGCGGCTTCGGCGGGCATTTCAGGGACGAGTGCAGTCAGGCAGGCATCTTCGCCCTGGGTAAAGGTAGTCTCGATCCCGCTGCCCGAATAATTCAGGATGCGAACCTGCGGCATATGCTGCGCGCCGAGTCGCTCGGCAGCTTTGGCGAGGTCCATCTTGATAACTTCGGACGGGCATGAGCCGACGAGAAACAGCGTCTTGATATCGGGGCGGCGTTCGAGCAGGCGGCCGACCACGCGGTCCAGCTCATCCTGCGCATCGACCATTCCGGCCAGATCACGCTCTTCCATGATCGCAGTCGCAAAGCGCGGCTCAGCAAAGATCATGACGCCCGCCGCGGATTGCAGCAGATGGGCGCAGGTGCGCGAACCGACCACAAGGAAGAAGGCGTCCTGCATCTTGCGGTGCAGCCAGACGATCCCGGTGAGGCCGCAGAACACTTCGCGCTGCCCACGCTCACGCAGGATCGGGCGACCGGCATCACGATTTGGGGCAACAGCATCGGGTGACGAGCAGCCGGGCATGGTAGCGACCTCGTTCATGCCGGCACCGCCTGTTGCTGCTGCTGCGCTGCTGCATCGAGTCGCGCGGCGCGCAGTTTCAGCAAGAACTGGCCTGCATTGATGACGTAAGCGGCATAGGCAGCCAGAGCGACCGCGAGTCGCGCCTCAACCGAGCCGATCCCGCCAAACAGCATCACAAGATAAAGAGTGTGCAGCGCGAGAACGAGCATCGAAAACACGTCTTCCCAGAAGAAGGCGGGGGCAAACAGATAGCGCCCGAATACAACCTTTTCCCAGATCGCTCCGGTCACCATGATCGTGTAAAGGACAAATGTTTTCAGAACGATAGAGGCATCAGCCGCGAATGCGCCTGCGCCTGTTGTCAAAGTGTGGATGACAAGGCCGAGGCTGATGAGAAAGACCAGAAATTGCAGCGGAGCCAGCACGCCTTGGACGATGGTCCAGACCGATTCGTCACGCCGCTGGCGCTCCTCCTTGGTGTAGAGCGCCTTGCTGTTCTCCCTTGTGTCATTCCCCTTTGGCACGGTGCCTGAAGGTTTGACCGGGGATGCAAGATCCTGCCGAGTCATTTTGAGCGTAAGCCTTTCTGTCAGTCACAATTACTACGCTCATTCCAACATTGGTGTCAATTCAGTTGGACGTAAAAAGATTTGGACAGTGCATTTGACACTTCATGCGTCCAGATTTGCTTACAGTGCGAAAAAGGCGTATGGGAGAGTCGTCGGCGTGAGAGAGGTGGCATCCGGCCATCCCCAGTCGGCATAGATGCGAAACGCGTCCCCGGGTGAAAGGCCCGGCGTTCAGGAGGGTTTGGCATGTCCGCCCCAGGTAACAGTTCTGGCCCCGGAGGTGTTTCTGGGAAGTCCCGCAGCGGAATGCTCGAAGCGGGCACCGCTGCGCTGCGCAAGGTTATCGCCAATCCGCTGATGCGGCGTAAGGCTGATCCGCCACGTGCGAGCGCGTATTTCAACAATGTCGCGGCATCCGATCCGGTCAATGCGGTATTGGAGGGCGACATCATTCCGCGTCTTCTCATGGCGCATGCGTCGGGCTTGCCCGATGGCGCGAGAGAGGTGGGCTCCAGGCCGGGCCTAGAGATCGATCCGGAGGACATGCAGCGCTTTGCTGATTTGCCCTTGAAGCTGGAGGCGCCCAGCCTGCTGGAAGAAGTGGACCGGTTCCTTGATCAAGGCGTCAGCGTCGAGGCGATTTATCTTGATATGCTCGCCCCCGCAGCGCGCCGCCTCGGTGAGATGTGGACCAATGACGAATGCGATTTCGTCGATGTGACGATGGGCCTGTGGCGGTTGCAGGAAGTGATGCGCGAGGTTTCCATGCGTTCACCGGTCCCGATCATGGGGAGCGAAGCGCCGCGCAGCGCGCTGTTCTGCCCGATCCCCGGCGATGTGCACAGTTTTGGCGCGCAAATGATCGAAGAAGTGTTCGCACGGGCTGGCTGGCAGAGCGAAGTCATGCTTCAGCCTGAACGGCGGGAACTACTTGACTTGCTGGCGCGTAAACCCGTCGACGTGTTGGGGCTGACCGTATCCCGCTCATGTCCCGGCTCCGCCCTCGCCAGCCTGATCAAGGCAGCGCGAAGCGTGGCTGTGAATCCGCACCTCTCCATCATCGTTGGTGGCCATATGATAAACCAAAAACCCGGCATTGTTGCTGAAATCGGTGCTGATGGCACCGGTGATGATGCGCGGGCCGCTCTCGAAACTGCCGAACGCCTTGTTGCGGGCGCGCCTGTTCGGGCCCATTCGATCACGTGAAGGTCCAGATTCCGGATGCTAACGCGAAAACATAGTATTGAAGGCAAGAATCCGTTCGGAAACGCAGCGGAACTGTTTGACACCCTGGACTCCGATGCCGCGATGAAGCTGGCAATGGTGGCGGGCGATGTCACTCTGGTTCTCGACGATACCGGAACGATCCTGGATGCGGCCTATGATCCGGATGAATTCCCCGGGTTTGCCAATTGGGTCGGGATCAACTGGATTGAGACCGTTACCGAGGAAAGCCGGCCAAAGATCATGGAGATGCTCGCGGCGGCGCGCCGGGGCGAAGTCCAGCATTGGCGACAGGTCAACCACCCCTCTGGTGAGGGCGATGTGCCGATCCGCTATGCCGTGCTCAGCGTCAATGGTGGCGAACACCGGATCGCCTTTGGCCGTGACATGCGCGAGGCGGGCAAGCTTCAGGCGCGGTTGCTGCAAGTCCAGCAATCGCTGGAGCGTGACTATATGCGGATGCGCCAGCTGGAATCGCGCTATCGCATGCTGTTTGAATTGTCAGCAGAGCCGGTTATGATCGTTGAGGCGCAGACCCTGCGCATTCGTGAGGCCAACACGGCGGCGCACACTCTACTGAATGCGCGCGTCGGAACGCTGCAGGGCAAAAAGCTGCTGACTTTGATGGACAAGGATTCGCGCGATCCGATGCAGGCCATCGCCGGCGCCGCGCTCAGCACGGACAATGTTTCGCCCATCACCGTGCGGCTGGCAAAGCCCGCGCGCGATGTAAAAGCGTCTATTGCAGGCTTCACTCAGGATCGCGGACAATTTCTGCTTTTGCGGCTGGTGCCAAGCAGTGAGAACACCTCGCCCGAGGCACCGTCGCCCGTCGTGGAACTGGTCAAGGATATGCCCGATGCGTTCGTGATTGCGGATGCGCGGATGGAGATCGTCAATGCCAACCACGCCTTTGTCGAAATGGTTCAGGCGGCAAGTGTTGATCAATTGCGCTCGCGTCCCCTATCTGACTGGCTCGGGCGCCCCGGTATCGATCTGGATCTGATCCAAGGCCAGATTGAACAGCACGGCGCGGCGCGCAATGTTAGCACGGTTCTGCGCACGCTCAACGATCTGGAGGGGGAGCCGATCGAGCTTTCCGCAGTGCGCAGCTCTGGCGATGATCCGCTGTTTGCGTTCGTGATCCGTCCAATCGGTCGCCGTTTGCGCGATTTGCCGCCCGGCTCGCAGGATATGCCGCGCTCCGTCGAGCAGCTGACCGATCTGGTGGGCCGGATGTCGCTGAAGGATATTGTGCGCGAAAGCACCGATTTGATCGAGCGTTTGTGCATTGAGGCGGCGTTGTCCTACACTTCAGACAATCGCGCTTCGGCAGCGGAAATTCTCGGCCTCTCGCGCCAGAGTCTCTATTCCAAGCTGCACCGCTATGGATTGGGCAATCTGCCGGTCGATCCAGACTGATTGGCCCCACACGTAAGCCACATGCGACCCCCGGGCTTGCCTTCATTTTTCACTGAAGACTGAGCACGCTGCTGTATGCAGCCTGTGTGTGATGCGGCGCTGTGTGAAGTGCGCAGTGACACCCAGAGCCGAACACGCGGTATTTGATCCCATAAGTGGCAAGCCAGATTGACACTTCCTGATGCGGCGTCGCGCATTTGATGCATCGAATCGGGAATTCCGGATAAATAGTGTCAAAATAATTTGACGCTTTGGCATGTCAGGCATACTCTCCCTGTATGCAACGCTCTGCGATCTCGACTCGTGCAGCGCCTCCTCCGGCGCTTCGGGACGTTGTGCAACTTCTCAAACCGATCACGTGGTTCCCGCCGATGTGGGCATTCATGTGCGGCGCGGTCTCTTCGGGGGCGGGGCTGGACGGGCGCCTGTGGTTTGTTGCGGGCGGGATATTGCTCGCCGGGCCGCTGGTCTGCGGGACAAGTCAGGCGGTGAATGACTGGTTTGACCGGCATGTTGACGCCATCAATGAACCCGATCGCCCAATCCCCTCTGGCCGTGTTGCCGGGCGCTGGGGGCTTTATATCGCGCTGATCGCGACACTGGCCTCGGCTGTCGTGGCCTGGCTGCTGGGGCCGCTTGTATTTGCCGCTGGTCTTGTCGGTCTGGCACTCGCCTGGGCCTACAGCGCGCCACCTTTCCGTTTCAAAACGAGCGGATGGACCGGGCCTGCGGTTGTCGGCCTGACCTATGAGGGGCTCAGCTGGTTTACCGGAGCCACCGTGATGCTGGGCGCGTTGCCCCGCTTCGAAGTGCTGGTGGTGCTGGTGCTCTATAGCCTTGGCGCACACGGCATCATGACGCTGAACGATTTCAAAGCCGTTGAAGGCGACCGGGCCACCGGCCTGCGCTCGCTTCCGGTGACGATGGGTGTGAGCGGGGCTGCGCGCTTCGCATGCTTCACGATGGCAGCGGCGCAAGTGGTTGTGATCGGCCTGCTTGCCTGGTGGCAGCTTTACATTTCCGCCGCGCTGGTTGGCGCCGTGCTGCTGGCACAATTTGCGGCCATGCCGCGCCTGCTCTCCGATCCGGCACGCTATGCCCCGTGGTATAACGGCGTTGGCGTCCTACTCTATGTGCTCGGCATGCTGGCCGCGGCGCTGGGTTTGGGAGGGTATATCTGATGGCCTCCGTGTCCCCGGCAGTTCGACCAGCATTGGGCGGCCTTTCATGGTTTGCGATTGCGCGGATCGGTCTGGTGCAGGCCTGTATTGGTGCGCTGGTGATGATGGGAACAACTGTGCTCAACCGCCTCATGGTGGTCGAGTACAGTCTGATGGCCGCAATCCCCGCGGGACTTGTGGCGTGGCATTACGCGATCCAGCTGGGTCGCCCGCTTTGGGGGCACGGCTCTGACAAGGGCGCAAACCGCACGCACTGGATCATCGGCGGGATGATCGTTCTGGCCGCAGGCATGTTGCTCGCAACCCAGGCGACCCTTATGATGGGAACGCCGACTTCAGGCGTTTTTGCGCTTGCGATCCTTGCCTACACCATAATCGGTATCGGCGTTGGCGCTGCGGGAACTTCGGCGCTGGCGTTGCTGGCCTCGAGCGTAGCGCCCGAGCGGCGCGCGGCGGGCGCGGCGGTGACATGGATCATGATGATCGCCGGTATCGTCGCCTCCGCCTTTGCCGTCGGGGCCGCGATAGAACCCTACACGCCGCAGATTTTGATGCGCACCGCCTTTGGGTTGGCGGCAGTGACCTTGGCGGTCACAATCCTTGCGACCTACCGGTTAGAGCGCAGCTCGCCTGCATTTGAAGAAACCGCCAAGAGCGGCGAGGCCCCTGATTTCGCCACGGCTATCCGGGAGATTATTGCTGAACCGGCGGCGCGGCGTTTCACCATTTTCATCTTCGTCTCGATGATGGCCTACAACATGCAGGACATGATCCTCGAACCGTTTGGCGGGAATGTCTTCAACATGGCGCCCGGAGCGTCAACCCAGCTTGGCGGCATGCTCAATGCGGGCGGACTGGCGGGCATGATTGTCGCCGGGATCGGAGGAAGCGCGTTTCAGGCGCGCATGCCGAGCGATCTGCGGCTCTGGATTATCACCGGCTGTCTGGGCTCCGCGGTCGGTCTTGCAGGCCTCGCCATGGCGGCGATGGTCGGGCCGGGCTGGCCATTGCAGGCCAATGTCCTGTTCCTTGGCTTTTGCAACGGCCTTTTCACCGTTGCCGCGATTGGCGCGATGATGGGGCTAGCTGGCGCCGGCGAGAAGACCCGCGAGGGCGTTCGCATGGGCGTGTGGGGCGCAAGCCAGGCCATCGCCTTCGGATTTGCCGGCCTCGTTGGCGCGGCGGGTTGGGATATTTTGCGAGGGCTCCTCGGCGATGCGGGACGCGCATATCAGATAGTATTTGCATTCGAAGGCGGCCTGTTCGTTGTCGCCGCCATCCTTGCGCTCAGGATCTCGGGCGCGCCCTCCAGGCAGGCGGGTCGCGCGACACGCGCCGCGCCGACTAACGATCAGGAGATGTTCGCATGACTGAGACAATTTATGATGCCGTCGTAGTAGGCGGCGGGCCAGCCGGAGCCACCGCAGCGACCGATCTGGCGCTCGCAGGCCATTCGGTTCTGCTGCTGGAGCGCGGTGGTCGGATCAAACCGTGCGGAGGCGCAGTGCCGCCCCGCCTGCTCGAAGATTTCGACATCCCCAAGAGCCTGCTGGTGGCGCGCGCTCGCTCTGCCCGCATGATCGCTCCATCCGGACGCGCGGTCGATATGCCGGTCGGCGAAATCGGCTATGTCGGCATGGTCGATCGCGAGGAATTTGACGAATGGCTACGCGAACGCGCGCACGATTGCGGTGCGGACCGGCTGACCGGCACCTTTGAAAAGATCGAGCGCGACGAGCAGCCCCATCCCAAGGTCACGTTCCGGCGGGAACGCGGCGGCCCGATTGAAAGCGTGCGGGCACGCTGCATCATCGGCGCAGATGGAGCGCGCTCCGCCGTTGCGAAACAATCCCTGCCCAATGCAGAGCGGGTGAAGTGCGTTTTTGCCTATCACGAAATCATCAAATCGCCCGCGGCCAACGACACCGAGCAATATGACGCCAATCGTTGCGACGTGTTCTATCAGGGCCGTCTGTCGCCCGACTTCTACGCCTGGGTCTTCCCGCATGGCGACACGGCCAGCATTGGCGTGGGCAGCGCGAACAAGGGCTTTTCCCTGCGCGGTGCGGTTGCCGAAATGCGCTCTGACCTTGACCTGACACGGTGCGAGACGGTGCGGCGCGAAGGCGCTCCCATCCCGCTCAAACCGCTCAAGAAGTGGGACAACAACCGCGATGTGGTCGTGGCTGGCGATGCTGCGGGCATTGTCGCTCCGGCATCGGGCGAGGGGATCTATTACGCGATGGTCGGTGGCCGGTTGAGCGGCGAGGCGGCCAGCGAATTCCTCAAAACCGGAGACGCCAAGGCACTCAGACTGGCGCGCAAGCGCTTTATGAAAGAGCATGGCCGGGTCTTCTGGATCCTCGGGATCATGCAGTATTTCTGGTATTCAAGCGACAAGCGCCGTGAGCGTTTCGTATCGATGTGCGATGACAAGGATGTCCAGCAGCTCACCTGGCAGGCCTATATGAACAAGAAGCTTGTTCGCTCAAAACCGATGGCGCACGTGAAGATATTCCTGAAGGATTGCGCGCATCTGTTGGGTCTGAAGGCTGAAACGAGCTAACCCGCACTTCATGAAAGCCACTTGGATATTGCCGGTCATCGCCGCCACCATTGTGGCGACATGCGTTGCCTTTATGGGTGCGACGATCACTGATCTGGGCCCGTGGTATCAGTCTCTGGAAAAGCCGGACTGGAATCCGCCCGACGTGGTGTTCCCGATTGCCTGGACGATCATCTATGCGTTGATCACGGTGTCGTTTGTCACCGCATGGCGCGCGGCACCGACGTCGCGCGTTTCGCAATCGGTGCTCAGCCTGTTTGCGCTCAATGGCTTTCTCAATATCACCTGGAGCCTGCTGTTCTTTCGTGCGCAGCGCCCGGACTGGGCATTTATGGAGCTGTGCGTGTTGTGGCTCTCGATAGCCGCGATGATGGTGTATTGCGGCCGCTTTTCGCGCCCTGCGAG
Organism: Erythrobacter sp.; assembly: GCA_049647465.1. Taxonomy (GTDB): domain Bacteria; phylum Pseudomonadota; class Alphaproteobacteria; order Sphingomonadales; family Sphingomonadaceae; genus Erythrobacter. Next base: position 53,235 of record JBARXS010000098.1, read on the forward strand.
CATCCTGCTGGTCCCGTATCTGGTATGGGTGACGATCGCGGGCGCATTGAACTGGGCGGTGATCGAGCTGAACGGCCCATTTGGCTAATCAATCGTTGGGTAGGGTGCGCCCGGAAGGCCACTTCCGGCCAACTGTTACAGAGGGAGGCAGCCCATGGACTCCGGCATAATCGAGCACTTCTTTTCCAGCGGACATGCAGCAGACGTGATGCTGGTTGTGCTGGTGCTAGAAGGTATTTGGCTGTCGCGCCGTGGCTGGAGCTTTCGCAAGATTACCGGGCTGTTGGGGCCAGCATTCCTGATTGTGATCGGTTTGCGCGCGGCGCTTGTCGGAGCGGATTGGTACTGGATCGCGGCGCCATTGGCGGCCTCGCTTCCGCTGCATCTGATGGATTTGCAGACCCGCTTCAAGGACTGACATGGGCGCCGGGTGGGGCGAGGCTCTGTAGGTGAGGTCGATCTTCCGCACGCACTCAGACAGCTCGAGTTTACGCTAACCTGACCTCATCCAAGCGCGCAGTTGGCATTTCAGCCAGCCTTTCCGCGCCAACCCATTCTTCAACATAACGCCAACAAAAAGGCCCGGCCGCGCTGTCCCATGTGGGAGGCGAGGCCGGGCTTTGTGTGTCGACCGGTAGAACCGCTGCGCCTAAACGCTTATGGCCGGTTCTACCGATTGGCAGGTGCGTTTGCGCTTACTTGGGTGCGTAAGCGTGCTCCTGCGCCCAGACATACCAGTTGTCGACGACGGTGCCTGAGAGCAGGACCCCGATGCCGCCGGTCAGCGTCGTCAGGACGGCGAACCACCAAGCCCAGCGGTGAATGGATTCGAGGGAAGCGTTAAAGCCCATCGTCCAGCGCCAGAACAGGCCGCCGCGTTCCGCTGCGGTGCCGCGGTCAACAATCTGCTCGATCTCACGCTCTGCGCCATAGCGGCCCGTTGCAAGGATCGTTGCCCCGTGCATCGCGAACAGGATTGCAGAACCATAAAGGAACACGATCGAGAGCGCGTGGAACGGGTTGTAGAAGAAGTTGCCGTGGATCAGCGAGAAGTTGTTGGTCCAGATCAGGTGGCTGAAGATCCCGTAGGGAACCGCGTCCACCCAGCCATTGGGGCCGAGCATCGGACGAATGAAGCCCAGCACCAGGAACAGCCAGATCGCCGAGGCGAACGCCCAGGGGATGTGATAGCCCATGCCCAGAGCGCGTGCGCGCATGTAGGTGCGGGCCCACCAGCACAGCACCGATATAGTCAGGAACGCGCCGGTCAGGATAAACCAGCCGCCTTCACGCAAGGGCACGATGAAATCGTGTCCGTATTGTGCGCCCGGAGGATCAAGCGAGAGCCAGAAAAACTCGCGCATGAAGGTCTGCGGGCTCCAGTTGGCCTGTTCAAAGAAGTTGAACCCGATGATCGTAATCGCGATCCCTCCGAAGAATAGCGACATGAGACCAAGCCAACCCAGATAGAGCGGGCCAATCTGAGCCTGACCGAATTTGCCCATCCAGTAGGAATAGCCGGTCATGTTGTAGCGCGGTTCGCTTCCATCAAGGTGCGGGACGCCGAGTTCGGGCTCGGCCTTCAGCTGCACCTGGGTGAAGATGTTTTGATAAGTAGCCATTAGGACAATGCCTCCCCTTCCCAAAGCGGGATCTCACGCCAGAATTCCCAGAAATCGACCCAGCTGCCGACATAGATCGGGCCGGAGATCACGATGCAAATCGCGCTCCAGAAACCAGCGCTCAATGCCAGGAATGTGCCGACCCGGTGAATGCCGAGCGTACCGACCGAGTAGCCGATGAAGTCGCGGAAATATGTGTCTTCATATTCCGGGGTCTTCACATCTGTACCGCCCGAGGGGTTAACCGCCGAAAGCACCAGGCCGCCATGCAATGCGAGCGCGAGGCAGTTCGTAAAGAAGAACGTGATCGCGAGCATGTGGACGGGGTTGAAGTGGAAGTTCCCGTAGAGATAGCCGGTGTAGGAAACCCAATCCAGATGGCTCCAGATGCCGTATGGGAACGCGTGGCCCCAGGCACCCATCCACACCGGACGGATCACATTCAGGGTCACATAGGCAAAAACCGCGACAGCAAACGCGATGGGAACATGATAGCTCATGCCCAGCTTGCGCGAGATTTCTGCCTGACGCATCACCCATGAACTGAACGCGATAACCGCGCATACGGTGATGATTTGCCAATATCCCCCTTCATTCAGGGGCATAAAGGCAAGGCCGGCTTCGATATCAGGTGGCTGAATGTCGATGAGCCAAGGGTTGAGTGTGGGACCCGCTGCGGCGGCGGCGAAGATCATAGCTGTGCCAAGCAAAGCGCTGATTGCCGTCGTCACCCCAAAGAATCCGACATAAAACGGGCCGACCCAAAAATCGAAAAGGTCGCCGCCGATCAATGTCCCACCGCGTACGCGGTATTTCCGCTCGAAACTAAGGAGCGCCATAGATCCATCCTCCCCGCCTCATGGACGGGTAAATTAAGTTACCGTGAAAGAAGTAGGAGGCAGGCAGGCGAACCTGCCCCCTCACATCTTTGGTTGCCGTCAGGAGGAAGCCGGAGCTTCCGACGACTCAATCATGGCCGTGACAGCAGGGCCTGAACCCTTGATCTGGGAATCGTCGAGCCAGTTGTACTTATCCGTGCTCAGCAGGATGAAGTGGATCGAGAAGGCCAGAACTGCGAGGCCAAGGTGAAGCGCCACAAGAACGCGGCGTACGTCGAAATGAAGCCAAATACTCCACATGGTGAAATTCCTTTAAGTTTGTTCAATTGTGGTTTGTGCCGGTCACAGACAATGCGTCTGACCTACCGGCGCAGCACAGCACCGATTAAATCGGGAACCAGGGCTTATCGAAATACACCAGAGCGTGCGCAACGACGGCAATCGCCACGTAGAGGCTGAAAGTGCCCATGAAAGCCTTGTGGATTTCCTTTGCCTCTTCAGGCGTCAGGTAGGTGCCGATGCGCTCACCGGATGTTGGGTCAACCATGTTAGGTCTCCGTATCAGTTGGGTATAGTAGAGGGTTACCCCCCGTCGACATCCCCGCGTGATCCCCCACGTGGATTTGGATAGCCCGATCCCCAGGCAATTCGGTGACTGTTGCGGCCACACCCGCATCGTTGGTGCCAAGGGTCAGACGCGTCATGCGCTTTCCCCCTCAAGCACGGCCTTACGCTCTTCTGGCCCCTTTTCAGGAGACGCCAGTCCGGGCGTAAGGCAATCCTTTGTGACGCGGCTCAAACCGTTTTGGCGAGCTTCGCGTTCGGCCGCGTCGCGGACGCGTTTCGCAGCGGAAATTCGAATCAGAACCGGTTGTTCTTCGACCATTTTGTCCAATTCGGCTTTCGCGTCATTGTCCCAAATCAATTCGGCCTCGTTATCAGCACCGGGCCGCGCTGGCGTGGCCGGAGCCTTGTCCATTTCCGTGCCGAGCGGCAGGATGTGGAACAGCGCATCAAACAGCGCATTGCACACTTCCTGAACCAGATAGGTCGCACCGGCATAGCCCATGAAGGGCGTACCTGTATGGCGACGGATCGCAGCACCGGGGAAGCTGGCGGGAATGAATTGTCCCTGCGGGCCATGGCCGCCCATGCTGCCATCAGCTGCATTCTCGGCCATGTACATCCGCTCATTATAAGAGCCGAACATGACGAGCGGCGGGTTTGCCTTGAGCGCGGCGCGCACGTCTTCGTTCTTGGGTTTTACTCCCGCGCAGCGCGAGAAACTCATCGCGCAGGGCAGACCCATATCGTCTTCGAGGAAGTGCGTGATGCCCCGGGCGTAGGTTTCATTGGCGACAATGCCAAAGCTGGCCGTTCCAAAGAAATCCTGAGTGACCGAACGCCAGAGATCCCACAGCGGCTTGATCGTGGTGTGCTTTTCGCGCTCGATAAACGGTTCGGGGTCAAGGCCGAGTTCCGCTCCCAAAGCGCGAAGGAATTTCGTGGTCGAGGTCAACCCGACCGGCGCCTGAAAATAGGGCCGTTCCAGCGTCTCGCACAGATTGCGGCCAAATTCGCGGTACATGCAGACATTGGCCTCTGCCATGCCCAGCTGGCGAATGTCGGCAAGGTGGCAGCCCAGCGGGAAGACCACGCCGATTTCAGCGCCAATGCCTTCGACGAGGCGGCGGATCTCGGCCAGATCGGAGGGCATGTTGAACATGCCATAGCTCGGGCCGATGATGTTGACCTTGGGCTTTTCACCCTCTTTGCGCTCTTTGATCTTGGGCGCTTTTTTCGGGCCAAACTCGGTCCAGAGCCATGTGAGTGCGCGGTCGGCGCTCTCCCACTGGTCCTCGTCAATTGTGCGCGGCAGGAAGCGTTTGATGTTCGTGCCTTCAGGCGTAACGCCGCCGCCGATCATTTCAGAGATTGAGCCGGTCACCACCACAGCGGGCAGTTCCGGGTCAAGCGTCTGCCAGGCGCGCTTCATCGCGGCTTCGGTGCCGGTCTTGCCAAGCTCTTCCTCGCCCAGGCCGGTCACGACAATGGGCAGTTCATGCGGGGGCAGGGCGTCGGTGTAATGCAGCACCGATGTGACGGGCAGATTTTCGCAACCCACCGGGCCATCAATGATAACCTGCAGGCCCTTCACGGCGGTGAAGACGTAAGTCGCACCCCAATATCCGCCTGCGCGATCATGGTCGAGGACTAGGGTCATGTGCCCACCGCCTCTGCGGCTTTGCGTGCCGCTTCGTTCAGGGCCGCATATTTCTTGCGGAATTTCGGGCGATCAACCGGAGTGTCTTCCCACACTCCGGCGGCGTGGCTGGTGCCCACACCTTCAAAGAAATCGCGCATTTTGTCGAACCGATCCTTGTTCGACATGGCCGCATTCACGACCTGCGCGAGACTGCCTGCACCCGCTGGACCCATCAGCGGGCGGGCAGAGATAAGATTGGTGAAGTAAAGCGAGGGAACCGCTTTCGCCTTGGCGTGCTGAACCACCGGAGTGGTGCCAATGGCGAGGTCGGGGCGATATTCCTCAACCGCCGCAATGTCTTCTTCAAGGCTGGCGCGGAAGTTGACGTGGACCCCGCGTGCTTCCAGCCATTCGCGGTCCGGATCGGACCATTTGGTCTGCGGGCAGGCGCTGCCGACATAGCGGACATCAGCGCCGCTTTCGATCAGGAGGCGCGCGACCAGCAGTTCCGAACCTTCATAGCCCGAAACCGTGATGCGGCCGTTGATCGGCTGCGATGCGAGCGCGCCCTTGCAGGCGCCGATCATGGCGTTCTTTACGCCGTCGACCTTGTCCTGCGGCAGCGCGAGCGTGTCACCAATGCTCTGGAGCCATGCAGCGGTACCGTCCGCGCCCACCGGGGCAGAGCCGATGACCGGGCGACCAGCATGTTCAAATTCGCGGATACTCGCGGTGTAGAACGGGTGAATTGCGGCCACTGCCACACTGTCGAGTGCGGAATACAGCTCACGCCATTCACGTGTTGGCACAACCGGACCTGCGGCAAGGCCGAGCGGTTCGAGCATCTGCCCGATCACCACCGGATCAGCCGGGAACATCTCTCCCAACAAAGCGATGCTGGGCTTGTCCGCGCGGTTCGTCGGCGCGGCAACAGGACCGGCTTTCACTTCTTCGCGGGCATATTTCAGCATTGCCCCGGCAAGGACGTCTTTCGCCTCTGCATGGGTTGGAATACCAAAGCCGGGCACATCGATCCCGATGATGCGCACACCGTTAATCTGGTCGCTAAGCAGTCGCAGCGGGACGCCGCTGGCTGTGGGGACGCACAGATTGGTGACGATGATCGTATCGTAGAGTTCCGGATCGGCGAGGCCTTCGACCGCTTCCTTGATGTCTTCAAACAGCTTGCCAGTGACGAGCGTTTCAGAAGAGAAGGGCACATAGCCGACCGTGCGCCGCGCACCGTAAAAATGCGAGGTGAAGGTCAGGCCGTAAACACAGCAGGCACTGCCCGAAAGCACCGTGGCGGTGCGTTTCATGCGAAGGCCCACCCGGAGCGACCCGAAGGCAGGGCACATCGATTGCGGTTGATCATGCGGACCCTTGGCCGGATCGACCGGATAGTCAGCCGCATATTGATCGAGAATATCGCTTTTGCCGGCCTCGCGTGCAGCTTCAAGCATGGTGCTCTTGCTTGAACAGCCGCCAGCATCACCAGCAGGCGCAGAACCAAGTTCGATCCGGTCAGGGGCGCGTGTCGCGTTGGAGGAGGGCATGTCAGTCATGATCAGATCTCATCGTAGATCACTTCAAGGCTGGGCTTTTCTTCGAAAATGCCGCCGCGCATATCGGCCTGGGTGGCTGGGATCAGCTCTACATTCCCGCCCGTTTGTTCGGACGAAAACAGGTTAAGCAGACCATCCTGGTCGAGCGGTGTAGGTTGGCGCGGCGGTGCTTCGGCGACGTTAATCGCCAGCGTTTCAAACAGGCTTGCCCACTCGCCACCGGGCACGCCTACAATTTGGTAATTCGCGCTCTTGCGGCGAATGTCGTCGTTCGCGGGGATCGCGGTCAGAACCGGGATATCAACCGCTTCGGCAAAGGCTTGCGCCTCTCCAGTGCCGTCATCCTTGTTGATGATCATGCCGGCCACACCGACATTCCCGCCCATTTTGCGGAAGTATTCGACCGCATGGCAGACATTGTTCGCGACATAGAGTGATTGCAGATCGTTCGATCCGACCACGATCACTTTTTGGCACATGTCGCGCGCGATCGGCAGGCCAAACCCGCCGCACACAACGTCTCCAAGGAAATCGAGCAGGACATAGTCGAAGCCCCATTCGTGGAAGCCGAGCTTTTCCAGCAGTTCAAAACCGTGAATGATGCCGCGTCCGCCGCATCCGCGACCGACCTCAGGCCCGCCCAGTTCCATGGCGAACACGCCGTCGCGCTGGAAGCAGACATCCTCGATGGTCACTTCCTCGCCGGCGAGCTTCTTCTTGGAAGATGTCTCAATGATGGTGGGGCAGGATTTGCCGCCGAACAGCAGGCTGGTCGTATCGGATTTCGGGTCACAGCCGATCAGCAGCACACGTTTGCCCTGCTGTGCCATCATGTAGCTGAGATTGGACAGCGCAAAACTCTTGCCCGATCCGCCCTTGCCGTAAATCGCGATGACTTGTGTCTCGCTCGTCACCTCTCCTGTGTGAACGGGATCCGGTTCTTCGTTTGCTTCGTCGCGTAGCGCTTCGGTTTGAATGTCCAACATGGTCATGCGGCGCTCCAATCAAGAATCATTTTCAGGCAATCGGGGTCGTTAAAGGCCTGCGGATAGGCATCATGTGCCTGCATCGCCGGTCGCTTTGTCGTGATCAGGCCATCAAGGCTCAGCAGCTCGTCCTCCACCAGAGTACGGGTCTGAGCCATATCGTCAGGCTGCCATTCGGCTGCGATGCGCATGCGCGCTTCGGCCTGGAAGGCCGGGGCAAAGGCAAAATCGAGGCGACCTGAATAAAAGCCGGCCAGAACAATCTCGCCGCCTTTGGCAAGGCGACTGACGAGCTGATCGATAATGCTGGAATCGCCGCTGACATCGTAGATTGAACGATAATCGCGCCGCTCATCCGCATCAGGTGCGATGGCGTTGTATCCTTGCGCACCATTGCATCGGGCGGGGTTCGTTTCCCACACTGTAGGCGCGGGCGCTCCCGTTGCGATGGTAAGCCGCGCGAGCAGGCGGCCAAGGACACCATGGCCGATAATAAGGTCAGGCGCCGCCCCGCCATTGATCGCGTGCAGCGCCGTTGCCGCCAGCGCAAACAGAACACCGTTTTCGCCAAGGCTTTCCGGAATGGGCAGGGCGCGCGCTGAGGGCACGACCACGCGGCGCGCCGTGCCGCCGAATAATCCGCGCGCATCGGCGTAACAATTTGCGCCGGGCACAAACACCCAATCGCCGATCCGGCCACGGGCTTCTTCGCCGGCATCAATAACGCGGCCAACCGATTCGTAGCCGGGCACCAGCGGATAACCCATGCCGGGGAACTTCGGCATCTGACCGGTCCAGAGCAGCTTTTCCGTTCCCGCGCTGATCCCGCTAAAGGCAATCTCAACCAGAACGTCACTGGAGCCCACCGGGTTCAGCTCAAGCGTCCGAAGCGCCAAGCGCTCAGGTCCCTCAAGAATGACTGCCAGTGTTTCCATGTCTCTCAACCCGATGGGGCTTCCTCTTTCTCAAAGTCCTGTTGCGAGTCGTGCAACGGATTTGGTGGCATTTCGAAGTGTGTAATACGCCTTACGCTTATAAGTGTCAAACAAAGCGGACACTCTTTTTGTCAAGCTGTCGCGATAATCATGCTGGCGATGACCGGTTGCGGGCCAGCGATCAGCCGCGCATTCGAGAATCCGGCGGTGCGGCACATCTCCATCAGCTCGGCAGGGCTGCGCGCGCGGCCTGATCCCATTGCCCACAGGTAAAAGCCGAAAAAGGCCTCTCCCATGGGTTCAGCGCCAGGAATGCGCGCCATCGGTTCAGCAATCAGAAGGCGTTTGCCGGGCGCGAGATTTCCACGGATATTGCGCAGCAATGCAGCCGCAGGCTCATCGTCGTGATCGTGCAAAATGCGCACGAGCGAAACGATGTCGTATCCTTGCGGCACCGCATCCTCAAAGAAATTGCCGGGATGACAGGTCAGGCGACCGGCACCGACGGTTTCACCCAGCGGCTCGCGGGCGGCTTCGGCGACTTCGGGCAGATCGAACAGGCCAAGGCGCAATTGCGGATAGACCTCGCCGACACGCCTTAGGAAAGCGCCATGGCCTCCGCCCACATCCAGCAGGCTGTTTGCGCCGGAGAACCGGAACGCCGCGAGCACCTGATCGGCGACATAACGCTGCGATGTCGCCATCAGCCGCGAATATTCGGCGGTTTCCTCCCCCCGCTCCGCCGCCCCGTGCAGTGCACCGGCATAGGACCAGAAGCGCGAGAGCTCTGTGGGTTCACGGCGGTCCTTGCGCAACATCTCGACCGGATCGAGCAGATCGCGATACAGCAGCCGGTGATGCAGGATCATCGCCTGTGTCCCCTCATCCGCCACCAGAACCGCGCCCTGTTCGCCCAGCATCCAGCCATCGCTGATCGCCTCCTCTGCCAGATCAAGCGCGCGCGCGGCCCGCAACAGGCACAGCGCGGCATCACGGCTCAGGTCGGTCTCATCGGCGACACAGGCTGCGCTGACCGGGCCTTTTGCGAGCAGATCAAGCAGGCCCACTTCAATCACCGCCTTGAGCACCTGCGAATAGGTGAAGCCGACCAGATGATCCATCATCCGGGTCGCGCGCGTTTTCGCAATGCGCCGGATAAACGGCAGGCGCGCACACCAATGTTGAAATCCGGCTGAGCCGAAGATCGCATTGCGGCGGGCAATATAGCCGATCCGCCAGCGGTCCATTCGCGAGGCGGGTTGAGGCGCTTTGGGCACTTTGCCCGGAGGCGCAGATGGTGTCCGAGATCCCTGTGACACCATCACCATTCCAAAAATTTACACATCATATGTCCAAATAATTGGACAGATACGAAGCTAAGGTCAATAATATTGTCTTTGGAAACCCGTTTGGGGGAGTCGGTGAGCGGGAATGTAGCCATTATCGGAGCCGGAATCGGCGGTTTGACCAGCGCGGCTTTGCTGGCTGCGCGCGGCTATCGTGTGACTGTCCTTGAAAAAGAGGATCATGTCGGGGGTAAGGCCCGACAGGTCGAGGTCGACGGCGCTCTGGTCGCAGGCGGCCCAACCGTTTTCACGTTGCGTGATGTGTTTGACGAGGTCTTTGCCGAATGCGGAGAGGCGCTCGACAACCACATCAACATCCACCGCGCCGCCGTGATCGCGCGCCATGCGTGGGATGACAGCGGACATCTGGACCTGTTCGCCAATCCCGAACGCAGCGAAGAGGCAATCGGCGACTTTGCAGGAGCGAGCGAGGCCGCGGCCTATCGCGCCTTTCGCGCCGAGGCGAAGCGCATATTCGAAGTGCTCGACAAGCCATTCCTGCGCGGAGACAGCGCCAGCTCACCGTTACCGATGATGGCGCGGATTGGCCCGTGGCGCATTGGCGATACATTGGCGATGCGTCCGTTCGACAATTTGTGGAAGGCAATCGGCGGCCATTTCAAGGATCCGCGCCTGCAACAATTGTTTGGCCGCTATGCCACCTATTGCGGATCGGACCCGTATCGCAGCCAGGCCACCTTGATGCTGATCGCGCATACCGAGGCGAAAGGCGTGTGGCTGATCGACGGCGGTATTCACGCGCTCGCCCGCGCCTTGAGCGATGTGGCCGAGAAATGCGGCGCGACGATCAAGACGGGCGTTCGCGTGGCACAAGTGCTGACGGATAATGCCCGGGTCAGCGGCGTGCGGCTGACCAATGGTGACACAATCCCGGCTGATATCGTCGTCTCCAACGCCGATCCGGCGGCTCTGGCCAAGGGCAAGTTCGGCGACGGGGTCGCCACGAGCGTGCCGCATATGCCCGATGACAAGCGGTCTTTGTCGGCACTGGTGTGGTTCGCCCATGCACGCACGTCCGGCTTTGACCTTCAGCACCACAATGTCTTTTTCTCGCCCGATTACGCCCGCGAATTTGCGGACATTTCCGGCGGAAGCCCTCCCGCTGATCCGACCGTCTATCTGTGCGCGCAGGATCGCGGGGCGAGCCGGAACACCGATGATGCGCACCCAATGATTTCGGGCAAGCGCGAACGCATCCAGTTGATCGTCAACGCGCCTGCCAACGGCGACAGCCACACCTATTCCACCAAGGAGATCGAGCAATGCAACACGGCTATGAGAAAGACGCTGGCGCGATCGGGGCTCGAGCTGGAGCAGGACATGCCGCATCAGCTGGCCACGCCGCAGGACTGGGAGCAGCTGTTCCCGGGAACGGGCGGAGCGCTTTATGGCAGAGCGTCACACGGCTGGGCGGCCTCCTTCCAGCGGCAGGGTCCGCGAACGAAAATACCGGGCCTGTATTGCGCGGGCGGGGCGACCCATCCGGCAGCGGGCGTCCCTATGGCCGCCTTATCCGGTCGGTTGGCAGCGAAAGTGATCCACGCGGACCACGCTTCGATGCGGCGATCCCATCGGGCGGCTACTCTTGGTGGTATATCGACGCCATCAGCGAAGACGGGCAGCACGGCCTGACGATCATCGCCTTTCTGGGCAGCGTCTTTTCGCCCTATTACAAGCAGTCCGGTCGCACTGAGCCGCTCAATCATTCCAGCCTCAATGTCGCATTGTACGGACCAAAGGCGCGCTGGGTCATGACAGAGCGGCCCAGCGGCGCGGTGGAGCGCACCCGGTGTGAACTCACCGTCGGCCCCAGTCAGGTGCGCTGGGACGGCAACGCGCTGGAGATCGAGATTGAGGAGCGCGACACGCGCCTGTTCAATCCGATCCATCGTCCCGTGCGCGGCAAGGTGCGGGTCATCCCTGAAGAGCTGAACCCGACCAGTTTCGCACTGGACGACAATTCCAACCACATCTGGCATTGCATGGCCCCGCGCGCCCGCATCGAAGTGGCGATGGAGGAGCCGGGCCTGTCATGGGCGGGCAATGGCTATTTCGATCACAATCGCGGCAGCGAAGCGCTCGAAAGCGGGTTTGACACATGGCACTGGTCACGTGCGCATATGAAGCAAGGCGCGGTGGTCTGTTACGAAGGGGAACGCGCCGACGGGTCGCTCTTTGCGAGCGCCATTCGCTTTGACCGCCACGGCATTCCCGAAGAGGCGGAGCTGCCGCCGATTGCCCAGCTGCCGCGCAGCAAGTGGATGATCGAACGCCGCACACGCTCGGATATCGGGATCGCAAAGGTCCGGCGGTCGTGGGAGGATGTGCCGTTCTATTCGCGCGCGGAACTGGATTCAAAGCTGTATGGCGAGAAGGTTGTCGCGGTTCAGGAAAGCCTCGACATGCGCCGCTTCGCCTCCCCGATCGTGCAGTTCATGCTGCCCTACCGGATGCCGCGCTCGAAGCGTTAAGCGGGGCGAGGCGAGGTGAGGTCTGGTTTCGGGTTTTCAGGTGCTCGGTGCGGATGGCCGGATTTGGTAGGTGATAAAGGACGTCCGCAGCTTACGCTACGGCAGCTGGCGCCGATACCATCGCAGGACATGGCTTGCCAGGAAATAGACGGCACAACCTATAGTGAAAAAGGCGGCACCAACGATCACGATCTCATCTGGATCACCGCTCATTTCTGCCTCCGGAACGGCGAAATTGCTCGCCACAATCAACACCGCTCCGACAGCAAAAAGCACTCCGAAAACACGGACATACCAGATTAGCGCAAGGTAGTATCGCTGCTTCCAAGTGAGTTTGTTGTGCGTCATTAGCGTAAGAGTATATCGTCCATCGCGAATGGCCTCAATTGGGTCGATAGCGGAACGGCAGTTTTTTGCTATAACAAGCCTACACCGGCCACGCGCGCCCTCCATCACTCAACTGCCGGGCGCATCGCCGTCTTTTTCCGCAGCTTCCGCATCTTCACGCGCTTCCCGCTCGGCGCGCATTACTTTCAGCTCGCGGTCCATCTTGAAATATTGCCACAAGCCAAATCCGATCGCGATCCCGTAGAAGAAGATCAGCTCGATCCATCCGAAATTGCTGAACATAGCTATTCTCCTGCCTAGACAGCGCCGATCGTAGCATGTGCCTTGGCAAATCTCATAATCGCGGCGTGGGATCGTTCGGGCGCTTCCTCATGCGCAAGGTGACCCAGACCTTTCAGCACGTCCAATTCGCATTGAGGCAGCCAACCCGCCGCCTCTTGCGCCCAGTCCAGCGGGATCGCGGCGTCATCATCGGAATGGACGAGCAGCACCGGATTGGCGATGTCGTGCATACGCGTGCGCAGCGTTGGCAAATCCCAGTTCGCCATCATCGCCAGCGCGCCCTTGGTATGGCGCGGATTTCCCAGCAGCGCCTTGTAACAGGCCATGTCATCGGGCGGGATTTTTGAATGGGTTGAGCGATAGAGAAACCGCTCCGCCTCTTTGCCAAAAGTCGTCATGCCCGAAAATATCCGCGGGACCAACGGGTTGACGAAGAGCAGCTTTGCCACCGCCGGAAACACTTGCGCGGCGGGGCCGGGGAAGGGGCGCAGCGCGGAATTGAGCCCTACGACAGGCCCGTCATATCCATGATCCAGTGCCAGTTGCAGTGCCAGCGCAGCCCCTGCGGAATGGCCGATGACAATATCGGGGGTTATGCCGAGGTGCCCGGTCAGAGCGTGAACCGCGCTCGCCATTCTGGGTAGTGACATCGCCTCTGGCGGATGACCGCGGGTAAAGGCGTGGCGCGGCAGATCCATCGCGGTGACATCAAAATCACGCGCCAGCAGCGGCATCAGCCCGCGCCAGGAATGCACCGAAGCACCTGTGCCATGGAGCAGCAAAAGCTTGGGCGCAGCTTCGTCTCCCATCCGTTGCACGTGCCAGCGCGCGCCGCCTTGCTCGACAAAGCTGCTCGCCCCGCGATGCGGCCAGAGGCGGCCCTCGCGCTCCCAATCCAGCGGGCGGCTCATGCGGCTTCTCGCCGATTGGCAGCGCTGGGTTGCACGCTCTCGATAGCGCTGTGGATCTGGCGGGCATCGGCGCGCGGCAGAGCGAGGAAACGCGCATTCATGGCGTCGGCCAGCTTTGCACCCTCCGGCCCGACGCGGGCGGAGATATCGACCACCAGTGCGTCAAAGCCGCTGCGCGCGATAGCCTTGGCAGAGGCCATCGCGTCCTCGGCGGCCTGTTTGCGCCCCGGCTGGCCATCGCGGCCAATGTTGGGGCGGCCATCGGTCAGCACAATGATGCTGGGCGTGCGCCCTTTGGCGGCAACCGTGTCAGCGCATTCGCGTGCGGCATCCAGCCCCATCGCGAGCGGAGTGCCGCCGCCGCCGGGCAATTCGCTCAAGGCACGGCGGGCGCGGGTGAGCGAGCGTGTGGGCGGCAAGAGCACTTCGGCGCTGTCCCCGCGAAAGGCGATCAATGCCACTTCGCTGCGGGTGACATAGGCCTGCGCGAGCATCAGTTCGACCGCCCCTTTGGATTCCGCCAGCCGCGCCGCCGCCGCAGAGCCGGAGGCATCGACGGCAAAGATGGTGACGCGCGCGGCCTTGTCCTCAAACCGGCGTACGCGCAGATCTTCCTTGCGCATCAGGATAGGATCGGAGCTGCCCGCGCCGCCTTCGATCCCGCGTTCCTTGCCCCGTTCTTTTCGGCGGACCGCCTGCCACGGGACGGCTGCGCGCACTGTGTCGATCAAAGCCAGCCGCGCGCCGCCACGCGGCATACCCTGACGTGCGCCCAGGGGCTTTCCGCGCAGTCCCGATTTGCGGCGTTTGCCAGTGCCCCCGCCAGTGACGCGGCGCGGCGCTTTGCCCTGGGCTAGCATCGCCAGAAGGTCCGCCGGGATTGCAGCAGTCGCGGCCTCCACCAGCATCTCCTCCAGCGGCGTATCGGGCTGGCTTTTCTCTTCATCCGAGGTGTCTTCGCCGTTTTCGGGCGGAGGCTCGGGCGGGCTCTCAGGGGGTGGCTCGGGTGCTTCTTCGGAACTCGGCATCTGCGTCGCGCGCGGGGCCAGCACCAGCCGCACCGCCGCTTCCAGATCAGCCTCATCCACTTCGTTTTGCCCGCACAAGGCCGCATGAGCGCGCGCGGCAAGCTCTGCAAAGATCAGCGGTCTAAGCGATGATACGCCCAGCGCCTGCGCCGTCGCGGCCAGTGCCACCAGCGCATCGTCATCCAGCGGCGCGACCTCGCTCATGAACATGGCAGCGGGTTCAAGCGGCGCAATCTGCCATTCGCGCGACGCCCCAAGGTCGCAGTGAAACGCGCACCGCTCAAGCAGGCTGGCAGGCGGCGCATCGTCCGCCTCCACCGCATCATCGAGCAGGACGAGCGCCGGACCTGCATCGCTTTCATCGCAGTGCTGGGAAAGCCTTCCGGCAATCCCCGGCTCGATCCGTTCTGCCATCGGAATGATAATGATGCCGCCCGCCGTTTCCTCCAGCAGGCCGCGCTGGCGCACCGATCTGGCCGCAGACAGGCTGGCCGCGATGTCGATCCCGCCCAGCAAGCGCTCGTCATCGACATGGCCTGGCATCCGCCGCATCGGCTTTCGTGCTGACGCCATGGCGTCATTCAGCGCCGACACCAAAGCGTCACGCGCTGGCGAGGCCCCGCGCAAGACCATCCCGCTGAACAGCGTAGGAGCGGTCAGGAACAGGTGAGCGGCAAGGGTCGCGTCTTCGATAGGATCAGGCGGCGTGCCGGCCTTCATTCGAACAGCTCTTCGATCGCGCGGGTGATGCGCGCGGTGGAGCCGGTTTCGTCCAGAACATCGCGGCGCAGGCGGTGGCGCAGGGCCGATGGCGCAACCGCGATCAAATGCTCGCGCCGCACCGCTTTTGCGCCTTTCAGCGCCGCCAGTGCCCGCGCGGCCCGCATCAGGGTCAATTCCCCTCGCAGGCCATCCGCGCCCACCGCTTTGCACAGATGCGCCGCGTCCGTCAGCAGATCATCGCCCGTGGTCAGCTTTTCCAGCTTGTTCTTGCCGCGCGCGATTTGTTTGAGGATCGTGTCGTCTTCGTCGGCCCATTCCGCCTCGAACGCCTCGGGATCGCGTTCCTGCGCCGCGACCAGCCGCATGATGGCGACGCGGGTTTCAATCTCGGTTGGCGTGCGCACTTCGACTGACAGGCCGAACCGGTCGAGCAATTGCGGGCGCAATTCGCCTTCCTCGGGGTTGCCGCTGCCGATCAGCACGAATTTGGCCGGATGGCGCACGGACAGACCTTCGCGCTCGACCACGTTCTCGCCCGAAGCCGCCACATCCAGCAGCAGGTCCACAAGGTGATCTTCGAGCAGGTTGATCTCGTCAATATACAGGAACCCGCGATGCGCCTTGGCCAGCAGGCCGGGCTCAAACGCCTTCTCTCCGGCGCGCAGTGCCCGCTCCAGATCGAGGCTGCCGATCACGCGATCCTCGGTCGCGCCCAGTGGCATATCGACAAAGGGGACGTTGCGCTTTCGCAAAGGGCCTGTGCCGCAGACATCGGGATAGCGCTCTGCGTCCTCCTTTGAACAGCCATAGGGGCAGTCCTTGATCGCGGAAATCGGGGGCAAAAGACGGGCGAGCGCGCGTGCTGCGGTGGATTTGCCCGTGCCGCGATCGCCGAAGACCATCACACCGCCAACCGCCGGATCAACCGCGGCAATCAACAATGCGAGCTTCATTTCGTCCTGACCGACGATGGCGGAAAAAGGAAAACGTGCCATAGGCCTGCACTTGTGCACTTTTATGCCTGAGCGGACAAGCGGTTCTGACAGTTTTGCCTTACACTTTCCGGACCTTGCAACCGGTCCGAACAGGCGGGCTCAGCGTGTGTCGGAACGGGTCAAAAGCAGCACCGGAATGAGTCCCACCGCCAGCAGGATCAGCGCGGGGATCGAGGCTTCGACCAGCCGTTCATCGCTGGCAAGGCGATAGGTGCGCGTCGCCAACGTCTCCAGATTGAACGGGCGCAGGATCAGGGTCGCGGGCAATTCGCGCAGAGTGTCAATCAGGACCAGCGCCAGCGCGGCGAGCAGGCTGGGGCGCAGCAGCGGCAGATAGATGCGCGACAGGACGCGCGAGGGGCCAGCGCCCAGAGACCGCGCGGCGGCATCGAGCGAGGGCGGAATGCCCGCCATCCCGCCATCCAGCGAATTGTAGGCAACCGTTAAAAACCGCACGCTGAGCGCATAGATCAGGATCAGGCTGGTCCCCGTCAGGATCAAACCACCGCCATAGCCAAGCGTATCGCGCGCAAGGCCGGTGATCCCCTGGTCCAGCCAGCCGAGCGGGGCGAGCAGGCCGACCGCGAGCAGCGCGCCGGGCAGGGCGTATCCCAGCGTCGCAAGGCGGATAAAGCCGCCCGTTATCCGGCTTGCTGCGCCGGTCTTCGCGCGCACTTTGGCAAAGGTGAGGATGATCGCGATGCCGCAACACGTGACCGCAACGGCCAGCCCCAGCCACAAGCTCGCCCCCGCATAGGTCCACAGCGAGGAGGCGGCGCGGATCGCGGTGTCCTCCATTGCGAGCGTCCCAAGATGCACGGCGGGGATCGCAAAACCTAGCGCCACCGGCAGGGCGCAGGCGATGACCGCAAGCGCCTTGCCCAGCGGAGACAGCGCGACAAGCGGTTCGCCCGAACTTTGACCAGACGCCGCACCCGCCAACCCGTCCCGACTGTCACTGCGCCCGCGCCGCGTTGCCGCCTCACCGTTGACCAGCACCGCGACAAAGACCAGCATCAAAGCCGCCAGCCCCATCGCCGCATTCTTGTCTCCCATCGCCAGCCAGCTGCGGAAAATACCGGTCGAAAAGGTCGGGATCGCGAAATATTCCGCGACGCCAAAATCCGCGAGCACCTCCATCAGAACCAGCGCCAGTCCGCCGGCGATGGCAGGGCGCGCGGCGGGCAGGGCAACCCTCCAGAAGGCGCGCGATGGCGTCGCGCCCAAAGAGCGCGCGGCGCGAAACTGCCCGATACTCTGCGTGGCGAAAGCGGCGCGGGCGAGCAGATAGACGTACGGGTACAGGACGATTGCCAGAATGAACGCCCCGCCGGGGAGGGACCGGATCGCGGGGAAGGCATAATCGTTCACGCCCCAGCCGGTGACCGCGCGAAGGGCGCTTTGCACCGGGCCGGAGAAATCGAGGATATCGGCATAGAGATAGGCAGCGATATAGGACGGCACCGCCAGCGGCAGGACCAGCGCCAGTGCCAGCACGCGGCGGCCGGGAAACTCGCAGGCGCTCACCAGCCAGGCACACCCCGTGCCGATCACCACCGCGAGCGCGCCTGTAAGCACCATCAGCAGCATCGTATTGCCGATATAGCGGCCCAGAATGCCGTCGGACAGGCCAGCCAGCGCAGCCAATCCGCCGATCGGAGCCGCAACCACAATCGCCACCAGAGGCACAGCGGCCAGCGCGGCGATGCAAATGGCCGCGATCAGCCAAGCATTGATGCGCAGAGCTATGCTCGCGCTCCCACTGCTTGCGCGCGGCTGCGCAACTTGCCAAAGGCGGCTAATCATTGGCGCGCGCCTGTATGCTGTGCAACGGTGGTGCCAGTCGAACCTTGCAGGTTAGCCATTTGAGCCTTGAATTCAGCCATATTGCCCATGCTTACACATCTGCCGTCCGCGCAGGCGAAAAGGGTGAGCGCGCGCTGGAGGATGTGAGTTTTACCGCGCCGACCGGCGAGATCACCTGCCTGCTTGGCGCGTCGGGTTGTGGCAAGTCAACCTTGCTGAACCTGACGGCTGGGCTTCTCGGTGTGCAAAGCGGGCAGATCGCGATTGATGGAGAGGTTTTGGCTCAGCCCGGCCACAATCCCCCGCCCGAAGCGCGACCCGTGGGGCTGGTGTTTCAGGACGGCGCGCTGTTCCCGCATATGACGATTGCGAAGAATATCGCGTTTGGCCTTCCCGCCGACAGGCGTGACGAGATCGAGCCATGGCTGGAGCGCGTGGGGCTTTCAGGGCTGGGTGGACGATACCCGCATGAGCTTTCCGGTGGACAGCAACAACGCGCCGCATTGGCCCGCGCGATGGCGCCGCAGCCGCAAGTCCTGTTGATGGATGAACCCTTTGCCAGCGTCGATATCGTGCTGCGCCGCCGCCTGCGCCGCGAATGCCGCATTCTGCTGCGCGAAAGGGGTGCGACCACAGTTCTCGTGACGCATGATCCCGACGAAGCGCTGGATGTTGCAGACAGGATCGCAGTGATGGAAGCGGGGCGGATTGTGCAGATCGGCACGCCGCAAGAGCTTTATGATGCACCCGCCGCGCCGTCTGTGGGCGCGATATTCGGGGGGGCACAGATTGTTTCCGCGCGGGTGATCGAAGGCAAGTTTGAAAGCAGTTTTGGCCGCTGGCCGCTCGCCTGTATTGTTGACGGCGTTGTTGACGGGGCGGCGGATGGGACCGCTAGAGAGGGTGACGCGTTTGACCTGCTGGTGCAGGCGCGATCACTCCGGCTGCATCCCGATCCCCACGGTTTGACCGTGCGCGACTTGCACCCGCTGGGAGCGCGCGTGCGGGTATTGCTGCGTGATGAAGCGGGGGAAGAATTGACCGCCGAATTGCCAGGCGCCGCGGCCGCTTCTATCTCGCCCGGCGCGCGGTATCGCATAGATCCCGACGAGGGCAGCGTCAGGGCGTTTCGCGCATCAACCAGCACTTGATCGCAGAAGCCGCTTGCTTTTCCGCAATTCCTAATGCAAATCATTCTCAACTTATATCAGGGCTGGAAACCTGGCCTGTTTGTTTCAAGGATTTTGATCGCGTGACCAAACCTGCAACCCGAAATGTCCCCTCCACCCGCCGCCTTCCCGCTGTTCTCGCACTGGTTGGCGCTCTGGCCATCAGCGGTTGCGCGCAGGGCGAAGAAGACTCGTTGGACGGCGTTGAAATCACGGGTGAGGTAAACCTGTATTCCTCCCGCCATTATGACACGGACGAAGCGCTCTACACCGATTTCACCCGCGAAACGGGGATCAAGGTGAACCGGATCGAAGCCGGAGCCGATGCCCTGATCGAACGGATCGTGAGCGAGGGCGAGTTTTCGCCCGCCGATCTGCTGGTCACCGTCGATGCCGGACGGCTGTGGCGCGCCGAGGAAGCGGGCGTTTTGTCGCCGGTCAAATCGGACGTGCTGACCGAGCGTCTGCCCGAATATCTGCGCCATCCCGATGGCCTGTGGTTTGGCCTTTCCACCAGAGCCCGCGTCATCATCGCCAATGCCGATGCCGCACTCCCCGAGGGGCTGGACACCTATGGTGACCTGACCGCACCCGAATTGAAGGGGCAGATATGCATGCGCTCCTCTTCCAACATCTACAACATCTCGTTGCTCGCCAGCATTATCGAGAACCGCGGAGAGGATGCCGCGCGCGACTGGGCCAAGGGTGTCGTCGCCAATTTCAAACGCCCGGCCGGGGGCAATGACACGGCCAATATCGAAGCGGTCGCCAACGGTGAGTGCGGCGTCAGCGTGGTCAACACATACTATCTCGCGCGCTATGCTGGCAGCGACGAAAAGGCGGGTCTGCTCGACAAGATTCGCGTGATCTTCCCCAATCAGCCGGGCAGCGAACGGCCCACGGGTGCCCACGTCAATGTCAGCGGCGCTGGCGTCACGAAAAACGCGCCCAACCGCGAAAACGCGATCCGTTTCCTCGAATACATGACGTCGCAAAAGGCGCAGCAATACTTCGCCAACGGCAACAATGAATACCCCGCCGTCATTGGCGTGCCTGCGACATCGACGGTGGAGGCTCTGGGCAAGTTCATCCCCGACACGATGAACGCAGCCACCATCGGCGCGAACCAGACCCGCGCGGTCGCGATCTATGATGCGGCAGGGTGGAACTGAGCCTGTCAGCACCGGTTATTGCCCTGAATCAAGGCGCGCCTCGCCAAGGCACGCTTTTAGCTGCAAACGCGAAACTACCTTGATGCGGCGCGCGAGAACGTCCATTTGCGCCGCCAAACACGCCGTGTTCCGCAATTCCTGCGGGCACGGCGCATCTGTAATTTGCCAGAAACTCCAAAGCCGAGGCTCTCACCGTGAACGCACCCATCCCTGATCGCGAGCAATTCAACGAAAGCGGAGCGCTGAGCGTTGAGACGATCACGCATGTCCATCAGTGGAACGAGGAGCTGTTCAGCCTCAAGATGACGCGCCCGGCGTCGTTCCGTTTCCGGTCTGGCGAATTTGTGATGATCGGCCTGCCGCAGGACAATGGCAAGCCGTTGCTGCGGGCCTATTCGGTCGCCTCACCCAGCTATGATGAAGAGCTCGAATTCCTCTCGATCATCGTGCAGGACGGCCCGCTCACATCGCGCCTGCAACACATCAAGCCGGGCGATCCGGTCTATCTCGGCAAAAAGCCGACCGGCACTCTGGTGACCGACGCGCTGTTGCCGGGCAAACGCCTGTTCATGCTGTCGACCGGCACCGGCCTTGCCCCGTTTATGAGCCTGGTGCGCGATCCCGATGTTTACGAGATGTATGACGAAGTGATCGTGGTCCATTCGGTGCGCCGCGTCTCCGATCTGGCCTATCGCGATCTGCTGGAAAGCAAGCTGGAAGGCGATCCTCTGCTTGAGGATGATGAGCGCGAGCGCATGATCTATGTGCCGACCGTCACGCGTGAGGATTTCCACACGCAGGACCGGATCCAGGTGCTGATCGACGATGGCCGCCTGTTCGAACATTCCAAAGGCCCCAAGAAATTCGTGCCCGAAGAAGACCGCGTGATGCTGTGCGGATCGATGGCCATGATCAAGGACCACGCCGCCGATCTGGAAGCGCGCGGATTTGAAGAAGGCGCCAACAGCAAGCCCGGCCAGTTCGTGATTGAGCGCGCGTTTGTGGGGTAGCGGGTGATTTCCTGCGAAAGCAGGAATCCATATCCTTTCGGTTCCATCCTTCTGGACTCCTGCGTCCGCAGGAGATCAGACGCTCACTTGCACCTTTCGCGCTTGACCCATGGCGGCGCATGCGGTTCATTCGGTCTCATAAGAAAACCTGAATCTCGGAGAGAAACCACACATGCTCAACGTCGCCCATCGCACCGCCTATAACGAAGATCACGAGGCGTTCCGCGAAACCGTGCGCAAGGTTTTTGCCGAGCATATGGAGCCGCATCTCGACCGCCACGAAGAAGAGGGCATCGTCCCGCGTGAGGCTTGGAAAGCGCTCGGCGATGCGGGGATGCTGTGCCCTACGGTGAAGGAAGAGAACGGCGGGCTGGGCCTCGATTTCGGGTTCAACTGCGTGCTGGCCGAGGAGCTGTCCTATATGGGCTCATCCGCCGGTTTCACGCTGCAAAACGATATCACGATCAACTATTTTGAACGCCTCGGCAGCCCTGAGCAAAAAGAGAAATACATCCCCGGCATGATCTCGGGCGATATCATCAGCGCCATCGCCATGACCGAGCCGGGCGCTGGGTCGGACCTTCAGGGCATCCGCACCACGGCTGTGGAGGATGGCAATCACCTCGTCATCAACGGCTCGAAAACCTACATCACCAACGGCCAGAACGCCGATGTCGTGATCGTCGTGGCCAAGACCGATCCCAATGCGGGGGCCAAGGGCACCTCGCTGATCCTTGTCGATGCGGACACGCCGGGCTTTGAAAAGGGGCGCAATCTCGACAAGATCGGACAGCACTCCGCCGATACCTCGGAGCTGTTCTTTGCCGATGTGCGCGTGCCCAAGACGAACATTCTGGGCGGCGAAAACCGCGGCTTCATCCACCTGATGGAAGAGCTTCCGCAGGAACGCCTCTCTATCGCCGTATCCGCCATGGGCGGGGCACAGCGCGCCTTTGACGAAGCGGTCAAGTTCACCAAGGATCGCAAGGCCTTCGGGCGCACCGTGTTCGAATTCCAGAACACCAAATTCACTCTCGCGGACCTCGCGGCAAAGCTGCAAGTGGGCTGGGCGCATCTCGACTGGGCCATCGCGCGCCACCTGCGCGGTGAACTGACCACGGGGGAGGCGAGCGCGGCGAAACTGTGGCACACCGAAATGCAGTGGGAAATGGTCGACGCCAGTCTGCAACTGCATGGCGGCGCGGGATACATGAACGAGTACCCCATCGCGAGGCTTTGGCGCGACGCCCGCGTGCAGCGGATTTACGGCGGCACGAGCGAGATCATGAAGGAAGTGGTGAGCCGCGAGATTTGATTTCGTGTTCGCTTCGCCCCTCCCCGTGGGGAGGGGCTGGGGGTGGGGGATCAACGGTGCTGGCAAGTGCAACCCTTAAGGCGTCGCGCACCCATCCCCAACCCTTCCCTCAAGGGAAGGGAGCAGATCGCCGGCAAACACGCGCATCCGCATCTGCCGGGCAGTTTTCGCGATTTTTTTGCCAAAAGCCGAAGTTCCGGAACCGACCCAATTGCGGACATTCGACGGTCGGAGTAGATTGCGTCATGGGTAAGCGATCAGGAGTTCCTCACCGAGACATCGAGTTGGACAAGCTCAGCAACGAAGAGTTGCTATCTGAGCTAGAGCGCTCGCGTGTCCGGTTGAAAACTGCAACTTCAGCCAAGATGGCGAAGCAGTGGCACAAACGCATCCACTGGCTTGAAAGCGCTCTCTCCGCTCGGGACTGAACGTCCGCCATCCACCCCAATTGCGGACGCTCGGCATTCGCTAGCCATCGCCCGAAACTGGACTGGCAGCTATCCGCGCCTTTCAGACAAAAGTGGCTGGTCAGCAACCGACCCAACAAAGGACCAAGCATAGGACTAGCCCCTGCATAGACCCTCGATTTGCTGACCGCCCAGTTGCAGTATCATTTCGACCTCGAGATGCTCGTTGCATCCAGGATCACGCGGACGGTCTCCTCTGGCTGATCCCACATCGGGAAGTGACCACTACGCTCGAACCAGTGCATCGTCGCTCCCGGGAAGGCTTTTATCGCGCGATCCGCCTGCTGCGGTAGACACAGCCGATCCTTATGTCCCCAGCCGATGACAACGGGTGCAGCCGTTTTCGCAGGGCCCTCCTGCATTGCGCCGTTGGCGAGATCCTTCACAAGCGAATTGACGGTGGGCGTATTAGCCAATGACTTCAGTTCACACGCGACGAATGCCGGATCGAGCGCCCAAGGCCTTGCAGAGAGCTGGGCCATGAGCGCGGTCCGGCCAGCGACATTTCCGGTGATGGCAGAAAGCGCCGGCCGAAGCGCGCGGACCAAGGCAACCGAAGGCGTTATGGTGGCTTTGAAGAAAGTCCGCTCCCACCCTTGCCAGAAGCCGCCCGGATCGAGTGCGACAACTGCGCCCGCCTGGCCGCGCCGCGCCATTTCGAGCACCAGGCGAGCGCCCAGCGAGCTGCCAACCATATCGACGCCCACGAGATTTTCGGCGCGGAGCCAGCTGTCCAGACTGCGCGCAAGTCCGTCGAACGTACCGCTGTCGGCCTCTTCGGGTGTCTGCCCGTGGCCGGGCAGGTCCACGGCGATTACCTCTCTGGCTTGAGAAAGCGCAGGCGAGATCGTGCCCCACGAGCCGCCAGTGCCCCCAAGTCCGTGGACGAGGAGGAGGGGATTTCCGCGCCCCGTGCGCGTATAGTGCATGGTCATGTAATGGTAACGGCTCAGACCGACTTATGGGCCCGTGAATGTCCAAATTGCCGAAGGTGAGGTCAGGAGCGGAAGGTCCCCTAACGACACAATTGCGGACGCTAGTCATCAAAGCTTGGCTTCAGATGGTGCCTCAGCAAATTTGGGCACAGAAACTCTGATGTGAACAGGCTATCCACGTAAGGCAGCTTATTGAACATCGGATAGATCATTGAGCCTTCGGCGAAATAGGCGGCTTTCAACAAGAGTGCTCGCGCGTCTTTGAACGGCAAACTGCGAACCTCCGAGACACTATCTATTAACGCCTTCAGCTCGTCCAAATCCTCAGAAGATTTGGCATAATCGATCATGAATGCATCAGCCTCAGCATAATAGTTGAGCCTGTTAAGCGCTTCATATCCGATTTCGCCTGCCAGCCATTTTTCCGCGCCCCTTAGCCCATCTCTCAAGCCAGATTGGGGAATTAGGTTCTGATGCTTCCAACAACAGTCGATTAGAAATCGGTGAAGCGACCTGACCTGCGTACTAAGATAGTCAGGCTGTTTTTGCCAGACCTGCATAAGCATGCTCGGCGCATTATCCGACGCTTCCCATTCGTCATGGTCCATCAGGATAGCATAACTGCGTGAAGCCAATAGTTCCAGAAACTATGCAACGCTCAATCGGGCAAGACGTCCGCTTTCCACCCAATCCCCGTCATCTGCCTGGCCCTTGCGCCAATCCGATTGCCGACGGTTCGTCCTCACTGATACCTTTACAAAGCTGACGCCACGCTCTTCTGTTGGAACCAAGGGAGAGCGATTATGACCAACCCACCCAACCCCCTCGACTTTGCTCTGGATTTTCGGGGCAAGCGCGTCCTCGTCACCGGCGGCTCGTCCGGCATTGGCAATGGCATCGCGCATGCCTTTGCGAACGCCGGGGCTGAGGTGATCGTCACCGGCACGCGGCCTGATGAGGGCGATTATCTGGAGGCGGAGGACAGCGATTTTACCGGCCTTGCCTACCACCAACTCGACGTGATGGACCGCGATGCGCCCGCAGCTCTGGCGGACGCGATTGGTCCGGTTGATGTGCTGATCCAGTCGCAGGGCATCGTTCGGTATGGGCGCAAGGAATTTGCGCGGCAGGGCTGGGACGATGTTGTCGACGTCAACCTCAACTCGGTGATGGATGTGGCGCGCGCTTTTCATGGCGGGCTGGCCGAGCGTTCAGGCACCATAATCGTCGTATCATCCGTGGCCGCGTTCCAGTCGACCTTGGGCAATCCGGCCTATGGCGCATCGAAAGCGGGCGCGGCGAGCCTTGTGAAGTCGCTGGGTGAGGCGTGGGCGCGTGACGGCATCCGCGTCAACGGCATCGCGCCGGGGCTGGTCCCGACCAAGATCACCGCCGTCACCACGCAGCACCCCGAACGGCTCGAAGCGACACTCAAGGCGATCCCCATGCGCCGCACCGGCACGCCTGAGGATATGGCCGGCGTCGCGCTGTTCCTCGCCTCGCCGCTGTCTGCGTACATGACGGGGCAGACGCTGGTGGTGGATGGCGGGCTGACGCTGTCCTGAAACGCTTTCCTACGCCCGGCCTTGCATGCCAATATGCAAGTCTTCATTCGATCTGAGAGGTTGGAAATGCGGCGGATTGCACGATTTC
>JBARXS010000099.1:0-33719 GCA_049647465.1 Erythrobacter sp.
GCGCAGTGAACGAGATCGATGCCTCTGGACTTGAGAGCCTTGAAGCCATCAATCACCGCCTCGGCGATGGCGGGATCGGGCTTCACCTTTCCGAGATCAAAGGCCCGGTTATGGATCGGCTAAAGCGTACGCACTACGTCGATGAGTTGAACGGTGAAGTGTTCCTCTCGCAGGATCGCGCCTTTGCGAAAGTCATGCTCGACACAGGGGAGCCGCCCGAACCCGCCGACCATTATATGGCGAGAGGTCTGATATGATACTGCGGATAAAAGCTGCGGCCCGCTCGATCACTGCCCGATCACTGACAGAATTTTCACGCTGGCTACCCCCCGGTCGCTTCCGGGTACACGCTGTGCTCTAATGCACTGCGCCAAGCCTGTAACCTGAGGGATCAAGGTTTATGTTTGATCAGTTCGACGCCGTGCTGCTGGCCCGCATCCAATTTGCTTTCACCGTCAGCTTCCACTTCTTCTTCCCGGCCTTTTCCATTGGCCTCGCAAGCTATCTCGCGGTGCTGGAAGGATTGTGGCTGCGGACGGGCAAGCAGGTCTATCTCGATCTGTTCAGATACTGGCTCAAGATTTTCGCCATCGCGTTTGCGATGGGCGTCGTCTCGGGCATTGTGATGAGCTACCAATTCGGGACCAACTGGTCGGTGTTTTCCGATGTCGCCGGGCCAGTAATCGGTCCACTGATGGCTTATGAGGTGCTGACGGCTTTCTTTCTGGAGGCAGGCTTCCTTGGCGTCATGCTGTTTGGCATGAACAAGGTCGGCAAGAAACTGCACTACACAGCCACGCTTATGGTTGCGCTCGGCACGTTTGTGTCAGCTTTCTGGATCCTCTCAGTCAACAGCTGGATGCAAACGCCCGTAGGTCACATCATGGGTGAGAATGGCCAATTCCTCCCCGGTGAGAGCTGGTGGACAATCGTGTTCAACCCGAGCTTTCCCTATCGCCTGGTCCACACTGTGATGGCCGCCTACCTTACCACAGCCTTCGTCGTTGGCGGAGTGGGCGCATGGCACCTGCTCAAGGACAAGACGAACCCTCACGCCCGCAAAATGTTCTCAATGGCGATGTGGATGGCGGTGATCGTGACGCCACTGCAGATCTTCGCTGGCGATATGCACGGGCTCAACACGCTGGAGCACCAGCCCGCCAAGGTAATGGCGATGGAGGGGCATTTCGAAAGCCATCCGGATGGAGCGCCGTTGATCCTGTTCGGCGTGCCGGATAGCAAGAGCAAGACTGTTCGCTATGCGATCGAGCTTCCCAAGCTTTCCTCGCTTATCCTGAAGCATGATCTGAACGCACCGATGGATGGCCTCGACACCATCCCTGACAATGAAGAGCCGCCGGTCGGAATGGTCTTCTGGTCGTTCCGTGTCATGGTGGGAATTGGGTTTGGCATGCTCGGTGTTGGTGTCTGGAGCCTTTATGCTCGCGCAAGAAAGCGCCTCCATGATGCGCCCTGGCTTCACCGGGCTGCGATCCTCATGGCGCCGAGCGGATTTGCTGCGGTTCTCGCAGGTTGGATAACCACCGAAGTCGGTCGTCAGCCTTATGTCATCTATGGCCTGTTGCGCACGGCGGATGCGGCCAGCCCGCTTGACGTACCTGCGGTCGCCGCTTCGCTGCTGGCGTTCATCATTGTGTATTTCGTCGTCTTCGGAATCGGCGTCTGGTACATCATGCGCCTGATGGCCAAGGCCCCAAAAACGGGCGAAACCGATGCTAAGCGGGGCGATACGGGGCCAATCCGTACCGCCGGAATTACGCCGGGACCAACGCAAAACCCGGCTGGCGAGGAAACCCTGCCAAGCACGAAGGAGCCAGCCTGATGGACCTCACAGTCATCTGGGCGTTCATTATCGCCTTCGCCGTTTTCGCTTATGTCGTTATGGATGGTTTTGATCTGGGCATCGGCATTCTGTTTCCCACCATTCGCGTGGGGCAAGGACGCGACCGGGCCATGAATTCAATTGCGCCGGTATGGGATGGAAATGAGACGTGGCTCGTGCTGGGCGGAGGCGGACTGTTTGCAGCTTTCCCGCTCGCCTATGCTGTCATCCTGCCTGCGACCTATCCGCTCATTATCGCCATGCTGCTGGGGCTGGTGTTTCGCGGTGTTGCATTTGAATACCGCTGGCGTGATCCCGGTCACCGTGCCTTTTGGGATACGGCATTCTTTGGCGGCTCACTGGTCGCGGCGATGGCGCAGGGGATGACGCTTGGCGCGCTGTTGCAGGGGATCGACGTGGTTGATCGCAGCTATGCGGGCAGCTGGTTTGACTGGTTCACCCCATACACCTTGCTTTGCGGGTTCGGCGTAGTTGCTGGCTACGCGCTGCTTGGGAGCACGTGGTTGATCTGGAAGCTGGATGGCGGCGCCCAAAAGCACGCGCGCTATCTGGCTTTGCGCGCCGCCATCGCGACCATTGTGCTGATGGGAGCGGTCAGCCTCTACAATGTTTTCCTCAACGCTGAATACTCGGATCGCTGGCTCACCTCCCCAGAGATCTATTTCGCAGCGCCCGTTCCCTTGCTTACCGGGGTTATTGCGCTTTCAATGATCAAGGCGATCAGGAAGGACCACAACAGCAAGCCGTTCTGGCTTTCGATTGCGCTGTTCTTCTTTGGAATGGCCGGCCTTGGCGTTACGATGTGGCCCTATGTCGTGCCGCCTGGCGTCACGATCTGGGATGCAGCTGCGCCGGAAAAGAGCCAGATTTTCATGCTGGTGGGCGTGGGGCTCACCATGCCGCTGATCATCGGATATACGGCGTGGGCATATTGGGTGTTCAGAGGCAAGGTTGGCGATGAGGGGTATCACTGATGCTCGCGCCCCCTGAACCCGGGGAACCACCGCTTTGGAAACGGCTCGCATGGATGGCCGGGATCTGGCTTGCGAGCGTGACTGTTCTCGGCGTCGTCGCGATGATCATTCGCTCTTGGTTGAGGGTCTAAGATATGGAGCAGCACACCAAAGATCACCTGACTTACCGGTGGGCTCTGACCATCGCGATATGTGCGCTTGCCTCGCTCTCCGGCTGTTCGGCGGCGGACAACCGATTGTCCTCGGGTCTTGAGCCGCTTTACCGACAACTCGAAGCGTCTCCGATGGCTGACAGTGCTCCGCGCGAAGTCAACGATACAATCGAGGGTCGGCGAGTATACATGCGAGCGATCCCCATGCAGGAAAACCCTGTTCGACTTGTCACGGGACGAGCATTGATCCCGCGCTGTCGCAAGTCATTTCTCGCAAGCCTATCCTGAAGATCGCGCCACCGGCTTCGAACCCGGCGAACTGCGCGGTGTCTTTCTTGTCGAGGAACCCGCGCGCAAGTGATTCGTGGAAGCAAAGCAGCCAATGGCTGAACGTATCGATGGCCAGCGCGTTGAA
The DNA here is from genome assembly GCA_049647465.1 of Erythrobacter sp. Taxonomy (GTDB): domain Bacteria; phylum Pseudomonadota; class Alphaproteobacteria; order Sphingomonadales; family Sphingomonadaceae; genus Erythrobacter. The sequence continues at coordinate 3,406 of JBARXS010000099.1, forward strand.
GCCAGGCGGCCGTTTACAAAGCGAGCCAATTTCAGAGTTCGAATATTCCTATTTACCACCTGAATGACGCTTGGGATAACACGAAGCAAACGAAAATAAGACCTTAAACAACTGCCATACCGCTCGCTAAACGCTGAGTCTCTAGCAGATAGAAGGAGCAGCCGGGTCACGATTTGATCTATTTCCCGTCGCCAATAAAATGAGACTCACGGGCGAGAGGATGGGGGCTGATCTGGTAGCTTGAAAGTTCTAGAAGCCTTCGCCTCGCCAAACAGTCGCGACCGGAGTCTGCTCACTCAAAAGTAGACAGTCAGTTCTCGGTCCATTCAAGTCATTTCGCGGCGACGGAAACCGGAGGGACGCCAATTGCCCAGGCTCCTCATTCGGCAGCAATTCCAGCTTTGTCTGCTGGTGTTTCGACCGGCTGATCGCGTTCAACGCGCTCGGAATACCGATCAACCAGTTGATCCGCGTGCGGTCGCAGCAGAACGGTGAACCGGACCAGTTCCTCCATCACATCGACAATGCGGTTATAATAGGCAGACGGCTTCATCCGGCCCGCTTCGTCGAACTCTTCATACGCCTTGGCCACCGATGACTGGTTGGGAATGGTGAACATGCGCATCCAGCGGCCCAGCACGCGCAACGTATTGACCGTGTTGAAACTCTGCGAACCGGCGCAGACCTGCATCACCGCGAGCGTGCGGCCTTGGGTCGGGCGCAAGCCTTTGTAAGCCAGTGGCAGGTGGTCAATCTGCGCCTTCATGATCCCGGTCATCTGGCCGTGCCGCTCGGGACTGCACCAGACTTGTCCCTCCGACCACAGCGAATGCTCGCGCAGTTCGTGAACGGCGGGATGGTCGTCGCCCGCAATCTGATCGGGTAGCGGCAGGTCGGACGGATCGAAAATCCGCGTCTCGCAGCCGAAAAACTGCAACAGGCGGGCGGCTTCCTCCACTGCTAGCCGCGAAAAGGACCGCTGCCTAAGCGAGCCATAGAGCAGCAGGATGCGCGGCGGCGGGTCCATAGTGCCCAGGCCAATCGCGGGATTGTGATGGAGATACTCGGCACGCAGCGCAGGCAGGTGTTCGGGATCGGACAGGGTGCGAAGACGGGACATAATGCTGGCTCGATCTCAGGAATAGGGGAAGCGATCGCGCGTGCGGTTGGCAAAGGCCACCAGCGACAGCATCACCGGGACTTCTACCAGCACGCCGACCACGGTCGCCAGTGCCGCGCCGCTCGTCAGCCCGAACAGGCCGATGGCGACCGCTACCGCCAACTCGAAGAAGTTTGACGTTCCGATCAGCGCGCAGGGTGCGGCGATGTTATGCGGCACTTTCCACGCCTTGGCCGCAGCGTAAGCAACCGCGAAAATGCCATAGGACTGGATGATGATCGGGACCGCGATCAGCACGATCAGCAGCGGATTGGAGATGATGGTGCCTGCCTGAAAAGCGAACAACAGAACCACGGTCGCCAGCAGGCCGATCATCGACCAAGGCTTGAGCCGCGCGGTAAAGGCATCGACCGCCGCCTCGTCACCACCGTGCGAGCGAATGACCTGCCGCCTGGCGATGGCTCCTGCCACCAGCGGGATGACGACATAGAGCACGACCGACAGCAGCAGCGTCTCCCACGGAACCACGATGTCGGTCACGCCCAGCAGCAGGGCGACAATGGGCGCAAAGGCGACGATCATCACAAGGTCGTTCACCGAGACCTGCACCAGCGTGTAGGCCGGATCGCCCCGCGTCAGCTGCGACCACACGAACACCATGGCGGTGCATGGCGCTGCGCCCAGGATGATGAGCCCGGCGATATACTGGTCAGCATCGCTCTCCGACATCAGCCCGGCATAGAGATAGTCGAAGAACAGCACCGCCAGCGCAGCCATCGTGAACGGCTTTACGAGCCAGTTGACGACCAGCGTGATCACCAGCCCCTTGGGCTTGCGGCCGATATCCTTGATGCTGGAGAAATCGACGCCGACCATCATCGGGAAGATCATCGCCCAGATCAGCACCGCGACCACCAGATTGACCGAAGCATATTCAAGGCCAGCCATTACGCCGACCGCATCCGGAGCGACCAGCCCAATCCCAAGCCCTGCAAGAATGGCGAGGAAGACCCAGACCGACAGATATCGTTCGAACAGGCCCATTGGCGATGCCTCGGCACTCATGCGGCACCTTCCATCGCGCCGATGTAGGCGAGCGCAGCCTGCAAGGCGCGCTGGTCCATCGCTGTCCGGTCGAGCGCGAGAAACGCCCGCACCCGCATTTCCAGCAGGCGCCAGGTTTCCTCGAAAGCCGCATCGACTTCAGCCTCGGTGCCAGTCGCATCGGCGGGGTCAGGCAAGCCCCAGTGTGCTCTTAACGGGCTGCCGAAAAACACAGGGCATGCTTCCCCCGCCGCATTGCCGCAGACTGTGATGGCGAGGTCGATTGGCGGGCTGCCTTCGCCAGTGAACTCGTCCCAGCTTTTGGAACGGAAGGGGGCAGTGTCGATCCCTCGCCTCGCCAACAGCCTGAGCGCGCCGGGATGCGGCTCGCCCTTGGGCTTGCTGCCTGCACTGAATGCGCGAACTTGGTCACCGCCCAGATAATTGAACAAAGCCTCGCCGAGGATCGAGCGGGCGCTGTTGCCCGTGCACAGTACGAGAACGGAGAAAGGTTTGTCGGTCATGATCGGCCTCAAGCGGTGGCGGGTTGTTCGGCCAAGCAGTCAAAATCGCCCTGAGACTCACCCAGCAGGTTGCCGCACATTTCAGGCGCGCCCTGGCAGCAATCCTGCATCAGGAAGGTCAGCAGCCGCCGCATCCCGGCAAAGTCAGCGCGGTAGTGGATCAAGCGGCTTTCGCGCTCCGAATGCACCAGCCCGGCGCGTTCCAAGGTCGCCAGATGGTGCGACATGGTCGATGGCGGCACGCAGCAATGTTCGGCGATAGCGCCCGCTACCATGCCTTGCGTCCCGGCCTGCACCAAAGCTCTGAACACCGCCAAACGCGTTTCATGGGCGAGCGCGCCAAGCGCATCCACGGCCCAGACCTGAGAGTTGTGATCGTTCACTGGCACCACCTTTCGAAGAACATCGAAATACGGGTGCTGGGCTAAAGGTCAAGCCAAAATTCTAAAACTATCAAAATCTTCGATGGGCCGTTGAAAGGTCGACGTGTGGATCAGAGCCGCAAGACGACTTTCCGATCCGGAACCGCCGAGAACAGGCGTTCATGAGCGGCCCAGATGGCTTTCGACATGACCAGCACGATGATGGACACGGCCAATATCTATGTCGGCACATCGGCCATGCGCGCGGCTGACAAGGCCCGCCATGATCATACAGGTGATGCGGCCTCGCCGCGCAAGGATTATGTTGCACCAACAACCGCCTATCGGCCTGACGCGAAAATCCGCCGCGACGTACAGGACTAGTTTCAGGCGGAGCTTTGTGCGCAACTCGGCGATGTTCCCAACATGCCAAACGCTGTCCAAATGATGGGCCTTTATGGACAGGTGGCCAATCGGTTTGGCCTTCCCGCAGACAATATTGCCTCGGCAGCCGCGCTTGAGGCTGCTGTCCTGTAGGAATTAGCCAATAAGGAAGAGCGCTTCTCCCAGGGCAGCGCAGCCGACAAGCGTCGCATGGCCGCCCTGCGCAAGCAGATGGTTAGCATGCCTGCAAGCTCATCTGGCTTCCAGCGTCTCTCCGCTGGCGAGCGTCAGGCACCGTCCGCCCGCGCGAAACAGGAAATCAAAAATGCGGCCCACATGTCATGATGCGCGTTCTAAAGATCGCCAAGCCCAATATCGGCGATGGGGAGTTTGCCTATCGAACCGTTGAGGACCGATACAGGTATTAGCAGCGCTTGGCCGTTGCGAGTGCCCAGACCCGTGAGCCATCGTGTTTGCGCTTCACGCAGAAATCAGCGGAGATCGAAGCAAACGTATTTTCGGGGCCAAGCTTCCCACGCGCCTTCTCTCTCTGGTTTTGGCGCGAAGGGTTCTTTGCGAACGCTCCGTGAAACTCTCACGCATCAGCGCAGCAGACACCCTGCATTCGCGCGAACACCGCACTGTCCGGAATTCGCATGCCGGACTGACCCGAAAGTCCCCTGCGGGATGGAGCATGAGGAACGTCATACACCTCAAAATGAGGGGGTGTGTTTCGATCCGCACAACCCGCATCGATGCACACAAGTGAGCAAGAGGGCGGAACTTTGCTCGCCGGCGGCCAGGACACTTGGCCAGGTTTATTCGTCAGGCACGCATGGCTGACTGTTTGCCCGATGCAGTGCGCTTGGTCTGTTTCTTTCCCTGATGGGTGAACCAGATGATCAGGCTGACCCCGATCACGCTTGGCCCGGCCCAGATCAGCGGGTTGAAGACATGTTCGGGCACGACGCGGATCAGCCCGACAGACATGAATGCGGTGTAGGCCGAGATGCCCATGCCGATCAGAGCGCGAAAATGCTCCCCGATATAGGTTTTGGGTGACGGGGTCGCGCTCCTCCAGACAAACACCTGCTGGATCGCCATGGAAGCAATGCCCAGAATTGAAAGCGCCATCATCAACGCGTTGCCGATCAAGTAGCCGTAATAGCCGCAATAGGCGCCGGAGATGACAACCACAGCCATCACCCCTTGATACCGCCAGCCGCGCAGCTTCTCACGCTCCCGCGAATGCCGCACCACAGCAAGGCCATAATCGGCAAACCCGATGGTCAGGATGCCCAGATAAAGCATCATCCAGCCGAACAGACCCAGATACAGATCACGGTCGAGAATCTCGGGATGGCGGGTGGTGTCGATGATAGAAAGGACAGCCATCGCCACCGCAAGCGCCCCGGCTGCGATAAAGCCATAGCAGCACAATTTTCCGCCATTGCGATGGTTCTTTGCGCCCTTCTTCGTCGAAATCGGCACCCAGAATGCGACAAGGCCGATTGTACCGACGATGATATGCAGAATGACGAGAACGGAGAACGCTTCCATGACACCAATATGCGTACAACGAAACAGACAGCGCGCAAAGTGATACGATTGGCAGAGCCTGACCCGCCGCAGCCCCGTTCTCGAAGCACACCCCACCGACACTATTGTTAGGTCCGCAAGGCTTGCCATGGCGCGGCGCACACGGCACTTGGGGACTAACAGTTGCGAGCCGCCGGAGCGCTCGCCCAATGCGACAAGAGAGAGCCCTGCGATCATGCGCCATATTGACCATTTCATTCCAACCGCCAGCCCCGCCGCCACCCGCACGCATAAGGTCTGGAACCCGTCCACCGGAGAAGTTCAGGCCGAGGTTCCGCTGGGCGATGCGGCGCTGCTGGAACAGGCGGTGGCGACCGCACAGTCCGTCCAGCCAGCCTGGGCCGCGACCAACCCGCAAAAGCGCGCACGCGTGATGTTCCGGTTCAAGGAACTGGTCGAAGCCAACATGCAGGCGCTCGCCGAAATGCTTTCGTCCGAGCACGGCAAGACAGTCGATGATGCAAAAGGCGACGTGCAGCGCGGGCTTGAAGTGATCGAATTTGCCTGCGGCATTCCGCAGGTGCTGAAAGGCGAATACACCCAAGGCGCTGGGCCGGGAATTGATGTCTATTCCGTGCGACAGCCACTGGGCATTGGTGCTGGTATCACGCCGTTCAACTTCCCCGCGATGATCCCGATGTGGATGTTCGGCATGGCAATCGCCGCGGGCAATGCCTTCATCCTCAAACCCTCAGAACGCGATCCCAGCGTGCCGGTGCGGCTGGCCGAGTTGTTCGTCGAAGCGGGCGCGCCAGAAGGCCTCCTGCAGGTCCTCCACGGGGACAAGGTGATGGTGGATGCGATCATCGAACACCCTGCCATCCCCGCGATCAGTTTTGTCGGAAGCTCTGACATTGCGCATTATATCTATCATCGCGGCGCCGAGTTTTCCAAGCGCGTGCAAGCGTTTGGCGGCGCGAAGAACCACGGAATCGTGATGCCGGATGCGGACCTTGATCAGGTGGTCAACGATCTTGCCGGTGCCGCCTTTGGCTCTGCGGGAGAGCGCTGCATGGCGTTGCCCGTGGTGGTCCCGGTCGGTCAGGATACAGCCGACCGTCTGTGTGAAAAGCTGATCCCGGCGATCAACGCGCTGCGCATCGGCGTGTCCAACGATCCCGATGCGCATTATGGTCCGGTGGTCACTCCCGAACACAAGGAGCGGATCGAGCAGTGGATCACCACAGCCGAGGGCGAAGGCGCGGAGATCGTGATCGACGGGCGTGGCTATACCTTGCAGGGCCATGAAAAAGGCTTCTTTGTCGGGCCGACCCTGATCGACAATGTAACACCGACCATGTCGAGCTATCAGGAAGAGATATTCGGACCCGTCCTGCAAATCGTGCGCGCTGACGATTTCGAGCATGCCGTCCGGCTGCCGTCGGAGCATCAATATGGCAACGGCGTCGCGATCTTCACGCGCAATGGCCACGCCGCGCGCGAATTCGCCAGCCGCGTGAATGTCGGCATGGTGGGCATCAATGTGCCGATCCCGGTGCCGGTCGCCTATCACTCCTTTGGCGGATGGAAGCGCTCCGGCTTTGGCGATATCGATCAATATGGCACGGAAGGCCTCGCATTCTGGACCAAGCGGAAAAAGATTACCCAGCGCTGGCCTGATGGCTCTCCGGATGGTGGCAATGCATTCGTCATCCCGACGATGGGTTAGACAGGCGGGGCAATCGAGTGGCTATGTTGCGCCTTTGGACAGTGCTGGCGCTGAACCTGATGCTGGGCCTTTTGCTGGGGGCCTGCGCCACGCCGTCCGCTCAGCCAGCCGAACGCCCGATTGATAGCACCGCAAAACGGATCGCGCTGTCCTTTGACGATGTGCCGCGTTCCCCCGGAGCCTTTCTGACCACTGAGAAGCGCGCCGAAATGCTGCGCGCTGCCTTGCGCAAGGCGGGCGTCAAACAGGCAGCGTTCTTCGTCAATCCGGCTCAGCTTGCCAAGCGGCCCGAGGGCACCGCGGATATTAAAGCCTATGTCGCGGAGGGTCACGTGATCGCCAATCACACCGCATCGCATCCCGGCCTCAGCGAGACAGAGGCATCCGACTACCTCGCCGACCTTGATACAGCGGCGGCGTGGCTCAAAGGGCGCGCGGGATACCGGCCATGGTTTCGATACCCCTTCCTTGACGAAGGCCGGAGCGACAAAGCCAAGCGCGATGCTTTGCGCGCAGGATTGAATCAGCGCGGTCTGTTGAACGCCTATGTCACCGTCGACGCAAGCGACTGGTTTTACGAGGACGCCGCCCGAAAAGCGATGCGAGACGGCAGGGCCATCGACCGCAATGCGCTGCGCGATCTGTATGTCGAAAGCCATGTCGAGGCTGCCGAATTCTATGACGGACTGGCCAGAACGGCGATTGGCCGATCCCCGATCCATGTGATGCTGCTGCACGAAACCGATCTCGCCGCGCTTTATATCGGCGATCTGGTCAAGGGATTGCGCGAGGCAGGCTGGACCATTGTCGCAGCTGACGAAGCCTATGCCGATCCGTTCGGGCAATATGCGGCAACCTACGATACGCCCTCGGCCCAAGGGACACTTGTGGAAATGGTCGCATGGCAGCGCGGATTGCCCGCCCCGCGATGGTATGGGCGCAATGATACGCGTCGCGCAGACGCCGAGTTCCGTATTAGAGTGTTGGGCGAGAGGGAAATTTCGAAGGACTGACCATGCGATATATCCTCTTGCCCACCCTCTTGCTGGCCGCGGCCATGGCTCTGTCTGGCTGCGACGCTCCCGCAGAACCTGACGACGCAGGCCACACCGAAAGCGCCCATGCTGATCAGCGCGATGACGAGTCCGAAGGGTCTGATGGCATTCCGGGTCTCGGCCTTCCCCCAGAACTGGCCGAAGACGGTGACGACGCCGGGGGCACGCCAGAGATCGCAGCTGTCATCCCCGCTGCCTATCACGGCGTATGGGACTATGAAGGCGGGACCTGCTCACCGGAATCCGATCTGCGCGTGGAGATCAGCGGGAGAGAGGTGCTGTTCTACGAATCCGTTGGCACCGTAAAGGCTGTCGCCAAAGACGGGGAAGATACGATTGTGACACTGGATATGGAGGGCGAGGGAGAGACCTGGGAGCAGGAAATCCGGCTCTCTCTCGAAGGAGCAGGGGACGAGCCCGATCGAGTTCGCCTGCACACATCGGATGGCGAAAAGCCCAAGATTGACGACGAATATCCCAGCAAGAAATGCTTGGCCAACTCCGCATGAGCGCCCATCAACGCACCACTTCAGGCTCTCCCTACGAGGCAAAGTTCGGCTTTTGCCGCGCGGTGAGAGAAGGCAATCGCATCATCGTGGCGGGCACCGGCCCAATCAATCCAGATGGGCACACGACGCCCGGCGGTGCAGCCGAGCAGGCCGCGCGGTGCTGTGAATTGATCATCGCCGCGATTGAGGAACTTGGAGGCACAGCGAGGGATGTTGTGCGCACCCGCATGTTGCTGACAGACTTTTCCGATCAGGATGCGGTGGGCGCGGTCCATGCGCGCTATTTCGCCGAAGCCAGGCCCGCCGCGACCATGGCGGGCGTCGCATGGCTGTGCGGCGCGGACTGGAAGGTCGAAATCGAAGCTGAAGCCGTAATTCCGTGATTGCGCGGCTGGCCCGCTACAGCTTCGCGCTGGCTATCGGCGCAGCGCTTGGCATTGCCAGCGCGCTTTATCTGGCGGGCCTGTGGCCGGGAATGAAACCGGTCGATTTCGGCGATATCGAGGTGGACGGATGGCGCAGCGATTTCGCAATCGGTTCGGAAGCCGCCGACATGTACACTCGCGCCCGCGTTGCGCGGCATGGCTTGCTTGCGCTTGCCAAGAGCGAGGCGGTATATTTCACCCGCACCACCGATGGCGAAGGCGCACCCTTGCGGGAGGCGTGCACTTACCGGCTTACCGTCGGGAAGATGCCCGCTGGTTGGTGGTCCGTGACGCTTTATGACGGCGATAGCCTCCTGCCGATGAACGAAGACGAAGCCCTCTCGGCCAATCAGGAGCAAGAGACTGGCGGAGAGGGTCTGGTCGCCACAATCGCAGCCGAAAAACCGGAAAGTGGCGCGTGGATTTCCAGCCGCAATGCAGGCAGTTTCGATCTCACTTTGCGACTCTATGTGCCGGATGAGGCTTTGCTTGCCGATCCCGAAGCCACGCTGAAACCGCCCACGGTAGAGCGCCTATCTTGCGCGGGAGACACGCCATGAAACGCTGGATCGGTCCGCTCGCCGCGCTCGTTGTAACCGCGCTCGCCGCGCATTGGGCGACGCTGGCATATGCGCCGGGCGTGATCATGGACCGCGCCCTGCTTGCGCTGAAAGATCGCGGGATCGCCCAGCACGCCTTCACCACTCCGCAACGCATCACCCCGCAAACACAGGCCGTGGTCCGCAGTTCGCCCGACCTGTTCTATTCGCTGTGCCTGTATGATCTGGAATCCTTCTCCTTTCTTGTCGTCGAAATGAGCAAATGGCGTAACTATCAGTCCCTCTCTTTTTTCGATGCCAACACCAACAATTTCGCAACGATCCGGGGCTCAGACGCTCAGGAGCTTGTGATGCTGGTTGGGCCGGGAGAAACGCGAGGGATCATCACCACCATCGAAAGCCCGACCAAGCGAGGGGTCATTCTGATTAGACGCTTGGCCCCCGACGAGGAAAGCTTTGCCAGCGCAAAGGAAGTCGCACGCAACGACCAGTGCGCTTTGGGCCAGGATGAGCCTTTTTAGCAGATCCTAAGCGGCGCTGGGCGCAGTTTGATCGGTTGGAGCATCAACGCCCAGCGCCGTGCTGACCCGCGCCATCAGTGTGTGCACATCAGCCATCGCGTCCAGCTCGCTTTTCGCAATCAGCACCCGCGGTTCCTCACCCGCTTCACTGATCAGGATGGATGGCAGCGCCACTTCGCGCAGCCCCCCGGTGCCCAGCTCGGGAAAATCGCGGGTAAAATCATCGCGGTGATAGAAATCGACCTGCGGCTCCAACCCCTGCCAGAACTGTTTCCAGTCCCCGCGCATCGACACCGCACCATATGTCAGCGCGCACAAAGAGCACGGATAGGTCTCGGGCCGGACCTGTTTATGCACCGCGTGCATCAGCGCCTGAATCAGGCCCGTATCGGCGTTATAGACGAGGACAAGGCGGGCCTGCTTCGGCTGGCTTGAGGGGGCGTTCGTAGTGCTCATGCCAATAAATACGCGCAAAACGCCGATTGGGTTACAAACCTGCCTTCAAAAACCGCATCCTCGCATATGTATTAGCGCGATCCCGCGAAGCCTTTTCAGTGCGCGGGCGAGTGGCTAATGCCATCGCCATGACAGGACAATTTCAACTCACCGAAGACCAGCTCGCCATTCGCGAAGTGGCAGAGCGCTTCACCGCCGACCAGATCACCCCCAACGCCGCGGAGTGGGATGAGAAACACATCTTCCCCAAAGACGTTATCAAACAGAGCGCAGAGCTAGGCTTTGGCGCTATCTATGTATCCGAAGAATCGGGCGGCATCGGCCTTGGCCGGCTTGAGGCGGCGTTGATCATGGAGGCGATGGCCTATGGCTGCCCCACCACCAGCGCCTTTATCTCGATCCACAATATGGCCGCATGGATGATCGACGAATTTGGCTCATCTGACCTGAAGGATCGCTACCTCCCTGACCTCATCACGATGGACAAAATCGCGAGCTACTGCCTGACCGAGCCGGGCAGCGGATCAGATGCCGCCGCGTTGAAGACCAACGCGAAATTGGATGGCGACCATTATGTGCTGAACGGCACCAAGCAGTTCATTTCCGGCGGCGGTGTGAATGACGTTTATGTCGCGATGGTCCGCACGGGCGAGCACAAGACGAAGGGCATCACCTGCCTTGTGATTGACAAGGACAATCCGGGCGTTTCTTTTGGTGCGCCGGAGAAGAAGCTGGGCTGGAACGCCTCCCCCACCGCGCAGGTCATCTTTGACAATGCGCGCGTGCCCGTAGCGAACCGCGTGGGCGATGAGGGTGAAGGTTTCCGCTTTGCGATGATGGGACTGGACGGGGGGCGTCTGAACATCGGCGCATGTTCGTTGGGCGGCGCTCAGCGCTGTCTGGACGAAGCCATCGCCTACACCAAGGATCGCAAGCAGTTCGACACCGCGATTGCTGATTTCCAGAACACGCAGTTCATGCTCGCCGACATGGCGACTGACCTGGAGAGCGCGCGCGCCCTGCTCTATCTCGCGGCGGCCAAAGTAACCGACAACGCGCCCGACAAATCCCGCTTTTCCGCAATGGCAAAGCGGCTGGCGACCGACAATGGCAGCAAGGTGGTCAACGATGCGCTGCAATTGTTCGGCGGCTATGGATATTTGCGCGACTACCCGATCGAACGGTTCTGGAGAGACCTGCGCGTGCATTCAATCCTTGAGGGCACCAATCAGGTTATGCGCATGATAGTAGGCCGGGATCTGCTGCGGCAGTGAACGGGCCACACAAGTACTGGCTCGCGGTTATCGCGATAGGTGTTCTCTGTGGATGTCAGGTTCCAAAGAATAGCTTGAGTGAAGACAACGAAGCGCCGCAAATAGCCACTCTCTACCGTAACGGAAGTATCATGAAGGAACTTCGCCTTCATTTTGGCTCGTTCGACGTCGAAGGTGAAGCGAATGACTTCAACATCACCAATTGCCAAATGACGGCACGTCTTCTTAACTCAAATATTCGGGACCAATGGACCGCGCAAAGCTTACCTGATGTAGGTTTCTGGTGTGAGCCCGGCTCCTATCGGGAAGACGGCTTGGTCCCCGTAACTTTCGAAGCAGAGTATCCGACAAGTGTGGACGCAAAGGCAGCTCCGTGACGACACTCTCCCTCGCCACAGTCACCCTCGTCGTGCCCGATTACGACGCCGGGATCGCCTTCTACCGCGACCAGCTCGGCTTCACCTTGATTGAGGACACTGACCTTGGCGACGGGAAGCGGTGGGTTGTCATTGCTCCCGATGCGACTGGCAAACACGGCGCGAACCTCCTCCTCGCCAAGGCCGTCAATGACACGCAGCGTGCTGCTATCGGCAATCAAACCGGCGGGCGGGTCGGCTTTTTCCTCTACACCGATCATTTTGTCGATTGCTACAATCGCTTCAAAGCGTCAGGCGTCGTCTTTCTGGAGGAACCCCGGCATGAAGCCTATGGCACGGTCGTTGTATTTCGCGACCCGTTCGGCAATCGCTGGGATCTGATCGAATCGAAAGACCCTGAATGACCCAAGACGTACTCACCCGCACCAATGGCCCTATCGGCCAGATCTCGCTGAACCGGCCCAAGGCGCTGCACGCGCTGACGCTGGAAATGTGCCACACCATGTCCGCCGCGCTTTCCGAGTGGGCGCAGGATGACGCTATCGAGGCGATCATCATTGACCATGTCGAGGGCACGCGCGGCTTTTGCGCAGGCGGCGATATCGCATTCCTGCGCAATTCGGCGCTGAATGATGGCGGGCTGTCGGGCCGCAAGTTCTTCCACGATGAATACCAGCTCAACCACCAGCTGTTCACCTATCCCAAGCCGGTGGTCGCTTTCATGGACGGTATCACGATGGGCGGCGGCGTTGGCATTGCGATGCCTGCCAAGTTCCGCGTCGCGACCGAGAATACGCGCTTCGCCATGCCGGAGACCGGGATCGGCCTGTTCCCCGATGTCGGCGGCGGATGGTATCTCTCTCGCCTTGGCGGGCGGCTGGGCCAGTTTCTGGCGCTGACCGGCGCGCGTCTGAAAGGTGAGGAATGCCTGTGGGCGGGCCTCGCCACGCATTATGTCGAAAGCTCCATGCTGGACGACCTGAAAGCGCGCATCATCGAGCGCCCGGGACGCATTGCCGGTATCCTGTCCGAACCGGTTGGGACTGCTCCGCAAGCGCGCCTTGCAGCCAATGCGGACAAGATCGCCAAACACTTTGCGAGCGACACCTACGAAGACATTCTCGCCAGTCTGGAAACCGCGATTGAGGCAGGCGACACCTGGGCTGTGAAAGAGCGCGATACGCTGGGCACAAAGAGCCCGCAGACCTGCAAGGTGGCGCTGCGCCAGCTTGCGACCAGCATGACCCTGCCGACTTTTGCCGACAATATGGCGATGGAATACCGCATCGGCGCGCGTGTGCTGACCCGGCCCGATTTCGCGGAAGGCGTGCGCGCGGTGATCGTCGACAAGACCAACGATCCCAAATGGGACCCCGCCACCCCGGAAGGCGTGAGCGAAGAGCTGCTCGACAGCATCTTTGCGCCCTTGCCCGCTGAAGAAGAATGGAAGCCGCTGTCATGACAAACACTCAAAGCACTTACGAAACGATCAAAGTCGAAACCGACGCACAGGGCACAACTGGCGTCACGCTGATCACGCTCAACCGGCCCAATGCGCTGAACGCGCTCAATTCTGTGGTGCTGACCGAACTGATCGATGCCTTTGCCGCGTATCAGGCCGACGACAGTCAGCTTTGCGCGATCCTGACCGGCTCGGGTGAGAAAGCCTTTGCCGCCGGCGCCGATATCAAGGAAATGAGCGAAAAGGCGGCGGCCGATTTCTACCTCGACGATTTCTTCGCTCCGTGGACGTCTGAGATCGTCAAGAAGACCCGCAAGCCATGGATCGCGGCGGTCAACGGCTTTGCACTGGGCGGCGGGTGCGAGCTTGCCATGATGGCGGACTTCATCATCGCGAGCGATAACGCGAAGTTCGGCCAGCCCGAGATCAAGCTGGGCGTGGCCCCCGGCATGGGTGGATCACAGCGACTCACCCGCGCGATTGGCAAGTCGAAGTCGATGGAAATGTGCCTGACAGGCCGGATGATGAGCGCCGAGGAAGCCGAACGCGCCAATCTGATCGTGCGCGTTGTGCCGCAGGCGGACCTGATCGCGGATGTCCTCAAAACCGCCAAGACCATCGCGGACATGCCCCCCATGGCAACCATCGCGAACAAGGAAATGGTGAACTCGGCGTTCGAAATGACGCTGGATCAGGGCCTGATAGTCGAACGCCGCATATTCCAGATCCTGACCGCAAGCGAGGACAAGGCCGAGGGTATGGCGGCGTTCATCGAGAAGCGAGAAGGCGTGTGGACTGGGAGATAATTCTCAAGGGTTCTGGCGTCGTCGCATTCGGCCTGCTGTTTATCGTTCTTGGAATAATAGGCTGGCGGCATAGGCGCGAAGAGCGGATTAACCTCATTGAGGCTGCGCTCCTCAAGCTGGGCGATGATGACGAACCGTCACCATTCAGCCGATGGGACAGAGCAATGGCTTATATCCAGCCGGTCTTGATGCTCATATTCGGACCTTTGATGGTCATAGGAGGCATCGGTATTCTAACGCTTTTGGGAGAGTAGCATGAAAATCGCCTTTATCGGGCTTGGCAATATGGGCGGCGGGATGGCCGCGAACCTTGTCAAAGCGGGGCATACGGTCCGGACGTTCGATCTCAGCGAAGACGCGCTTGCGAATGCGAAATCCGCCGGGTGCGAGACCTTCTCCAGCGCCCGCGAGGCGGTGGAAGGCGCCGAGGCGGTTGTCTCGATGCTGCCCAATGGCGAGATCGTCAAAACCGTCTACACCAGCGATGTGATCGGCCTTGCCCCACCCGAAGCGATCCTGCTGGACTGCTCTACCATTGATGTTGCCACCGCGCGCGAAGTGACCGCACTCGCCTCAGATCACGGGTATGACATGGTCGATGCGCCTGTCTCCGGCGGTATTGCTGCGGCGGCTGGCGGCACGCTGACCTTCATGGTGGGCGGCACGCCCGAAGCCTTCTCGCGAGCCGAACCGATCCTCGCTGCGATGGGCAAAGCGGTCATCCATGCAAGCGATGCGGGCAACGGTCAGGCGGCGAAAATCTGCAACAATATGCTTCTCGCAATCCAGATGATCGGGACCGCCGAGGCGTTCTCGATGGCCGAGAAGCTGGGTCTGGATGCACAGACGTTCTACGATATCTCCAGCGTTTCGAGCGGCCAGTGCTGGTCCATGACGAGCTATTGCCCCGTGCCCGGTGTCGGCCCGCAATCTCCTTCCGACAAAAATTATCAAGGCGGCTTTGCTTCTGCGCTGATGCTGAAAGACCTGAAGCTGGCGATGGAAGCAGCGGGCACAGCTGGCGCATCCACGCCGCTCGGCGCTCATGCAAAGGAGCTTTATGAGGCTTTTGCGGCGGACAATGGCGCGCTCGATTTCTCGGGCATTATCAAGACGCTTTGATCTCCTCAATCACCTGCTCCAGCCACGCCCGCGGGGCCTTGCGCGTTCCGATATCAGCGACGAATTCCTGACCGCGCGAGACGCTGCGCAGCCTGTTTCCGCGCAGCCAGCGATCCGCGCGATCATGGTAAGACAAGCCCCCGCGCTTTAGCCAGTCGGGGCGCTGCCACAGGCTTGGCGGGCCACCGGGCACCGTCAGGCGCAGCGCATCACTGGCACGGCGCGCCACCGCGCCCTCACCCCGCCAGATTACATCATTGGAACCATGCATCCCAATGGCGTGCGGGTGGCCAAGCGCGACGAGATTCGGCGGCGCGCCGTCGACCAAAGCGATCAGCTCCCGTGCACGCAGATACCCGAAAATCCGGTGGTGTGGTTCGCCTGTCGCTTCATCCGCAAACAGGCCGAAGAAGACGAAGACATCGCCCACTCCAACGCCTTGCCGCTCCAGATGCGTTTGCGCTGCGCCCGTTTGGCCGAACAGGCAGGAGCCAGTGCCATCTTTTCTTGGCAGAAACATCGGATCGTGGTGGCACAGATTGCTTGGCGCTATTCTGCCGCGGCTTGCCTTCGCCGCATGATCGCCCAGCCCAAGATCGCCATATGTAGTGCGCGACAGTCCCTTGCTATCCGGGATTGGCAGGCTGAGCGGTACCCCCGCGACAATCGGAGACGGGCCACCACCAGCGCTGCTGTCAAAGCCTTTTCGGGAAAAGATGATCCGCATGGGATTCGCTTCTGGCGCGCGACAAAATGTTACACAAGGCGCATCTTTCATTGCTTTGCCCCGATCGCTTTACCACGCATACCATTTGGCGCTAAAGGCGCGCTTCAGGACACAGGATAGGCCATGGCACAGGAAAAAAAGGTCACCGCTCTCATAATGGCGGGCAAGCGTTCGGGCGTTCTCGATCCGCTGGCAGCGCGCGCGAATGTTGCACAAAAGTGCGTTGTGCCGGTCAATGGCGTGCCGATGGTCGCGCGCGTCGTTGAACAAGTCGCCGCCTGTCCTGATGTCGGCGCGATCCGCATTGTCGCGCACGAACCCGATGAAATCGCCGAGCAGCCAGTCGTCGCCACGCTCATCGAAGAAGGCCGACTGACTTTTGCCAAGGGTAAGTTCAACATTGTCGACAGCGTCATCTCCGGCGCGCAGGGTGCCGACTTTCCCTTGCTGATCACCACAGCAGACAACTGCCTTGTCACGCCAGAAGGCTATTCGGAATTCATCCAGAAATGCCTCGCAGAGCAGGCTGGCGGCGCTGCGGGCCTTGCACACAAGGAAGACGTGCAGGCTGCCGATCCGGAGGGGCAGAAGAAGTTCTATGAATTCAAAGACGGCGGCTTTTCCAATTGCAACATGTACTGGCTGGGCAGCCGGGAAGCGCTGAGCGCGGCGGAAATCATGCGCGAAGGCGGACAGTTTGTGAAATTCCCGCGCCGCATCATCAAGGCGTTCGGCCTGATGAACCTCATCCGGTTCAAGCTGGGCACGGGCTCTAAGGAAAAGCTGTTCGCCCAGATTTCAGACCGCTTTGGCTTTAAACTGGTGCCCATCGAATTGTCGGACGGCCATTACGCCATCGACGTCGATAATGAGCGGACCTTTGCCGTGACAGAGAAGATACTGAAACGCCGCGAAGGGGACAGAACCGCCGCCTGACTGGCGATTGGTTTCGCGGAATGAAACGGCTTTTCTCCAATATCGGCTGGCTGCTGGGCGGTCGCGGTTTCAACGCCGTGATGAGCCTGGTGTACCTGTATCTTGCGACGCACACGCTTGGGCTGGAGGGGTTTGGCCATTTTGCGCTGATCGTCGCGCTGGGTCAGGCGATTACCGGCTTGGCCAATTTTCAGACGTGGCAGTTCATCATCCGCTGGGGCGCAAATGGAGACGGGACGGCGCAGAAACCTGATCCTGCGAGTGTGCGCGATGCGACCGGATTTGCCATCGCACTCGATATCCTCTCCGTCGTGTTCGGGACAATAATCGCCGGCGTCGTGATCGCCACAGCTTCATATTGGATACCGCTGCCGCCGGACCTGTTTGCGCTGACATTCGGATATTGCGTGATTTCCCTGTTGTCGATCCGCACCACACCAACCGGCCTTCTGCGGCTGCGCTTCAAGTTTGCGACTGCGACCGCTGCAGAGGCTGTGCAACCCGCGATCCGCGCCGCAGGCGCATTGCTGGCCGTGTGGTTCATGCCCGATGTCACCGGCTTCATTCTGGCATGGGCCGCCTCCGAAGTGGCCGTCGCGCTCGCTTTATGGATCGCCGCCGCGCGCGAGCAGAAGATCGACATTTCCGCGCTCAGCCTGACGCGCATCCCCGCGCGCTATTCCGATGCGTGGGCGTTTGTGTGGTCGACCAATATGTCGGGCAGCCTGACGATTGCAGGCAAGCAGATGATGATCCTGCTGGTCGGCACCTTTGGCGGCGCGGCTCTGGCGGGCGGGTTCCGCGTCGCCTCTCAATTGGGGCAAGCGCTGGTGGCATTGGCGCAGACCGTCTCGAAAGCAATCTTCCCTGAGCTTGTCCATGCCAAGGACAATGCGCTGGTCATGGCGCGGCGCATGGCCAACATTGCCGTGGTCGCGGGCGTGGTGGCGGTGCTGGTCGCGCTGCTGGGTGGACGCTGGGCCTTGAGCGTGATCGCCGAGTCAGACTTCAGCGCGTTTTACTGGGCCATGGTTATCCTGAGCATTGCGGGTGCGGTCGAACTGATCGGGGCCAGCCTTGAATCGCTGCTGGTGTCCGCCGGGCGCGCGGGCACAGCCTTTGCGGTGCGCGCCGTACCGACCGTGCTGGCGCTGGTGCTGCTGGATGCCGCGATTGACTGGAACGGAGCGAAGGGCGCCGCTTTCGCGGTGCTCGGGTCAAGCTCTCTGGCAGTGATCGGGTTTTATGTTGCGGTGCTCAACCTGACCGAGATCAGGATTGATGTTCCGGCAGAGGATCCGCCACCCAAAACCTGAAGGCCAAACCTTAGCAGCTGCTCGGAAACCAGGTGAGGTATTCGGCGAAAGGTTCCAACCCAACTTCGGCGCGCAGTCCGTCAACACGTTCAGGTTCCTCCAGTGGGCGAGCCACCCGCTGTCCCCCTTCGCAAGTTACCTGCGTGGCGTAACGCTGCTTGCCCGCCAGTTTCAGCATCACGCGATCATAGAGATAAGCGTATTCTTGAGGGGACACCTCGCGCTGTTCTACTAGCGGCTCCATCAGTTTCAGCGCCCGATACTGGAACGCGGGATCATGATCAGCATGCTGCACAATCAGCCATGCGGCGTTGGACGCTTTTTCGCCGACTTCGGACTGTTTGGGCCAGCCACGCTTGGCGACTTCGCGCCGAAGCCATGCGGTGTTGCCAAAATCGACATGCGCCAGCTCAGACCAGACAAGCGCGGCAAGGACCGCCTCCTCATTGTCATCGAGCACGGGGACGCGTCTGTCGGTTTCGCCATCAATCGGCTTGCTGAGCGAGAGCCGCAGGATCTGGTCGCCAATCGTGCGAAGCTCCAGTTCGCGGGCAAAATCGCCGCCCATGGGCCATAGGCGCAGCTCGGTCTTGTCGATCGTATCGACCATGGTGTTGAACACCAGACGCGCAGCGGGAAGGCCCGCCTCGACCGCCTGCCAATCCTGCATTGGCAGTATCCATGGACCGGGCAGCACGACCTGTTCGCAAAGGCTTGCACCGGAACGTATACCCTCACCTTTCAGCTCCAGCCCGAGCTCTTCAAGCTCAGCCTCACGCCGGAGCATACCCTCGGCCCGGCATTGCTCGACCCACGCTTTGATCGCCGTGAACTCAGCGATTTCCTCCGCGCTGGCACCCGGAAAGGCACCGCGCAGATACGAGAAGTCCCCCGGTTCAAACCGGGAGCCTTCAATGCGGCCTTTGATGGCGGCGGGAGAGTCTGGATAGCCGCGCGCAGCGGGTTCGTCCCAAGTCAGGGCGTCCGGGTCCGGATCATCCGCAGCGATCAGCACCACGGCAGTCGCTGCGGCAAAACTCGCCCGAAGAGCAGCCCTCATCACTCCTCAGGTTCACTCCATGCGAGCTTTGGCTTGCGAGCCGCACCCGTTTCATCAAGGCGGCGGCGCGGGGCGTAATAGGGGGCCTGCTTAAGCGTTTCGTCCCCGGCCAGTGCCCGCTCGACCACGTGGCGGAAGGCGGTGATGAACTGGTCGATTGAACTCTTGCTCTCCGTCTCGGTCGGTTCGACCAGCATCGCGCCGTGAACCACCAGAGGGAAATACACCGTCATCGGGTGATAGCCCTCGTCGATCAGCCCCTTCGCCAGATCGAGCGTGGAGAGCCCGCCGCCAAAGTCCTTATCGCCGAACAGCGCCTCGTGCATGCACGGGCCGCTGTCTGCGAAGGGGGCATGGAGGATGTCTTCCAGCGAGCGCAGAATGTAATTGGCGTTGAGCACCGCATCCTCGGCGACTTGCTTGAGCCCGTCCGCACCGTGGCTGAGCATGTAGGTGAGCGCGCGGGTAAACATGCCCATCTGGCCGTGAAACGCCGTCATCCGGCCAAAGGCGGTGTGATCGTCGCCTGCAACCTCTTCCTCAACGAGGTGATAGTCGCCCGCATCGTCTTTTTCGACATAAGGCAGCGGCGCAAACGGCGCGAGCGCTTCGGAAAAGACCACCGGACCAGAGCCCGGACCGCCACCGCCATGCGGGGTGGAAAACGTCTTGTGCAGGTTGATGTGCATCGCATCCACACCAAGGTCGCCCGGGCGCACGCGGCCAACAATGGCGTTGAAATTCGCTCCGTCGCAATAGACGTATCCACCCACTGCATGAACCGCGTCGGCGATGGTGCGGAAGTCCTTTTCAAACAGGCCGCACGTATTGGGATTGGTGATCATCACTGCGGCCACGTCCGGACCAAGGCGCGCTTTCAGCGCTTCAACATCAACGCGGCCCTCGGGCGTGGCGGGGATGTTGTCGACCTTATAGCCGGCAAAGGCCGCCGTTGCAGGGTTAGTGCCATGCGCACTTTCCGGCACCAGCACCACTTCGCGCGGGTTGCCCGCAGCCGTATGCGCGGCACGGATTGCAAGGATACCGCACAGCTCGCCATGCGCGCCCGCTTTGGGGCTCATTGCGACTGCGGGCATACCCGTCAGCGTTTTCAGCCATGTGGCCAGTTGGTCGATCACTTCGAGCGCACCCTGCACCGAATTCTGCGGAGCGAGCGGGTGGATGTCAGCAAAGCCGGGAAGCCGCGCCATCTTCTCGTTCAGACGCGGATTGTGCTTCATTGTGCACGATCCAAGCGGGAAGAAGCCAAGATCAATGCCGTAATTCTGGCGGCTGAGGCGGGTGTAGTGGCGCACGGTTTGCGGCTCTGTCAGGCCGACAAGTCCGATGGGTTCGGAGCGTTCAAACCCTGCAAGCCGCGTGGGCGCCGCTGCGTCGATTTCGGGCAGGTCCACGCCGGTGGTTTCGGCGTGGCCAGTCTCGAAGATCAGCGGCTCTTCAAGCATCAAAGCGCGATTGCCGGTAGTCGTGGCAGGCCCATTGTGCATCCCGTCTTCGGAGAGCGTCATGGCCGGCTTCCAGCCGGATTTGTTGGGCGCGTTCATTGGGCTGGCTCCATCTGTGCGGTGCTCTGGGCGGTGTCAGAGGCGATCACGACCTCAAGTTCGGTGGCGAGGACTTCGATGTCCTCAACCGTCGTGGTTTCAGTGACTGCGACAAGCAGCGCGTGCTCCAGCGCTTCGACACCGGGATACAGTCGCCCGAGCGACACGCCGCCCAGAATGCCGCGATCCGCCAGATCGCGCACGATCTCGCGCGCGGGCTTGCCGTCCAGCATCAGTGTGAACTCGTTGAAGAAAGCGTTGTTAAGCAATTTGACGCCCGGAACCTGCTCCAGCCGGTCCGCTGCAAGACAGGCGAGGCGGTGGTTCTCTGCCGCCAGTTGGCGCAGGCCTTTTTCGCCCAGCAAGGTCATATGCGTGGTGAAGGCCAGCGCGCACAGGCCGGAATTGGTGCAGATGTTGCTCGTCGCCTTTTCGCGGCGAATATGCTGCTCGCGGGTGGACAGCGTTAGCACAAAACCGCGCTTGCCCTCGGCGTCCGTGGTCTCTCCGCAAAGACGGCCCGGCATCTGGCGCACATGCTTGGGATCGCGCACAGCAAAGAGGCCAAGATACGGTCCACCAAATTGCAGGCCCACGCCCAGCGCCTGACCTTCGCCGACAACGATGTCTGCGCCCATTTCGCCGGGCGATTTGATCGCACCCAGCGCCACTGGCTCGGTGTTCACGACAACCAGCAAAGCGCCCTTTTCATGCGCCGCATCGGCAACCTTGGACAGGTCCGAAATGCGTCCGAGAATGTCGGGATATTGCACCACGACACAGGCGGTGTTCTCGTCAATGCGGCTGGTGAGGCCATCAAGGTCCGGCTCGGTCTGGATGGCAGGCGCGCTGTCAGCGATCTCATCGCCGGTGAACTGCGCCATGGTCTTGACCACTTCGGCATAATGCGGGTGCAGCGCGCCCGACAGCACCGCCCGGTTGCGTTTGGTCACACGCGTCGCCATCGCGACCGCCTCCCAGCACGCGGTCGATCCGTCATAGAGCGATGCATTGGCCACCGCGCAGCCATAAAGGCGCGCGACCTGCGTCTGGAATTCAAACAGCATTTGCAGCGTGCCCTGCGCGATTTCGGGTTGGTAGGGCGTGTAGGCCGTCAGGAACTCGCCGCGCTGGATCACCGTGTCGACGCTGGCCGGAATATGGTGGCGATAGGCCCCCGCTCCAAGGAAGAACGGCGTGTTTTCAGCCGCCAGATTCTTGGCCGCCAGCGCCTTCATATGGCGCTCCACCATCATTTCAGAGGCGTGCATCGGCAAGTCGCGGATCGGACCGTCCAACTGCGCGACGGCAGGCACATCGACGAACAGGTCATCAATGCCGTCCGCGCCGCATTTCGCCAGCATATCGGCGCGGTCGGTGTCGGTGAGAGGGAGATAACGCATAATTGTTTTCCTTTGCGCGCCCCCGCGAAGGCGGGGGCCTCGAGGGCCGGAGTGCTGTTTTCAGCGAGGTTCCCGCCTGCGCGGGGACTCACCAAATCCTAAAGCCCCGCGACAAACTCCTTGTAGGCGGCTTCGTCCATCAGGCCTTCCAGCTCGGCCGTGTCGCTGACGGTCATGCGGAAGAACCAGCCGTCTTCCTCGGGCGAGGAATTGACGAGTGCAGGATCGTCTTCGAGCATTCCATTGCCTTCGGCGACTTCGCCTGTGATCGGGGCGTAGACGTCGCTGGCGGCCTTC
The DNA here is from genome assembly GCA_049647465.1 of Erythrobacter sp. Classification (GTDB taxonomy): domain Bacteria; phylum Pseudomonadota; class Alphaproteobacteria; order Sphingomonadales; family Sphingomonadaceae; genus Erythrobacter. The sequence goes on from JBARXS010000099.1 coordinate 25,979, forward strand.
ACACTTTCAACCACAGCAGCATCGCCGCCCTTGTCCAGCATGGTGCCAACCGCAGGCAGTTCGACAAAGACAATATCGCCCAGCTGTTCCTGAGCGTAGTCGGTAATCCCGACCGTTGCGATGTCGTCCTCGACGTCGATCCATTCGTGTTCATCAGTGAAATAACGCGGCATATGGTCAGCTCCCTCGGAAATAGCGGTGGGGGACAAAAGGCATGGGTGAAACGGTGGCGGGCAGGCACTTTGAGCGCACGGCGATGTCTAACTGCGTGCCCTGGGCAGCGTAGGCGCTGTCGACATACGCCATGGCAATCGGGTGGCCGAGCGTGGGCGAGAACCCGCCGCTGGTGACATGGCCGATTTTCGTGTCGCCGGAATAGACCTCGGCCCCTTCGCGGGCGGGCATGCGACCCTCTATGGTCAGACCCACGCGGCGCTGAGCCAGCGTGCCGGCCTCAACATCCGCCAGACGCGCGGCAATCGCCTTGTGACCAAAATAGCCGCCTGCCTCGCGCCGCTTTTTGGAGAGCGCAAAGGACAGATCGGCAGTGACAGGGTCGGTGTTCAGATCAAGGTCGTGCCCGTAAAGTGGCAGGCCCGCCTCCAGTCGCAAGCTGTCACGCGCACCGAGCCCAGCCGGGTTGACCCGGTCATCGGCAACCAGAGCATCGGCCAGCGCCTCGACCTTGCTTTGGTGGATCGCGATTTCAAAGCCATCTTCACCGGTGTAGCCCGCGCGGCTGATCCACAGGTGGCTGCCGTTCCATTCAAACAGTCCTGCCGTCATGAAAGTCAGTGCGCCTGTGCCGGGGATCAGCGCTTCCAGCACCTCGCCAGCCTTTGGCCCCTGTAAAGCCAGCAGCGCGAAGTCATCGAAATGCGTCAGCGTGATTTCATCCGGCAGATGTTCGCGCAGATGGGCAATATCGTCCCATTTACACGCGCCGTTGACGACCAGCGCCAGATGCGGGCCGGTGTTCGTCACCATGAGATCGTCGATCACCCCGCCCGCTTCGGTCAGCAGCAGCGAATACCGCATCTTGCCCGGTTTCAGACTGGTGATGAGGCCGGGGAGCAGTTTTTCCAGAGCGCGCGCCGCGCTTCCCGGATCATTGTCAGCATCTTTCAGGGTCAATTGACCCATATGCGACACGTCAAACAGGCTCGCGCTTTCACGCGTCCATGTATGCTCGGCGACGATCCCGCCGCCATGGCTGATCGTGTCGCCCGAATACTGGATCGGCATTTCATAGCCCGCGAACGGAACCATCTTGCCACCATGCGCGCGGTGCCACGCATCAAGCGGCAGAGTGCCCAGCGGCACCTCTTCGAGCGGCATATCGTCTGGAGTGTCGTGTTCGCTCAAAATTCAGTCCCCGAAAGCAGGCCCAATAATGGGTTCAATACGCCCCATACGGTGCGTCGTTCCTGCCCCCTCTGTCGGGATACCTGAGAGCTTCAGCCGGTGATGCAAAGCTGCATCATTCGGCCTCCCCTTCGGTGGTGAACGAGTAAACTCGCGCACACTTTCCAGAGTGCCTGACGTCCTTTCGCGGTCCGTTTGCCTGAGAGTTTCCGGGGCGGTTGCTCCTTCGGCGCCAAAGCCGGTGCGACCCGGCCCCAATCTCTCCCGCGAAAGACACCGGATTCGCACCCGGCAGGCAAGGCTTATGTTGCGGATGCGAAGAGATGCGTCAATCGCACAAATGCGCGCTCAGGTCGCTTTTTGTCGAGTTTTCACCGATGCGTGAGGCGCCTGCGAAATATCGTTGCGCCTACTTGTTCGCTTTGGTCGCAAGCACGGCTTGGGCGCGTTTGATCAGATCCTTTTCATCCTGCGTGAATCCCCCAGTATCCTCGCCATCCACCGGCGGGGGAGCCTGAGTGCGGAAAAAGGCAAAACCCCTGCTCGCTTCCAGATCGAACCATAGCCCAGATTGCAGTGCATAGGCCTCACCCGAATGACCGCGCCAAAATTGTCCATCACCAAACAGATCATCAAGACAGTCCCGATGCGGAGCTGGTATCAGCTGCATCCCGAGGCCATAGGCGCAGAAAAATTCTTGCCCGTCCTGTGTATCCGCAGTGAACGGAGCAAAGCGAAAGGCGAGTGGCTCTTCGCTCTCCTGCGCGATCAGAGCCTGCCCAATCTTCGCAAGGTCCATCATCCCAATTCGGACCCCGCCCTGCGGCGAGAAGACAGAGGCATTGGTTCCGGGCACGTAGTCCTCAAGCGTGCATTCCACGCCCTCAGCCACAGGGATGCTGCAACCGGGCGGCAGGTCGCCGGGGTAATCGCGCGCGGGCTCTCCGGTATGGCGGTACAGCGCGACGGCGCGGGCAACCATATCATCCGAACAGCCGATCCAGTTGACGCAAGCCTTCACGCCCAAAGGCTTGAAGACAGTGCGCCCCAGCAGCGCATCATACCGCTCGCCCGTCGCCGCTTCGAGTGCGGTGGCGACCACGGGTGATCCCAGATTGGCGTATTCAAACGGAGCCTCCCCCGGCGGCGCATCAGCGTACCACGCCTCGGGGTCATTCAGTTTCGCCTCAAGGCTTTCGCCCAGCGGGATGATATAGCCAGCTGTGTCGCGCAAGCCCGCCCTGTGGGACAGCAATTGCGCCAGCGTGACCGGCGTATCGGGAAAATTGGGCGATCGCACTTTGAAGCCGAGATAGTCCGATACATCAGCGTCCAGATCGACCTTGCCTTCGTCCACCAGCCGCAGAGTTGCAGTCGCCATGATCAGCTTGGAAATAGAGGCGATGCGCACTGGATCATTCGGCTCGACCGGCTCGACGCTCTCGAAATTGCGCACGCCTTCGACGATCAGCGGGGTGACGCTATCGCGATCAAACGCCACGACCACGGCGGCAGGCGGAGCCTGGTCTTCAGTCTCCTGAGCAGTGCAAACGATGGGTGTGAGCATAAGCAGCGATGCAAGGAATGTCCTGATCATGCGCCCACCCTTGCCTTTCACTTCGCCAAAATCAATCGAGATTAGGACGCAGCCAGCGCTCTGCCGTTGCCAGATCGACCCCGCGCCGGGCGGCGTAATCCTCCAACTGGTCCCGCCCGATGCGCGCCACGCCGAAGTACTGGCTTTCGGGATGCCCGAAATAGAAGCCGGAAACCGCCGCTGTCGGATACATCGCAAAGCTCTCTGTCAGCTCAAGGCCGACATTCTTTGGCGCATCCAGCAGATCGAAAAGAATCGGTTTGAGCGAATGGTCCGGGCATGCAGGATAGCCGGGCGCGGGGCGAATACCGCGATATTGCTCCTTGATCAGCGCCTGATTGGTCAGTTGCTCATCGGGCGCGTAGCCCCACAGATCGGTGCGCGTATGCTTGTGCAGACGCTCGGCAAAGGCCTCGGCAAACCGGTCTGCCAGAGCTTTCAAAAGGATGTCGGAATAATCGTCCTTGTCCGCCTGGAACCGCGCAATATGCGGATCAATCCCGTGGATGCCCACTGCAAAGCCGCCGATCCAGTCACCCGCCGGATCAATGAAGTCGGCAAGGCACATATTGGCGCGGTCGCGTGACTTCTTGATCTGCTGGCGCAGCATCGGCAGGCGAATATTCTCTTCGCGCCGGACGCGGTGGATCATGATGTCATCGGGGCAATCATGGTCACGCGCGCATGGCCAGAAACCAGCCACACCGCGCGCTGTCAGCCATTTCTCGCTGATAATTTTCTCCAGCATCGCATCTGCATCCGCCTTCAGCGCGCGGGCGCTTTCGCCCACCACATCATCTTGCAGGATTGCAGGGTAATTGCCGTGCAGCTCCCACGCGCGGAAGAATGGCGTCCAGTCGATATATTCGACAAGATCCGCAAGATCCCAATCGTCGAAAACATGCACACCGGGCTGCAGGGGCGGCGCGGGCTTGTCTGACAGGAACGCGTCGTAGTAATTGGCGCGCGCCTCATCCAGCTTCATCAGCTGGCTTGGCGCCTTGCCAGCGCGCGCATCGCGGACCTTGGTGTATTCGTTCGCCGTGTCCTCCACAAATTCATCGCGCTGGGTGTCGCTCAAAAGCTTGGACGCGACGCCCACCGCGCGGCTTGCATCGAGCACGTGGATGACCGGACCCTCGTATTTCGGGTCGATCCTGAGTGCGGTGTGGACCTTGGACGTGGTCGCGCCGCCGATCAGCAATGGCATGGTCATACCGGAACGCTGCATTTCTTCGGCAACGGTCACCATCTCGTCGAGTGACGGGGTGATTAGACCCGACAGACCGATCATGTCAGCCTTGTTATCGTTGGCGGATTTCAGGATGTCCTGCCACGGCACCATGACGCCCATATCGACCACGTCATAGCCATTGCACTGAAGCACAACGCCCACGATGTTCTTGCCGATATCGTGCACGTCGCCCTTCACCGTGGCGATGATGACCTTGCCCTTGGCCTTGCGCTGGGATTCGGGGAGCAGGTCTTTTTCAGCCTCGATATAGGGGATGAGGTGCGCGACGGCTTTCTTCATGACGCGCGCGGATTTCACCACCTGCGGCAGGAACATCTTGCCTGAACCAAACAGGTCTCCGACGACATTCATGCCGTCCATCAGGGGGCCTTCGATCACTTCGATGGGCCGTCCGCCAGCCTCGGCGGTGGCGGAGCGCATGATTTCTGTATCATCGACGATATGCGCGTCGATGCCTCTGACCAGAGCGTGTTCCAGCCGTTTTTCCACCGCCCAGCCGCGCCATTCCTCGGCGGCCTTTTCGTCTGCGATACTCTTGCCCTTGAAGCTTTCAGCCAGGTTGATGAGCCGCTCTGTCGCGCTCTCGTCCCCGTCAACCGGACGCATCAGGATCACATCCTCGCACGCATCGCGCAGCACCGGATCAATCGTGTCATACACGTCCAGTTGGCCGGCATTGACGATCGCCATGTCCAGTCCGGCGGGGATCGCGTGATAGAGGAAGACCGAGTGCATCGCACGGCGCACCGTCTCGTTCCCGCGGAAACTGAAGGAGAGGTTGGAGAGCCCGCCGCTCGTCTTGGCATGCGGACACTGCGCCTTGATTTCCTGAACCGCCTCAATGAAGTCGAGGCCATAACGGTCGTGTTCCTCGATGCCGGTCGCGACCGCAAAGATGTTGGGATCAAAGATGATATCTTCGGGCGGAAAGCCTTCTGCGACCAGCAGATCATAGGCGCGTTTGCAGATTTCGATCTTGCGCTGTTTGGTGTCAGCCTGCCCGACCTCATCAAACGCCATCACGACCACCGCCGCGCCGTAAGCCATGCACAACCGCGCCTGCTCAAGGAACTGCGCTTCGCCTTCCTTCATGCTGATCGAGTTGACGATGGGCTTGCCCGAAACGCATTTCAGACCTGCTTCGATCACCTCCCATTTGGAGCTGTCGACCATCACCGGAACGCGCGCGATATCAGGCTCGGCGGCGATCAGTTTGAGGAAGGTCGTCATCGCGTGTTTCGCGTCGAGCAGCCCTTCGTCCATATTGACGTCGATCACCTGCGCGCCGTTTTCAACCTGCTGACGCGCGACATCTACGGCGGTCGTGTAATCATCAGCCATGATGAGCTTTTTGAACCGGGCAGAGCCGGTCACATTGGTACGCTCACCGATGTTGATGAAGCTGGAGGCGGATTTGGTCACTGGTTTGTCTTTCACTCGTCATTCCCGCGAAAGCGGGAACCTAGGATGTGTCTGTATTGCGCCCGCTCTGGGTCTCCGCTTTCGCGTGGATGACGGAATTGTGGTGGAGCTAGGAGGCGATCTTGAAGGGCTCCAGACCAGCGAGGCGCATCGCTGTCTCGCCCTCAGGCACAGCGCGCGGGGTTACGCCCTGCACCGCCTTGGCCATCGCGGCGATGTGTTCGGGAGAGGAGCCGCAGCATCCGCCCAGAATGTTGACCTGACCGTTATCCGCCCATTGCTTGACGAGGCCCGCCGTGGTCTCGGGCATTTCGTCATACTCGCCCAGCTCATTGGGCAGACCGGCATTGGGATAGGCCATCAGCAGCGTGTCCGCGATGCCCGACAATGCCTGAACATGCGGGCGCAGCTGGTCCGCGCCAAAGCTGCAATTGAGGCCGATGGTCACCGGCTTGGCATGGCGCACTGCGTACCAGAACGCCTCGACCGTGTGGCCCGAAAGATTGCGGCCTGAAAGATCGGTCAGCGTCATCGAGATCATCACCGGCACCTCGTGGCCCAGCTCCGTCTCCAGCTGCTTGACCGCCATCACGCCCGCCTTGGCGTTGAGCGTATCGAACACGGTTTCGATCAGGATGAAGTCCACCCCGCCTTCAACCAAAGCCGCCGCCTGTTCCTTGTAGACCGCGACCAATTCGTCAAAATCGATCTCGCGATAGCCGGGGTCTTCGACATCGGGGCTTAGCGAAAGTGTCTTGTTGGTCGGGCCGATGGCGCCTGCGACAAAGCGGGGCTTTCCGTCTTTGGCTTCGTACTCGTCGGCCAGTTCGCGCGCGATCTTTCCGCTGGCGATATTGATATCGGCCACCGTCTTTTCCGCCGCATAATCAGCCTGACTGATCCGGTTGGCAGAAAAGGTGTTGGTCGAAACCACATCCGAACCGGCATCGAAGTAACTGCGCGTAATATCGCGGATCACATCAGGGCGGGTCAGCGCGAGGATATCGTTGTTGCCCTTCTGATCGGCATTCAGCGCCAGATCGCCCGCATAGTCCTCTTCGGTCAGCTTGCGGTTCTGGATTTGGGTGCCAAAGGCTCCGTCAAAGATCAGCACGCGTTCTGCGGCGGCGGCGTGGAGCGCTGCGCGGGCCTGAGATGGCGCAATTTGGGTAGGTTGGACGGTCATTCTGCGGCCTCCGCCTGAGTTTCAGCGCTCGCAGGGCGTTTGCCCAGCATGTGACAGATCGCATAGGCAAGATCGGGCCGGTTCAACGTGTAGAAGTGGAAATCACGTTCCCCGCCCGCATACAGCCTGCGGCACAGTTCAGCGGCAACGGTCGCGGCGACCAATTGGCGCGCGGCAGGCTTTTCATCGAGGCCCTCGAACAGCCCTTCCATCCATTTCGGGATTTCAGCGCCGCATGCGCCTGCAAATTTCTTGGCCTGAGCGACATTGGTGACGGGCAGAATACCGGGCAGCACCTTTTGCTCGATCCCGCTTGCCGCCAGCTTGTCGCGGAACCGGAAGAAGGTGTCAGCGGAGAAGAAGAACTGGCTGATCGCACGGCTGGCCCCGGCATCCAGCTTTCGCTTGAGATGATCGAGATCGGCCTGCGCACAATCGGCATCGGGATGCGTCTCGGGATAGGCGGCGACGGAAATGTCAAAATCGGCGATTTCCTTGAGCCCCGCGACCAGTTCCGCCGCTCCAGCATAGCCATCGGGGTGCGGCGTGAAGGGCGCGCCCGGCTCGCCAGCGTCACCGCGCAAGGCGACAATATGACGAACGCCCGCTTCCCAATAGTGTTCGGCCACTTCGCGAATTTCCGCCTTGCTGGCACCCACGCAGGTCAGGTGCGCAGCGGCAGGAAGATGTGCCTCTGAGATGATGCGGGCGACGGTCGCATGGGTGCGTTCCCGTGTGGAGCCGCCTGCGCCGTAGGTTACCGAAACGAAGCTCGGGTCCAGCGGCTTCAGCTCAAGCACCGCATCCCACAACTGGTTTTCCATCTTCTCGCTTTTGGGCGGGAAGAATTCAAAGCTCACATCAATGTCGCCGGGCAAACCGGAGAACAAGGGTGTGTCGAGCGCGGTGCGGTGTT
>JBARXS010000100.1:0-10468 GCA_049647465.1 Erythrobacter sp.
ATCCTGCTGACGGATTTGGTGAAGAAAACGACGCGGCATCGCAGCGCCGCAGCAACCGCCGCAGGTCAAAACCCTCTGAAGGCGGAGGCTGGGGCAGCGGCTCCTGAACCTTTTCACGCCGCCTATCTGATTAGGCCACTTTCCCTAGTGTCCTGTTGCACCCCCTTTGATTTCATCGCGCATATTTTTGGCGACCATGTCTGGATCGTTCATTTCACTCGCCCGGATTTCGCGCAGGGCTGCTCCCTTTTCGGGGGCACTCTCCGGCTTATCTTCGTTGGCGGGCGGGGCAGGTGATGCGTTCGACAATGTCGGGCGGCGTGCCGCACCACGGTTACGCCTGTCGATCCCGGCCAGGCTGATGACGGTAACCGAGATGCGCAAATGCATCCTCTTGGATATCTCCCGCTCGGGCGCGCAGATCGCGCTTGAACGGCCCATGCAGGTTGGCGAGGCAGGTTTTCTGACATTTGCAGAGCTTGAGGTATTTGGCTGTGTGGTGCGCAAGGGGGAAGGCGTGAACGGGCTGGAATTCGATGTTGCGTTGAGCGATGCCGATGTTCTGGGTGTGCGACACTTTGCGGAGGTCTTTGACGCTGATGAGCGGCAGTCTCTTAAGCGAGAGGCGCGTGCGTGGGTAATGGGCCGGGGATAGTTTCCTGACCGTGAGGAGTCGGTTCTGGCGCGTCGTCTAAATTTACATTTCCATTCTCATCCCGATACACAGGCGCGAACGAAATGCCTCTTGCCAAATCGGAGGAGCGCGCCTACCTCGCCTTCATCCCGACATCGTCGCGACAATGAAGGGGCTGGCGCCACACGGGGCCGGCACCATACGCCTTTGCTGGCCTCGCGACCCTGTCACATACGACTGCTACTGCGAAAGCCTGAATGACCGACCTGATGCGCCTTATTGAACTGGTAGAGCCCGAAGCCGAAGCGCTCGGGTTTGAACTGGTGCGCGTTCAGATGATGCAGTCCGAGGCGGGCTCTGACGAAGAAGGCAGCGGGCAGGCGCTTCAGATCATGGCGGAAGACCCGGCAACCGGGCAGCTGGTGATTGATCAATGCGCCGCTTTGTCGCGCCGCGTGTCCGAGCTGATCGACGCGCATGAGGAAAAAGGCGACGTGTTGGTTGAAGGTGCATTTCATCTCGAAGTGTCCTCACCAGGCATTGATCGACCGCTGACCCGCGACAAGGATTTCGTTAACTGGGCAGGGCATGAAACGCGCATCGTCATGCAAAAGGGCTGGACTGGCGAAGAGAAGGCACAGCGTGTCTTCAAAGGCGTGCTGAACGGGCTCGAAGGTGGTATCATAACCTTGGACGATGCGAAAAAAGGCGCAGTGGAATTGCCGCGCGACAAGGTTCATGCAGCCAAGCTTGTTCTGACAGACGCGCTGATCGCTGCAACCAGACCAATCGACACCACTGGTGCTGAAGACATTATTGAAGATTTATCAGAAGAAAAGGCAGACGACTGATGGCCAGTGCCATTTCCGCCAACAAGGCTGAATTGCTTGCAATTGCAAACTCCGTTGCATCGGAAAAGATGATCGACAAATCGATCGTCATCGAAGCGATGGAAGAAGCGATCCAGAAGAGTGCGCGCAACCGCTATGGCGCGGAGAACGATATCCGCGCAAAGCTTGACCCGCAGACCGGCGATCTGACGCTGTGGCGCGTGGTCGAGGTGGTTGAGGAGGTCGAGGACTACTTCAAGCAGGTTGATCTGAAGCAGGCCCAAAAGCTTCAGGATGGCGCTGTGGTTGGCGATTTTATCGTTGATCCGCTGCCCGCGGTCGATCTGGGCCGCATTGATGCGCAGTCGGCCAAGCAGGTGATCTTTCAAAAGGTCCGTGATGCCGAGCGTGAGCGTCAGTTCGAAGAGTTCAAGGATCGCGCGGGCGAGGTTATCACCGGCGTTATCAAGTCGGTCGAGTTCGGCCACGTCATTGTCAATCTGGGCCGCGCTGAAGGTGTGATCCGCCGCGACCAGCAAATCCCGCGTGAAGCGGCGCGTGTGGGCGAGCGTGTCCGCGCGCTCATCACCAAAGTGGAGCGCAACAATCGCGGTCCGCAAATCTTCCTGAGCCGCGCCGCGCCTGACTTCATGCGCAAACTGTTCGCGCAGGAAGTGCCTGAAATTTATGACGGCATCATCGAAATCAAGGCCGCCGCCCGCGATCCGGGCAGCCGCGCCAAAATCGGCGTGATCAGCCATGACAGCTCGATTGATCCTGTCGGCGCATGCGTGGGCATGAAGGGCTCCCGAGTTCAGGCCGTCGTGCAGGAATTGCAGGGCGAGAAGATCGACATCATTCCGTGGTCTGAAGACACAGCGACCTTCATCGTGAACGCTTTGCAGCCGGCCACGGTCGCGCGCGTTGTTCTGGATGAAGACGATGGCCGCATCGAAGTGGTTGTGCCTGATGATCAACTGAGCCTGGCGATTGGTCGCCGTGGCCAGAATGTGCGTCTGGCCAGCCAGCTGACCGGGCAGCAGATCGACATCATGACCGAGGAAGAAGCCTCGGAAAAACGCTCAAAGGAATTTGCCGAGCGTTCCAAGATGTTCGAAGAGGAGCTGGACGTCGACGAAACGCTCTCGCAGCTGCTCGTGGCCGAAGGCTTCGCGATGCTCGAAGAGGTCGCCTATGTCGAACTGGCCGAACTCGCAGCCATCGAAGGCTTTGACGAAGAGCTTGGTGAAGAACTGCAAAGCCGTGCGCTCGAAGCGCTGGAGCGGCAGGAAGAAACGCACCGTGCTGCCCGCCGCGAGCTGGGCGTGGAAGATGCGCTGGCCGAAATTCCGCATCTTTCCGAGGCTATGCTGGTCACTTTGGGTAAGGGCGGTATCAAGACGCTCGACGACCTGGCTGATCTTGCGACCGACGAACTGATCGCGAAAAAGCGTGAGGCTCCTCGCCGCCGCAACAACAACGCCGCAGATGGACCGCCGACGCGCCGTCCGCCGCAACGCGAGCAGGACAAAGGCGGCGTGCTGGGCGATTATGGCCTGACCGAAGAGCAGGGTAACGAAATCATCATGGCAGCTCGCGCGCATTGGTTCGAAGACGAGGAGCCGGCTGCGGCTCCCGCTGAGGAGGCCGCCAATGCGGACTCCACCCAATGAGCGCCTGACGTCCGACATCGCTGACACGCCATCCCCGGGCAAAGCTGAAGCAGCTTCCCGGAGTGAGCGGCGCTGCATCCTTTCCGGAGAGATTTCCGCGCGCGAGACGCTCTTGCGGTTGGCGATTTCTCCAGACGGAGACGTATTACCCGATCCCGGAGCAAAGGCACCGGGGCGCGGCGCTTGGATGACGCCAGACCGGGCCGCGCTTGAAACCGCACTTGGCAATGGCCAGTTCAAAGGGGCATTGGTCCGCGCGTTCAAAGGCGCCAAGCTGACTGTGCCGGATGATCTGGCAGACAGGATCAAGGCCGCTCTGGGCCGTCATCTGCTGGACCGTCTGGGTCTGGAATTGCGATCCGGCAATATCGTGATGGGGTCCAGCCGCATTGCCGAACAGGCACGCAGTGGCCGGGTTGCCTTGCTGCTACATGCCAGCGATTCGAGCGAGGACGGGCGCAAGCGGCTGGATCAGGCGTGGCGCGTGGGCATGGAAACCGAAGGTTCAGGGGCACGCGGATGTGTCTTGCCACTGGACCGCGCCGCTCTGTCTGTGGCATTGGGCCGCGAGAATGTCGTCCATTTGGGCGTTTCGGGCCACTCCGGCGATTTGCGAGCTGCAAACCGGGTGGGGCAGGCGGTGACCCGCCTGATGGAATATATTGGGCCGAATTTTGTCGGGACTGATCGCGACACTGCGGATCAGGCCAAAGTCGACGCGGGGCACACTGCTCCGCAATCGGCGCATGACACTGAGAATACTGAAGGATTAACGAGCTAGAATGAGCGACGAAACCAACAAACGCACCCGTAAACCGCTGGGCCTCAAAAGGGCGGTCGATGCTGGCGAGGTCAAGCAGACCTTTAGCCACGGCCGCACCAACAAGGTCGCGGTTGAGGTGAAGCGCCGCCGCAAGCTCCTGAAACCAGGTGAGACGCCTGCTCCTGAAGCGGCACCTGCGCCCGAGCCGACACCTGCGCCTGCTCCCGCGCCCGCTCCGGCGGCGAAGAAGCCTGCCGCTCCCGCCAGGAAAGCGCCCGCGGGCGAAACTCCGCAGGAGCGTGTCGCTCGCCTCCAGCGTGAGGCCGAAGAGATGCGCCTTGCCCAGGAAGCGGAGAACCGCAAGCGCGAGGAAATACAGGCGCGTGAGCGCGAAGAAGCTGAAAAGCGCCGCGCCGAAGACAATCGTGCTGAGGAAAAACAGGCCGAAGAAGAGGCTGAAAAGCGCGCCGCAGAAGAGCCCAAGGCGGCTTCAGTAGAAGCCGATACGCCTGTGCAGCCCGAAGCGGCTGCGATCGAGGAGTCTGCTGCCAAAAGCGAAGCTGCCGCGCCCGTTTCCGCGCCAGCCGCACGCAAGTTCACGCCGATCGCCCGGCCCGAGCCCAAGCGCCCGGCGAAAAAGAAAGAGGAAAAGCGCCCGGTCAAGGATGTTGGCAGCGCCAAGGACAAGCGCCGCTCTGGCAAGCTGACCGTGACCAAAGCCCTGAACGAGGACGAAGGCCGCCGTGCCCGCAGCCTCGCCGCGCTCAAACGTGCGCGTGAAAAAGAGCGCCGGATGCAGGGCGGTGGATCGTCCAAGCCGCGTGAAAAGCAGATCCGCGATGTTATCGTGCCCGAAGCCATCACTGTTGGCGAGCTGGCCAAGCGGATGGGCGAGAAGGGCGCTGACCTCGTCAAGGAGCTGTTCAATCTCGACATGATGGTCACCGTCAATCAGACGATTGATCAGGATACAGCTGAACTCCTCGTCGAACAGTTTGGCCACAATATCCAGAAGGTGTCTGATGCCGATATCGACATCCCAGCCGAAAAGGATGTTGATCCCGAAGAGACGCTGCGCCCGCGTCCGCCGGTTGTCACCATCATGGGCCATGTCGATCATGGCAAGACCAGCCTGCTGGACGCCCTGCGCGGTGCCAATGTAACCAAGGGTGAGGCCGGCGGCATCACCCAGCATATCGGCAGCTATCAGGTCACCACCAAAGACAAGCAGAAAATCACCTTCCTCGATACGCCCGGCCATGCCGCGTTCACCGAGATGCGCCAGCGCGGCGCGAACGTGACCGATATCGTGGTGCTGGTTGTGGCTGCGGATGACGGCATCATGCCGCAGACGATTGAAGCCATCAATCACACCAAGGCATCGGGCGTTCCGATGATCGTTGCGATCAACAAGATGGATAAGCCCGAGGCGAACCCGGACAATGTCCGCAACCGCCTGCTTGAGCATGAAGTGATCGTCGAGAAACTCTCTGGCGATGTGCAGGATGTCGAGATTTCCGCGATCAAGAAAACGGGTCTCGACGATCTGCTTGAGGCGATCTCGGTTCAAGCCGAATTGCTTGAACTCAAAGCGCGTCCTGATCGCGATGCCGATGCGACAGTGATCGAAGCCCAGCTCGACAAGGGGCGCGGCCCGGTTGCAACAGTGCTGGTCAAGCGCGGAACCTTGAGGCGCGGCGATACCTTTGTCGTCGGCACCCAAAGTGGCCGTGTGCGCGCCATCGTCAACGACGCGGGCAAGCAGATCAAGGAAGCTGGTCCCTCCATGCCGGTTGAGGTTCTGGGCCTCGGCGGGGTTCCCTCGGCGGGCGATCAGCTCACCGTGGTCGAGAATGAACAGCGTGCGCGCGAAGTGGCGCAATATCGTCAGGAAAAGGCGACCGAGAAGCGCACAGCGCTTGCGCCCACCAGCTTTGATACGATGTTCAACAACCTCGCCTCCAACGTCATCGAATGGCCGGTTCTGGTCAAAGCGGACGTTCAGGGCTCGGTCGAAGCCATCGTAACGGCGCTGCACAACATCTCGACTGACGAGATCAAGGTGCGCGTCCTGCACGCAGGCGTCGGCGCGATCACGGAAAGCGATGTGACCCTAGCAGCGGCGTCCAACGCGCCGATCATCGGCTTTAACGTGCGCCCCAATGCCAAGGCGCGCGAACTGGTGAAACGCGATGGCGTGCGCATGATGTATTACGATGTGATCTATCACCTGACCGAGGAAGTCGCGAAGGAAATGGCCGGCGAGCTTGGCCCCGAGCGGATCGAAACGGTCGTTGGCCGCGCCGAAGTCAAAGAAGTCTTCAAATCGGGCAAGAAGGACAAGGCAGCAGGGCTCCTCGTCCTCGAAGGGATTATCCGCAAGGGCCTGTTCGCACGTCTCACCCGCGAAGATGTTATCGTTTCGGCCACAACCATCGCATCGCTGCGCCGGTTCAAGGACGACGTCGACGAGGTCCGCTCCGGCCTCGAATGCGGTGTGGTTCTGGAAGACACGAACGACATCAAGCCGGGCGACAGCCTCGAAGTGTTCGAAGTCGAGGAGCGTGAGCGCACGATCGAGGTGGGGTGAATCTGTCCCCTTCCTGCAAGCGAGAGGGGAGAGAATTGCAAATGACAGACTGGCACGAACAATTCGCCTCCGACAAGGACGGCTCGCCCCACACCGCGCTGCTCGCTTCCGAGTTTGTAGGCTGGGACGAGGGCACGCAGACCGCAACCATGCGTTTCACCGTAAGGCGTGAGATGTGCACCTGGCGCGGCGGGGTTCAGGGCGGGCTGATCGCGGGCTATCTTGATGATGTGATGGGCTATGCGTTTGTCGCCGCGACCGATGGCGAGATGGCACCGCTCAATCTTGAAATCTCGATGACGCTGATCCGGCTGATCCCCGAAGGCGCGACGATCATCGGCAAGGGCCGCGTGGTGAAAGCCGGGCGGCGGGTGGTCTTCCTCGAAGGCGAATTGCTGGCTGAGGATGGCACGATCTATGCCCGCTCCACCTCCACCGCGATCCCCACAGCGCGCCCGTCACCAACCGAAACGGGATTGACCAGATAATGGCAAAGCGTCAGGATTTCACCGCCGAACAGCACTCTGTCCGCGTCCTTAAGGTGGGTGAGCGGGTGCGTCATATTCTGTCCGAACTGCTCGCGCGGCAAGAAGTGCATGATGATGTGGTGAGCGCATCGAACATCGCTGTCACAGAAGTGCGCATGACGCCCGATCTGCGCAATGCGACCGCTTATGTGAAGCCGTTGCTGGGGGCGCAAGAGGACGATGTTGTCACCGCTTTGCGCCAGAACACCGCGTTTCTGCAACGCGAAGTCGCCAAGCGGCTGGGCCTGAAATTCGCGCCCAAGCTGAAATTCCGCAAGGATGAAAGCTTTGACGAGGCAGACCGGATCGAGACGCTGCTGCGCGATCCCAAGGTTGCCAGAGACTTGGGAGATGATCCGGAAGAGGGCGGACCGGATACCGACCCGTCCGAGTAATCCAAATCGCCGCCTAATCGTCTACCGCCACATAGGCGATGCAAATCAGGCCGAGCACAATTGCCGCGCCGATCGAGAATTCTCTGCCAAGATGCTCGATTGCGGGGGCTGCGATGGCATCGAGCAGCCGCATAAACGTGTTGCCTCTTCCGCCGCGATCAGGATCGCCCACCGGTGTCACTGCCATGAAAAAAGCGATGAAGGTGAATGCGATAAGAAGGCTGGCGATTTTATTGCCGCGCTGCGGGCGGATATGGCCATATCGGCGGCCTTGGCCCTTTCGGGCGCGTGGATTGTGAGCGCGTGTTGACATGACGGTAGGATAGCGTGCGGTGGTGAAAAAATGCTGAAGCTGCATATTCGCAGTCTGCACTTTCCTACTGACCCGCAGATATGGCAGCGCGGACGATACAGATGCGCCGCGCCATTGATGCATCGGGTGTTTTCAGCAGGAGAAGTGTCACCCATTCCTAAATGATGAAGTACAGGAAAAACAATGGGTTGATCTGTAGGAACCGGGTGACATATGGCTGATGTGTCACCCGGTTCCTACATAAACCGAACAGGGTCAATTCGGCAGCATCTTGGCGCGCAAGGTGATATCCACTTTGTTGCCCACGATCAGCTGGTAGCTTTTCATACCGTATTTGCGGCGATCAATCGTGGTTGTGGCGGTAAAGGAAACGGCCTGGCCGCGCGGTGATGTGAGCGGGGCTGTGTCAAACTTCACATCCAGTGTCTGCGGACGCGATACGCCCCGCGCCGTGAGGGTGCCTTTCACGGTTCCGTGCGTCGCGCTGCTGAGGTTGAGCGAATTGCCGACAAAGCGGACCGTCGGGTATTTTTCGACCCAGAAAAACTTCTCCCCGCGAAGGCGGCTGAGCGTCAGCTTGTCAGGCGCTTGCAATGCCGTTGCATCGAAGGTGACATCAATGTTCGCCTGCTCCGGGGAGCCCGGAACAATCGTGACCGCGCCGCTCATCTTGGGGAAGCGGGCTGTCTTGCTAGAAAGGCCGAAAAACGGGACTTTGGCGGAGACATTGCTGGCACCGGGATCCAGGGCGAAGGTCAGCGGGGCGCTCGAATTGGCGAGCAGGAATAGCGGCGCGATCAGCGCAAACAGGGCAAGTGGTAGATGTTGGACGCGCATCATGGCGGTGGCTCCTCTTGCCTTGGTATACGGCTGAAACCGGCGAAAGGTTTCCTTTGGTGTAGCCGCACTATCGCAGGGCGCGTGTGTAGCGCGGATTAATCAGCCGAATAATCAACAGGGCTTGGCTCCTCGTGCTTCGACATTCGGACCTGCCCGCGCTTAAATGATCGGCGATGGCAAAGCTCTATTTCTATTATTCCAGCATGAATGCCGGAAAGTCCTCCAGCCTGCTGCAGGCCGACTTCAACTACCGCGAGCGCGGAATGCGAACGATGGTGTGGACCGCCCAGCTCGATACACGCGGCGAAGGTATGGTGCGCAGCCGGATCGGGTTGGAGGCGAAAGCGCATTTGTATGAATCCGATACTGATTTGTGGGAGCGTGTGGGCGCCGTGCATCGAACTGATCCGCTGGATTGTGTGCTGCTGGACGAAGCGCAATTCCTGTCAGAGCAGCAGGTCTGGCAATTGGCGCGTCTGGCGGATGAGCTTGGCATTCCGGTGCTGTGTTACGGATTGCGCACCGATTTTCAGGGCGCGCTGTTTCCCGGCTCGGCGGCGCTGCTGGGGATTGCGGATGCTCTCGTGGAGCTGAAAGCGGTGTGCCATTGCGGGCGCAAGGCGACGATGAACCTGCGCGTGGACGGGGCAGGGGAACCGGTGAGCGAGGGTGCGCAGACCGAGATTGGTGGGAATGACCGTTATGTGGCGCTGTGCCGCAAACATTTCAGCGCGGCGCTGGCAGGAAATTCGTCCGCCGCACATTAGAAGTCGGGCCATTAGAATTGGAGGATGGGCGCCCTATATGGAGTGGCATGTGGAATACCTTCATTATGGCGCTCGTGGTCCTGCCGAGCCTTGTGATTGCGATCGTGGTTCATGAGGTGGCGCATGGCTATGTCGCAAAATTGCTGGGTGACACGACGGCGAGTGATCGCGGTCGGTTGACGCTTAACCCGATCCGGCATGTCGATCCGCTGGGCACGATCCTGTTGCCAGGGGCTCTGGCTCTGGCGGGCGCCCCGGTGTTTGGATACGCCAAACCCGTGCCTGTGCGCAAAAGCCGCCTCAGAAACCCGCGCTTCGGGATGATGGCGGTGGCAGCTGCGGGGCCACTCAGCAACTTTGTGATGGCGTTTCTGGGCGCAATCGCCGCGGGGCTGGTCTGGACGCAGGGTGCCGATTTTGATCAAAGCGCCAGCGTTCTCACATTGCTGCGCAGTCCGCAGGGAGAGGCCCTTTGGCTGATGAGCGGATTCTACTTCTTCATCCTGATCAATCTGTTTCTGGGGCTGTTTAACCTGCTGCCGATTCCGCCGTTTGACGGATCGCATATCGTGGGCGGGCTGCTGCCTGCTCCCCTGCGCCAGCGCTGGGAGCGGATACAACGGCTGGGCATAATTCTGATCCTGGGGGTGATTGGGTATTCGTGGGTGTTCGGAACGGACTGGCTGATCGTGATTATCAGGCCGCTGGAATGGGTTTTTGCGCTCTTCACTGGCCTAGCCGCAACGATCGGACAGCTATAGGTCAGGTGAGGGCGGGTTCAGTCTTAAACCATGCCTCGACCCTGGCTTGCTCTTCAGGAGAGAGGTGCAGATATAGCTTTGACCGCCGCCGCATCACATCGTCGGCGCTTCTGGCGAATTCGTGTTCGACCAGATAGCGCAATTCGGCCGCGTACAAGTCACCGCCCAGATGGGCTCCCATGTCGTTCAGGCCCTGCTTATCGGACAGAACGTCAATCATCCGAGTGCCATAAGCGCGCGCAAGACGCAGGACGGTGG
Organism: Erythrobacter sp.; assembly: GCA_049647465.1. Taxonomy (GTDB): domain Bacteria; phylum Pseudomonadota; class Alphaproteobacteria; order Sphingomonadales; family Sphingomonadaceae; genus Erythrobacter. The sequence continues at coordinate 10,352 of JBARXS010000100.1, forward strand.
CAGGCGGCAGGAAGGAATAGCGGTCCTGCATCCGGGCAACGAAAGCGTCGAATTCAGCCGGTTTGATATCACCACCCGGCAGTGGTTCGTCAGCCGTCCATTGGCGAGTGGAAAGGC
>JBARXS010000101.1:0-66345 GCA_049647465.1 Erythrobacter sp.
CCACAGAATAGTGGCACTATTCGTGGACGGGCGGGGAGGCGGGGTGGGTGATCGCTAAAACTCAGATATTATCACCTAAAGCCGCCTTCAGATCACCCAGCCACGGCTCGAACGGCTTCCATGCACCCTGCCCCTTGCGGTTGATCGGCTCGCGCACCTGCTCGCTTGATGCGGTGCGCACGGCACGGTCGGTCTTGTGGAATTGCAGGCAGGCTTCCTCAAACGGCAGGCCCAGAAAATTGAGCATCCGGCGCGTCTGCCCTTCCTGATCGTCGAGCACGTCCTCGTGCTGCACACGCAAGACCTTGCCCGGCAACACCGCATCCCAGTGATCCATCAATTCGACGTAATCGGCATAGTATCGCCCGATTTCGGTGAGGCCGTAGGTAAACTCCTGCCCTTCGGCGAACAGCTGTTTGAAGCCCGAAAAACAGCAATCCATCGGCGCGCGCCTTGCGTCGATAATCTTCGCATTGGGCAGGATGAGATGGATAAGGCCGATATGCCGGAAATTGTTCGGCATTTTGTCGATGAAGAACGGCGCGCCCTGCCGGTGGATGCGGGTATTTTCGATGAAATCCTCACCAAATTTGGCAAGCTGCTCTGCTGAAATATTGTGCAGGTTTTCGGGATAGTTTGACACGCCCGCTTTGCGCCCGCGCAACCGGTGCGCGAGTGCCAAAATATTGGGCAGCTCCAGCGTCCCGTCGATCTGGCTGTGGCTGGCGAGGATCTGTTCAAGCAGCGTCGATCCCGCGCGCGGCAGGCCCAGAATGAAGATCGGATCGGGGGCATCGTGCCCTGCCCCGGCGTGCTTTGCGAACAAGTCCGGCGTGCACACTTCGCGCTGCTTCGCCAGCTCTTCGCTCATCTTGTCAGCGCTGTAACGGGTCTGCGCGCGTTTGAGATCATTGCCGCGCTCATAGTGGGCAAAGCTGCCCTCATAATCGCCCGCATCCTCCAGCGCTTTGCCCAGTGCGAAGCTGAGATGCACCCGGTCCATGAATGCCAGATCGGGCCGCGCCGCCTGCGCCTGCATCGCTTCAACCTCGCGCGGTTCAAAGCGGTATGTCTTCAGATTGGCGAGCGCGTAATAGGCATCGCCGTGATCGGGCTTTGCCGCGATGGCTCCGCGGTAACTGGCGATGGCTTCGCTTTGTGCGCCCTTGGTCTTGAGCGCATGGCCACGGCTGGTCAGGCTGGCAGGATCGTTCGGCAGCTTTTTCAGCACCGCATCGAACAGTTCCAGACCCCGATCATAATCGCCCATCTGGATGCATTCGATGGCAAGGCGCGACTGGAACAGCGGATTTTCTGGATCGCGATCGTGCAGCGCTTCGGCCTCCTTCATCGCTTTGGAAAAGTTCTGCCGCCGCCGCAGCGCGTCGATATAATCAAGCCGCAATTGCAAATCTTCGGGAGCAAAGACGACTGCGCTTTCCAGCAGGAATTCCGCCTCTTCCAGCACTCCGAATTCCAGCCCGATCTTTGCTAGCAAGCGCATCCCTTCCACATGCGCGGCGTCTCGGTGAGGGTGCTGGCGCAGATAATGGCGGCAGATTTCCTCGGCGCGCAGCAATCGCCCTTCGGCAAGGTGGTTTTGCACCGCCAGCAATTCGCGCGGGAGCTTTGCCAGACGCTGCTGCTGGGCGGCGGCGGCCTTTGCATCGGCAATGCGACCGGAGGCCGAAAACAGCCTCGCCTGCTCGCGCCAGCTGGCCTCCAGCGCGGGATTGAAACGGGTGGCTCTGACAAAGGCATCCAGCGCAGCGTTCGCATCACCGCGCGCCAGTGCAAGGTGCCCCTGTTCCTGCCAAGCACGGCCATATTCGGGCATAGCGGCATGAAGCTGCGCCAGATGATCGCTCGCCGCGTCAAAGCGTTTCAGATACCGCGCGGCAATCGCGGCCATGTAATGCGCTTCGCCATCTTTCGGGTCGTCCGCCAGCAGTTCCTGAGCCAAGGCCAGCCCTACCTCGAACTGGCCCGCCTGCAATTGCTCCTGCGCCGATTTCAGCTTTGTGTCGCGATCATCCATAGAATGCCCTTAACAGCAAAACGGCGGGAAGAGCCCAGAAATACTCTGAGCCCTCCCCGCCGTTAGCTGATTGTCTGAAGCGTGGCTTAGTAATCAAAGCCGACGCGAACGCCCACCGTCAGCGGGCGATTCACGACAATGCGCTCTCGATCATTGCCGTAAATGCCGGAAATCTGCGCGCGCTCATCGGTGAGGTTCTCGCCGAAGATTTCCACCTTCCACTGGTCACCCTTCACGCCAACCGAGAGGTCCGCGAGGAAGTAGCTGTCGAGCTCGATATTGTTGATCTGGACAATATCGGTAAACTTGCTGGCCGAATAGGTCATCTGCGGCTGAACATACGCCTCAAGCGTGCTGTTGAGATCCCATTCGTAGCGGGCACGAATGTTACCCTGGAACGCCGGCGCATAGGCCAGTTCCGAGCCGACGACCACGTCATCGGTCGGGGTCAGAACCTCGGTAATCTCGGTCTCAAGGATCGAGAATGCACCTGCCACCGAGAAACCAGGCAGAGCATAGGGAGCGATCACGAAGTCCGCTTCGATCCCGTAGATCTCTGCATTCGCCGCATTGTCCGAGAAGAACAGATTGGTGATCGAGGGATCGAAGATCGTCGTTTGCAGGTTCTGAATGTCGACAAAGAAGGCCGAGCCATTCAGGCGCACCTGACCATCGAGGAATTCGGTTTTCCAGCCAAATTCGTAGTTCTGCACTTCATCGGTTTCGAGCTCGAACGGCACGACAAAGCCGGTCGGACCAACCGCGCCACCGGGGCGGTTAAGCAGGCCGGGGCGGAAACCTTCCGAATAGGTGACATAGAACAGCAAATCTTCGGTCGGGGTCAGCGTTGCTGTTCCCTTGAAGATGGTGCCGCTGGTCGACGCCGTATCGGGGTTCCCGTTCGGATTGTTCGGCGCATAGAGCGCGCTGATGTTCGTGCCGCCCAGCTGCGTGTCCTGACGCTGATCCTGCGGGACCGTAAAGTTGGGGCCGAACACCGGCGAGGTGCGGTTGAAGAACGAACCGTTGGCGCTGCCTTCAAGGTCGACGGTGACATCATAATACCGCAGGCCACCTGTGATGGTCAGCAAGTCGGGAATGACATCAAAGCTGACTTCACCAAACAGGCCGAACTGTTCATCGGTGCGGCGGATATCGTTGCGGAAGATCGTTTCCGCCGGGAACGGGCCGGGAAGGCTGAAGAAACCATCGGTCGCGTTGCCAACAGCACCCGGAGGCGCTCCAAGATTGGTCAGCGGGAAATTGTCGACAAAGCCGAGCGAAACCCCGTCGGCACCGCGCGTCGCGACGTTGCCGGGATAGGCAAAATCAACCCGCTCATCAAGCTGCAGGTCCGAATAGAAACCACCGCCCTGGAACCGGATACGCCAGTCATCAGGCGTCGAGAAACGCAGTTCCTGGGTGAAAACCGTCGTCTCGGAGTCCGAGTTGATGTAGAGGTTAGGAGCCTGACAGGTGCCGCTTGGCGCGTTGCCAGCGCCCGGATACGTCACCGACGTGTCGCAAATGTAATACGGCAGATACTGCCCTGCGAACAGATAATCGGTGTAATCGGCGCGCTGGGTTGTTTCACGCTCGGTATAGGCACCGGTGTAAACCACATCGAGCATCGCGATGCGGCCTTCAACGGTCCAGCTGGTGTTGGAGAAATCGTCTTCGAGACGGTCTTCTTCAAAGCGGCTGATTTCCAGATCGTCCAGACCTCCAATGTTGGGATCGGCAAAGAACGAACCGTCGGATTCGAGGCTCTGACGCTGATGCGCGATGGTCACTTTCCAGTCCGGCGTAACTTCCCAAAGGGCAGTCGCGCGGAAACCGGCATAGGTCGTGTCGTTGAAATTGTCCTGCGCGATACCGGCATTGTCAGCAGCAATAAAGTTCACCGCCGAAAGGTCCGCACCAGCCTGAAAACCGCCGCGATTGGCGTTCACAGGGATGCCGTTCGACCGGACGGTGCCAGCGGGACGGAAGCGCGCGCTTTCGCGCAGGTCCTGCGTACCGGGCACATTGTCGATAAAGCCGCCCTGATCATCAAGATAGGCAACCCCGCGCAATGCAATGGTGTCGGTCACCGGCAGGTTGAGCATCACCTCGCCCTGATAGCTGCTTTCGCCGCCCTTGGTGAAGCTGACCCCGCCCGAGAACGAAGCCTCGATGCCCGCCAGTGTCGGCTTGTTGGTGATCAGGCGCACAACACCCGCCTGCGAACTCGCGCCAAACAGCGTGCCCTGCGGACCGGAGAGAACCTCGATCCGTTCAAGGTCAGCGGCGTAGACATCAAGGTTACGACCCGGCTGCGAAAGCGGCTGATCATTGAGGTACAGCGCCACGTTGGGGGCGAGGCCCGCAACACCGGCGACCGTAATGTTCGGCGTGGTTGAGGCAAGGCCGCGAATATAGATCGTGCTTTGGCCCGGACCATTGCCGCCCGCGGTGACTGACGGGATCTGGTCAAGATAATCCTCGAACGTGTCGATGTTCAGCTCGTCCAGCTGTTCGGTGCCGATGGCGGTCACCGCGACAGGAACGTCCTGCAGGTCTTCGCTGCGGCGCTGAGCGGTCACGACGATGGTGGGAACCCCGCCGCGCTGCGCTTGCGTTCCAGCTTCGGTTGGAGCGGGTGTTTGAGCGGGAGCCGCATCCTGTGCGACAACAGGTGATGCGATAGCGATTGCGAGCGCGCCAATTGACGCGCCCCGCGTATAGGTATTCATTTTTATTGCCCCTTTGAGCCACTGGATTGGGCCGCGATGCAAAACTGCACCTGCGTGTGCCCGTAGATACGCGGCGACATATAAGAAGATGCGCGCGTGCATGGGTCCGGTAACAAGCAGGGGTTATGCTGGCCACCACACACGGGCGGATTTCTCGAACAAAGATAGAATTGTTGCAGAATAACAACACGAAAAGCGATTGAAATATATCTCAAATATATCTCAAGTCTTTCTTTTTGTGCCCGCTTATTCCTCAATCTCCATTTATACAGATTGGATTTATGCTTCAATTTTGCTAAATCGAGAGGCAATATAAATTCATCTATTCAAAGGAGAATCCAGTTACGCCAAGTCATTCCGGCGCGAGTGTCTTGCCATCCCACTCTTCGCACGCCTCAGCCGTCGTTGGCACGCCGTGATGTTTTCGCACCAGATCAAACGCCACGGCCTTCAGGATCGAGACCGCCATGGCCGCGACAACGAAGGAAAATGGCAAAGCGCCAATGATCATGGTGATGCGAATGGCCTCAATCCCGCCCAGGATCAGCATCGACCCCACCACAAAAGCCAGCGCCACGCCCCAGAAGATGATGTGATAGCGGCGGGCCCCCTCATCATCGCCCGCGCCGTTGATCGTGTTCACAATCAGGATCGCGCTGTCGGCCGATGTGATGAGGTATGTCATCAGCAGGATAACCACCATGCCGGACACAATCATCGCAACACCCGGGCTCAGCAACGCAGCCAGCGTCGCGTAAAGCTGATCCGCCATCGGCGCATCGACAATAGAGCCGTTTGCAATGCCTGCCAGTTCCAGATCAATCGCCGTCCCGCCGACAAGTGCCATCCATACAAAGCACATCAGCGAAGGCACCAGTGCAACGCCCAGAATATACTCGCGCAAGGTGCGCCCGCGTGAAATCCGCGCGATGAACATGCCGACAAACGGCGCAAAGGCGATCCACCATGCCCAATAGGACACCGACCACACTTGCTGCCAATTAACCAGCGCATCAGACATTTCGCTGCCGTCCGATGCGAACAGCGTCAGCGTCTGCTGAGGCAAAGTGATTAAATAGTCCCACGTCGCGGTGCCCAGCAACGTCAGCCCGAACAGGCCCGAACCGACAATCGCGAAAAGCGCGAGCAATGCAAAGGACAGCCCCATATTAAGGTTGGAGAGCCATTTGATCCCGCGCCCGACGCCTGAAAGCGCGCTGATTGTGGAGGCTCCGACGAGCACGATCAGCGCCGTCACAATCGCGGCGACCGAGGATGTCAGCCCCGTACCATCGGCCTTTTCAACCATCAGCCAGTCACCCATGCCAATCCGGTATAGCCCGGCGACAAATTGCTCGACACCAAAGCCCAGCGTGTAGGCGACGCCCAGAATAGTTGCGACCACCGCGACCACATCAACAGCATGTCCCGAAATGCCCGACATGCGCTCTCCGAACAGCGGCGCGAGACTGGACCGGATCGTTAGCGGCAGGCCGCGCCGATGAGCGACATAGCCGATACCCAGCCCGACCAGCGCATAGGTGCACCACGCACCAAAGCCCCAGTGAAGAAAGGTGTAGAGATAGGCAGAACGCACAGCTTCCGCAGAGCGCGGTTCAACCAGCCCGCGGATAATATCGGGGTTATTGGAGAAATGCGCCAGCGGCTCTCCGGTCGAAAAGGTCAGCATGCCAATGCCGATTCCAGCACCGAACAGCATCGCAAACCACGAAAAGCGCGAGAATTCGGGCGCCTCACCCGGAGCGCCGAGCCGCAGGCGGCCTGATTGTGGCAACAACGCGAGAAACACGCACACCATAACCAACGCCGCGATCAGATAGACATACCATGCCGAAAACATCGAGATGATCGACGAATTGGCCGAATCCAGCGTCTCCATCGCGCTGACCGGAAAGAAGATCGCCCATAGGATAATCAACGATACGATGATCTTTGCCGGGATTGTCACCTCACGGCTGAACCCGTCGTAAAATCCGCGATCATGGGTATTAATCGGAAGATCGACCAGAGGTGGTTCGATCGGTAAGTCTGTGTGCGGCGTTACATCGCCGCTGGTAGTAGCCATTTCATCCCTGTCCGGCCTGTCCGGTCTGTGTGCGAACCGCGAGCTGCGGCGAATTGGCCTCGACGCGATCACCCGCGCCCCAATCCAAACATGGCCAAACATGGCCAAATATTACAATGCCCCCCCGCCAAGGCTCTGCATAGGTAAGAACGCCAGAGCGCATATCGGCGGTGTGCCGTGCGCATGGTGGTAAAGGTCTGCGGCGCGATTGCAAGTCTGCGGCGGGGCTGGCGGGGTGCGAACTGGGTCCTTGCGCGGAGTGAATTTAAGAGAGATAACCCGCGCGGTACTGTCCGGGACAAGGGCTGACACGCACAATTTTGGTCGCGCAGGTTCGTTTGGGTTCCAATTGGGGGGAGAATTAGAGCATGGCCGTATCCGATCACGTAGATCTCGAAACATTCATGAAGGGCGTAACCAAGCGCAATCCGGGACAGACCGAATTTATTCAGGCTGTTCAGGAGGTCGCGCAGGACATTTACGGCTTCATGGAAGACAAGGTCCAGTATCACGAGGCACAGATCCTGCGCCGCATTGCGGAGCCCGATCGCATCGTATCCTTCCGCGTCTGCTGGGAAGACGACAATCACAACATCCGCGTTCAGCGCGGCTGGCGCGTCCAGAACAACAACGCCATTGGCCCGTATAAGGGCGGCATCCGCTTCCACCCGAGCGTGACCGAGAGCGTGCTGAAATTCCTCGCTTTCGAGCAGACCTTCAAGAACTCGCTCACCGGCCTGCCGATGGGCGGCGGCAAAGGCGGGGCAAACTTCAATCCCCGCGGCAAAAGCGACAGCGAAGTCATGCGGTTCTGCCAGAGCTTCATGACCGAACTTTACCGCCACATCGGCCCCGACACAGACGTTCCGGCGGGCGATATCGGCGTGGGCGGGCGCGAGATCGGCTATATGTTCGGTCAATACAAACGCATCACCAATCGCTGGGAAGGCGTGCTGACCGGAAAGGCGCTCGAATATGGCGGATCGCAAATGCGGCCCGAGGCAACCGGCTATGGCGCGGTCTATTTCATGCAGAACATGCTGAAGCACAAAGGCGACGATGTCGAAGGCAAGAGCGCGGTCATTTCAGGCTCTGGCAACGTCGCGACGCATGCCGCTGACAAGATCGTGCAGCTGGGCGGCAAGGTTTTGACCCTGTCGGATTCGGGCGGGTTCATCCACGACCCCGATGGCATCGATCAGGAGAAGATCGACTGGGTCAAGCACCTCAAGACAGTCAAGCGTGGCCGGATCAGCGAATATGCCGATCACTTCACCAGTGCGACCTATCACGAGGGCGCGCGGCCATGGAACGTCACCTGCGATCTGGCCCTGCCCTGCGCGACGCAAAACGAGCTGAACAAGGAAGAGGCGAAAGAACTGGTCGACAACGGCTGCATTGCGGTTTCAGAAGGCGCAAACATGCCGACCACGCTGGACGGCGTGAAAGTCTTCCACGATGCCAAGATCATGTACGGCCCGGGCAAAGCGGCCAATGCAGGCGGCGTGGCTGTCTCCGGGCTGGAAATGAGCCAGAACTCCGAGCGCGTCAGCTGGAAACAGGAACGCCTTGGCGACATGCTGACCGACCTGATGGAAGGCATCCACGAAAAGTGCACCGAATATGGCGACCAGGGCAATGGATACGTGGACTATGTGAAGGGTGCAAATATCGCAGGCTTCAAGAAAGTCGCCGACGCGATGCTGGCGTTTGGCGTGGTGTAGGGCGCAGCGTTAGCGAGAAACAAAAAGGGGCGCTCTCTGATAAGGGGGCGCCCTTTTTTGTGCAGATCATAAAAGCATCACACGCCTGCCACCCATTCCTTGAGACTGACCGACCGATAAAAGCCACGCATTTCCGAAACTTCAATCAATCACGTTTAGTGCAAGCGGCAGTGAGAACCATGCTCTTTCCGCGCTGGGCATCGGCCTTTTTCTCGCCGCGATGGCTCTGCGTGGCCCGATCGAGAAGGCTACGAGGCGGCGAACAGAGACGGTCGCGGCCATTCTGAACCCAATGGTGGAGCGCTTTGGAACAGTCGGATCGGCGAGCATTTTTGCAGGGCTTGGCCTTGTTTTGGGCGGGGCGATATTTGGGAGCGGCTGGCAGCGATGAGCGAGATAAGGGAACGAGTGAAATGAGTGATGGTGTTTGGATTTGCTACTCACTGGGGGGGTTGGAATCCCTTGGTAAGGTTACCAGCGACTGGATGGAGTCCAAGGATGACCGAAAACTTGTGAGCGCTGTCAAGCGCGCAAACAGTGCGGGCGAGGCGGTCACAAGGGATGCTTTCCCACCTGAGATTTACGGCCAGGTGACCGCCAAGGAAGCGGATTACAATTTCACCGACTTCTTCATAGCTAATGCGTTGCCAGTGGTGTCAGATCGTCTGGCCACGGTTCTCCGCCGCTTCGACTTGGGCGATGCCTCGCTCTATCCGGTTCCGGTGCTCAAGAAAGACAAGGCAACGCCCGTCGATGGCGATTGGCACTTCCTCAATTTCGGCAATGTGAAGCACGCCTTCATTCCTGAGCAATCCGGTGGGAGTGGGTTCGAACAGATCGAAGGTACGGATTACTGGATTATGGGTGGGTACGGCAAACACGACGCTATCGCCGTTTCCACTGATGCGCTGTCCGGTCCCGATATCTGGGTGGAGCCACGGTGTGTAAGCGTGTTTTTCCTTAGCAACCGAGTGGTGTCAGCCATCAAAGCCGAGGGTCTGACCGGCTTTGATGTCGTGAAGTGCAAGGTCGTTTAAGACGGCGTCACACTCCGACCGCCCCCTACTGAACCCCCAGCGACCGGGCCTGTCCTCTCAGGCCTGCCTCGTTCTCGGGATTGGCCGCCACCGCCGCTTCCAAAGTCGCTTTCGCCTTGCCCGGATTGCCCATCATTGCGTGGCTGCGCATCACCATGACCCAGCGGTCGAGATTGCTGGGATCGTCTTTCAGCTTTTCCTCGGCCATCGCGACCATGCCTTCGATCTGGGCCTGCTGATCCGCCGCAGACATGGAGGATGCAGCAGCGATCTGTTCCTGCGTTGGCCCGCCGACATTGGCAGACGCGGCTTCGCCCGCAACCGCGCCTGAGCCCGGAACCGCGATGGGCGGCAGGCGGCCATCCATCGCCTTGGCCAGACGCGCCTCGACATCGATATCGTTGATCTTGCCGACCTGCTGGATTGTGCCGACCAGATCACGCTCCCACGGGGCGCCGACCGGGCTTTCGCTCAACAGTTTCAGCCAGCTTGCAATCGCGCCTTCGTGATCGCCTGCCAAATCCTGTTTCACAGCCAGAAAATAGCGCGCGCGTGGATCGCTGGGGTCAATCGCCACCGCCTTTTCAAACGCGGCAACGGCCTCTGGCGGCAGCGGATCGGCGGCGGCCTCTTGCTGATCGCTGGCATAGACAAGGGATTCGCCCAGCGCCGACCACAGGACCGCTTCGCCCGCGTCTATTTCAACCGCGCGTTCATACGCTTTGGCAGCGGCGGCGAAGTCCTTCTCGACGAAATACGCATAGGCCAGATCGCCCCACGGCTTGGCATCGTCGCCAGCGGCTTCGGCGGCTTCGCGCAGTTCGGCAATGGAAGGCGGCAGAGCTTCGCCCGGTGATGCCGCCGGATCATCACCCGGCCCGCCCATGACGTTATAGCCGATTGAGCCTGCTGCAAGAATGACCGCCGCGCCGAGCAGGAGCCATGCAGCCTTTGCACCGCCAGAAGCCTTACCGGCGGCACCACCAGCTTCAGCGGAACCATTTTGTGACGCGTTTTCACTATCAGAGCCCATATAAAGGCCGTAGCATCGCCGGGAAAATCGGGCAATTGCCTCTGGTAAAGCAGCGGGGTTTGTCTATTGTTTCGGGGTCCTCGATTGAGGGGATCAAATCTATCCGAAAGGGGGGGATAGATTGTCGGACTTGGTTAAAGTCGCCATTATTGGCTCTGGACCTGCGGGGTTGAGCGCGGCTGCGCATGCGGCTTCGCTGGGCATGAGCCACGTCCTGATCGAAAAAACCGATCACCTCTCGGACACAATCTTCAAATATCAGAAGGGCAAGCACGTCATGGCGACGCCCTCCAACCTGGTCCTGCGCTCTGGCGGCGATAATGGCGGGACAGGCGGGCTGGAGTTTGATGCGGGCAAGCGTGAAACCATCCTCGATAAATGGGACAGCCAGATCGAGGCGATGCAGGTCAACGTAAAGCTCAACGCCGAAGTGACGAAGGTCGAAGGTGAAAAGGGCGGGTTTGAAATCCACACCAAGTCAGATGACGTGATCCGCGCCGAAACCATCGTGTTGGGCATCGGCACACAGGGCAATCCCAACATGCTGCGCTGCCCGGGCTCTGACCATCCGATGATCCAGTATCAGCTGGACGATCCGGGCGAATATTTTGACGAGCATATCACCGTCGTCGGATCGGGCGATGCTGGGATCGAGAACGCACTGGGACTGGCCGCCGACGACGCGCAGCGCAATGTCGTCACCATCCTGAACCGCGGGGACAGCTTTGCCCGTGCCAAGGGCGCGAATGTCAAACTGCTCGAAGAGGCAGAGCAGGATGGTCGCATCAGCGTGCGGCGTGAAACCACCCCGTCCGAAGTCAAAGACGGCGAACTGGTGCTGGAAACGCGCGACGGGGCGGAGACCATTGCGTGCAACCGCATCATCGCGCGCACCGGATCACAGCCCCCGCGCGGCTTTGTCGAGGCGATGGGGATCGAGTTTACGAGCGAGGAACGCGGCGCCTTTCCCAAGCTGACGCCCGCGTTCGAAACCACCAAAGCGGGCATTCATGTCATTGGCGCGCTGGCGGGCTATCCGCTGATCAAGCATTGCATGAACCAGGGCTATGACGTGATCGAGTTCCTGAACGGGAACAGCGATCTCAAGCCCGCTGACCAACCGATACTGGCGGAGAAATTCGCCGCCTTGCCGGGCAATCATACAGTCGAACACTGGCTGGACGTGTTTGGCAGCAATGTGCGCATTTTCGGCGATCTGTCCTCGCTGCAATTGCGCGAATTGATGCTCGATTCCACCTGTCATGCCTATGCGCCGGGCGATGTGGTGTTCCGCAAGAACGAGCCCGGCTCCTCCATGTTCGCCATCGCCGAAGGTTCGGTCGCGGTTGAAGTCAACCCGAATGATCCGTCTGTAACCGTCCCGATTGAGCAAGGCTCCATCTTTGGCGAGGTTGGGCTGATATCGGGCCGTCGTCGCGGCTCGACCATCCGTGCGGCCGAAACTCTTGTCGCGATTGAATTGTCGCGCAACGCCGCGCTCAAACTGATCGCAACATCTGTCGAAGCCAGCCGCGTGGTCAACGCCATCGCAGTGGAGCGGCAATTGCTGCAAATGTTCGGATCGGGCCTGACCCGCGATGATGTCGCGCCGCTGGTCGAGGCCGCCGAAGTCGAGGAAGTGCGCGCGGGCAAGACCCTGATCACCGAAGGCGCTGACGACAAGGATGTCTATATCATCCGGCGCGGGTCGATGATCGTGGAGAAGGCGCTGGGCGATAAACCCGTGTTCCTCTCTTACCTGCCCGCTGGTGCCTATGTCGGGGAAATGGCCGCGATTGATGGCTCCCTGCGCACCGCCACGGTGAAAGCCGCGATCAAATCCGAAGTCATCAAACTGCCCGGCGATGCCTTTGTCGCGCTACTCGATAACAATCCTGCCCTGCGCGCAAAGGCGATGAGAGAGATGGACGGGCGGCGCAAAACCACCGCCTTTATCGAAAGCCGCAAGGATGATTTTGACGGCGCGGTCGATCTCTATTCCGAAACCGCGCAATTCCTCGTCGATGAAGGCCTGGGCGAGGCAACCGATGTTCTGCTGATCGATGAAAAACTCTGCATCGGCTGCGACAATTGCGAGAATGCCTGTGCAGACAGCCACGATGGCCTCTCCCGCCTAGACCGCGAGGCAGGACGGACTTACGCGCATCTGCACGTGCCGACATCCTGCCGCCATTGCGAACACCCGCATTGCATGGCCGACTGCCCGCCCAACGCGATCCAGCGCGGGCCGGATGGTGAGGTCTTCATTGACGAGACCTGCATTGGCTGCGGCAATTGCCAGCGCAACTGCCCTTACGGCGTGATCCGGATGGACCCGAAACCGCCCAAAAAACCCTCGCTGCTCAAATGGCTGTTGTTCGGCAGCGGTCCGGGACCGGGCGAAGCGTCGTATAAATGGCGCAAGGAAAAGGGCGATCCCGAACAGCCCAAACAGGCGATCAAATGCGACATGTGTGCAGGGGTCGAAGGCGGCCCCGCCTGCGTGCGCGCCTGCCCGACGGGTGCGGCGATCCGCGTGGCGCCTGACAAGTTCCTGACATTCACCAAGCTGACGGAGGATGTCGAGCAGTGAACGCCACCTCCCAGAAAGCCTCCCAGAACACTTTCAAGCAACGCGAAAAGGCCCGCAACGCCGATCATGTCGGCTTTCTGAAGCACAAATATTTCCGCTATCTCTGGGTCGCGCTGGCCCTGTGCGGGGTGTGCATCGCGGGCTATGTCATGATTGATCAGGAGCCGCGCCCCAATGGTGGCAGCTGGTATGGCTACACTCTGGGGACAATCGGTGTCCTGCTGATCATCTGGCTGTCTTTGCTGGGCCTGCGAAAACGCCGTCCGACGCCGGGGCACTGGAGCCTGAAGGGATGGACCAGCGCGCATGTCTATCTGGGCCTGTCGCTGATCGTGGTGGGCACGCTGCACACCGGGTTCCAGTTCGGGTGGAATGTTCATACGCTCGCCTATGCGCTGATGATTATCGTCATCGTCACCGGTATCTATGGCGTCGCGGTCTATGCCACCCTGCCAGCCAAGCTTTCCTCCAACCGCAACGAGATGACGCGCACGCAGATGGTGGAGGCGCTGACCGCGATTGACCGTCAGTTGGAAACCGCCGCGCAGCCGCTGAACCGTGACCAGTCCGATCTCGTCATCGCCGCTCTGGAGCAGGACATTTTCTATGGCGGGGCATGGGGACGCCTTGCGGGTTCCTATCCCGGATGCGCGACGGCCAGCGCGCTCAAGAATCTCGATACCGCCGCAGGCAATGAAGCGACCGAGAAGGTCCACACTCTGCTCACCCGCCGCTCTGACCAGCTGGCGCAAATCCGCCGCCACTTGCGCATCCGTGCGCTGCTCGAAGTGTGGCTGTTCATCCATGTGCCAGCGACCATCGCGTTGCTGGCCGCACTGCTCGCGCATGTCGTGAGCGTGTTTTATTACTGGTGAGGCGGAATCCATGTCATTCCTGATCCGCACCATTGATTACACCGCCGCCGGACGCGAGATTGTGCGCGAACGCACTGTCTATCAGTCCAGCCTGTTCATCGGGCGCGCGGCGGAAAACGACATTCACTTGCCCGATCTTGCGGTTGAACAGCGCCATATCAGCATCAACCAGTTGCCCGATGGCGGATTGCAGGTCGAAGCGGTCGGCACGCTGGGCTTTGGCATTGACGGCAGAGTGGCGAAGGAAGCGGTGGTTGATCCCGCGACCGGTGCGGAGATTGAGCTGGGCTCATCGCGCCTGACCATTGCGAGGGAAGCGGGTGATGCGTTCAGCATCACGATCAAGCAGGCCGAGGAAAAGGGCGCGAAGGTTGATACGGTGCGCGGTTTCCAACTGGCCAGCGCACTCCCCTCGAAACGCGCGATGGCGTGGGTGTTCTCGCTCGCGATCCTTGTGCTGCTGCTCAGCATTCCGGTGTTCACGCACATCACCCGCGACAAAGCCGCAAACGATCCTGACGGCCCGATGGTCGATCAGGTCGCGTTTGACAGCACGTGGAGCTCTGGCGAACTCAGCCTTGCGCACCATGACCTGAAGGACAATTGCGAGGCGTGCCACGCCACCCCGTTCGTTTCGGTTCAGGACAACACCTGCCTGACCTGTCACGAGGAACTGGGCGAACACGCCGCGAAGCCCCGCCTTGCCAAGGGTATGGCGCCGCTGCTTTCGGGCGAGGCATGGCAATGGGCGGTCGCGCAGACTTTGGGCAAGGAAGGCCCCGGGTCATGCACGTCGTGCCATCTGGAGCATGAAGGCAAAGTGCGCCAGCAGGCCGCGACACAGCAATTCTGCTCCGATTGCCACGATGCGCTCGATACGCGCCTCTCCGATGTCGCGTTTGGCAATGCGAACAACTTTGGCGAAAAGCACCCGCAATTCCGCCCGACATTCTACACCGCCTATGGTCAGGACGAGCCAGTGCGCGTCAGCCTCGACAATGTAGTCGGCGGGGCAATCGAGGAAAAGAGCGGCCTCAAATTCCCGCATGACATTCACATGGATGCACAAGGGGGCGTTGCCCGCATGGCGATCAGCCTGCCCGATTATGGCGAGCCGCTCGATTGCGCGAGCTGCCATGCCCTGACCGAGGACGAGGTCGGCTTCAAACCGGTCGAAATGGAAGATTCCTGCGAGAGTTGTCACAGCCTTGTGTCAGGGCGCAGCGGCAGCGGGTTCACCTCGCTGCGCCACGGCGATGTCGATGATCTGATGGAAGACCTCGCCAGGATTGACCGGTCCCCGCGCCGCCCCGTCAGCCCCATGGCCCGTGGCCGCGCCCGTCCCGGTCAGTTTGCGCGTGGCGGAACCTATGCCGTCAATTTCGGTCGCCCCGCCTCCTCGCTCATCAGCATCAATCGCGCGCTTATGCCGGGAGGGACATGCGGCGATTGCCATATCAACACACGCACAGACGGTCGCCCCGATCTGGTGCCGGTCAACATCCCAGACCGCTATATGCAGCACGGCTTCTTCAGCCATAAGGCGCATGAGGAAGAGAAGTGCACCGATTGCCATGAGGCAAACACGTCAAAGGCGGCGACCGATCTGCTGCTGCCGGACCTGAAGAGTTGCCGCGATTGCCACATTGGCGAGGTGTTACCCGGCCCGGCAATGACGGTAGCGTTGAAAGACGACGAAGTCCCCTCCACCTGCGCGATGTGCCACGGCTATCACACGCCGACCAATCCGTGGCCGGGCGACCACCCGATCCTGCAATCCACACCCGAGGGTGCCAGAGGACGAGAAGGTGGGCGCGAGAGGGATTCGGTTGCATCTCTCTCTGCAATGTTCAAGGATTAGCGGTGAGGGGAAGGTCTATGGGGAGCACCGCTGACAGCGTCCTTGTCGCTCAGATCACCGACACGCATGTCGGGTTTGAGCCAGAGGCAGGTGACGAGGAATTCAATTACCTTCGCTTTTGCATGGCGATTGATCATCTTCTTTCCCAGTCGGTGCAGCCTGACCTTCTGATCCTGACCGGCGACCTTGCCGATAACGGCGCATCCGACAGTTACGCACGTTTCAAACAGCCATTGGCGCGGTGCGATTTTCCGATCCATGTGATGACGGGCAACCATGACAATCGCGACCGTTTGCTGGAAGCCTTTCCCGATTGCCCGACTGCGGGCGGGCCCTCCGGCGAGAAATACGTGCAATATGCGTTAGAGGTGAAGGGCCTTCGCATCCTTTGCCTCGATACGCTCCAGCACGGGCGGCATGGCGGCGCGTTTTGCGATGCGCGCGCGCATTGGCTGGCGGCAGAATTGGCGGCACATCCCGACACGCCCACTCTGATTGTGATGCACCATCCGCCGGTCATCGCGGGGATCGACTGGATGGACCCGCGCCCGGGCGAGGCTTGGCTGCAACGGTTCCGCGCCTGCGTGAGCGGGCAGAGCCAGATTGTCGGCATTGCATGTGGCCACTTGCACCGCCCTGTCTCTTCCGTGTTTGAAGGCATCCCTGTGGCTGTCACGCCAGCTGTCGCTCCGGCGGTGTCGCTGGATCTGCGTCCGGTCGACTTTCACTCAGCCGATGGCCGCGGGATCGTGGATGCAGAGCCGCCCGCCTATGCGCTGCACCGCTGGAAGAACGGCACACTGGTCAGCCATGTGCAGCCGGTGGGCGACTGGACGCGGTTGGCGGTTTATTCCGACAATCTGGTCCCAATGATGCAGGGCCTCGAAGCCGAGCGCAAATAGCGGGTTTTGCCGCGCGTGAGGGTGGCAAGAGCGGGCAAGACATCACTGCTAGTATGGGAGAGGGCGGGGCGATGCGCGGGTTCACGCATCAGCGCATCCTGCGTGCCCCAATGCGTAGGCAATTGATCACCCAAATCCTTTTCAGCCGCCCAGCCGCTCCGCTTCGGTTTCGCCCAAGTCATCCTCACGCCGACCGGCATTTTGCGGTGCGGGTTCTTCGCTGACTACCGGTGCGCGGCCGACCCAGCGGTCCATATTGACCTCATCGGATACCTTCCACGGCAGGCCCGACCGGGTCATGAACAACCGCTCCATCTCGCCCCGCGTAAAGGGTCTCGATCCAAGCCTGCCAAAGATCGCCATCTGCCCGCCCGTCTCGTCAACCGCGCGGTCCCGGTCCAGCCCCTTGGACAGGGCAATCGCGGGTGTCGGCGTCTTCGCAAAGGAGACGAGTTCAGGCACAGGGCGCGGGCTGAAACCATAGAAATTGCGCTGACTGTCTGGCGAGGTGAGTTGGAGCACCTTCATACCGTTCACGCCATCCGCCACATAGGCGAACAGCGATGCATTGGTGGAGGCGACAATAACGTCCTCGGCATCATTGAGAGCCCCGTCCAGAGTCACTTTCTGATCGACCCTTGGCGCAAGGGGATTGGTCACGTCCAGGATCACTAACCCGTCCCGCTTGGCCGCGACATAGGCATAGGTGCGCGCGACATAGAGCCGCTTGGCATCCGCCAGAGGCACCGTCGCCTGCGGCCGCGCAACCGGATTGCGCAGGTCCGTCACATCGAACAGCTTCACACCCTCGGCATCGGTCACCCACAGATAGCGGAACTGGATCGCACTGGCGCGCGCATCGCTCAGCGGGCGAACCGCGGCAAGCTTGGGCGATTTGGGATCAGCCAGATCGACCACGACCAGCCCCGCATCGGCGGTGATATAGGCAACCTCACCCGCCAGCTGGATATGCGTCGCCCCCGTCAGCACTCCTTCGGGGTTCCACGCATCGGAGCCATCCGAGTAAGTCTCGCGGTCCAGCTTGTTGTTGCGGAATTCCCCGTCAGCCAGCGTGTTCACGTTGACAAGGATCAGGCCCTCCACCGCATCGGAGATCGCTGCGTAATTGTAGATCGGCAGAAACGCCTGTTCCTGATTGAGCTCTCGCAATTCGGCGGTTGAGCGGTCCGGGGCAATCGGCTGGTTCGTCGCGAGCGCCATGCAGGTCGCGTTGGTGGTGTCGACCTGCGTGTCATGGCCCAGAGGCGAGAACGGCGCGGTGATGATGCGTTCCGAAATGCCCTTGTTCGCGATGGAAGCGACATCATACGCCTGAAAGCCGCCGCTGCCCTCGGCCACGAACAGATATTCGCCGCGCAATTGCAGGCAGCCCACGCGATCCTTCGTGCCTTCATGGACGTTGACGAATTCCTCAAACGCCTTGGTCTCCCCCGAAAGGCCTTTGTCAAAGCTCTTGCCGCGCACCCATTTCTTCAGCTCACGCCCGTTTCGCTCCACATGCAGATCATAATAATCCGGATAGGCATATTTGTGCAGGTAAGACCCCAGCACCGCTTGCGGCTCTTCAAACTCGGTCACGCGTACGGCGGTCAATCCGCCTTCAAGGCCGGTGAAGGCGTGCATCCCGACAAAGTTCACGTAGTTCGTTCCAAGCAGAAGCAGCTGCGCCATGATCGCGTTGTTGTCTTCCTTGTCCGAAAGGTGACAGTCCGAGCAGGTCTTGGTTTCCGTCAGGCGCACCGTGTGCGGGAAATGCGGCGCGAAGGCCTGAGACGAGAAGCCGATTGCGCTGATCGGTGGCTGCTGCACATAGATGCGCTCGCGGTTGATGTTGGTCGAGGTCAGCACCAGAGCCGACGATGAGCGGACTGGTGCAACCTGACTGCCCTTGGTGGTCTGGTGCTTGCCCAGCTGGAACATCTGGTCGCGCGCAACCTGCGGGTTGTAGGTTGCAAAGTTGCGGGTCTCCCCGCCCTCATATTTGTGGCTCTTGGTCTTCCAGTTTGCCTCGATGGGCAGGTGGCACCCGCCGCAGCTTGTCGTCCACGAAAGGTGGCAGGTGAAGCACGCCATTTCCTCGCTGTCATGCGCGCGGTCTTCCTCCGCGATGCCGACGCCGAATTCAAAATTGCCCGTGTCCGCGCCATATTTACTCATCAGCTTTGCGCGCGCGGCCTTGGCGTTGAATTCTGGTGTCTCGGGATCGACCGAGTCCTTCACAAGGCTCATTTCCCATTCGATCTTGGGATCGACGATAGAGCGCTGGATCAGCTTGCGCGTGCCATCGCCATTGTCGATCCATTCAAAGCGGCGCTGGCCATCAGGGTTGCGCAGCAGGGCGAGGTTGTGTCCTTTGGGAGGCGCAGCAGGCCCGCTGGTGCGCAGAGTCGGATAGGCATCGGCGGTGCCGTGGCAATCCTTGCACGTGATCTCGATGGCGTTGGCGACCTCACCATAAAGCAGCCCGTTGCCATGCGTGTCCTGCTCGAAATGGCAATCCGCGCATTGCATCCCCTTTTCGGCATGGATGCTCATCATGTGGACTGCTTTGCCCGGGTTTACGCCGGGTTCGACGAACTTCTCCTCGCCCTCGCGCCGCCACTTTTCGGGATCGTCATTGTCGACGATGTTGCCTTCCGCATCGAGCAGATTGCCCTCCCGGTCGCGTTTGAAGATGCCGCGGAAATTCCAGCCATGGCCGTGATAATCGGCGAACTGGGTGTCGTTCAGATCTTCGTTCAGATCATAGACGTTGCGCAGGAAATCGAGGTCCGCCCACTTGCCACGCGGGGCCGCGCCTTCAGGGTTACGCTTGATAACCTCACGCACTTCGGCGGCGGTCGGATATTTCTGATCCTTGGGCCACATATGCGGCGCATCGCTCTCATAATCCCACATCGTGTAGCCGAGATAGCTGTTCAGGAAGATGTTGGGCTGGTGCATGTGGCAATTCATGCATTGGCTGGTCGGGATGGAACGGGTGAAGACGTGCTGGAGCGGGTGGCCCTTTTCCTTGGGCTTGCCGTCGTTGTTCAACAGACCGTCTTCGGCGTTCTTCATGCCGCCAGACGCGTCGAGCGCGGGCTCTTCGTCATAGGTGACGCCCGGTTGTTTGACGCCAGCATGGCCTGAGGATTCTGCGTGATCCTTGTCGCGCTTACCATGCTTATTATCCTTCTCATACGTGTTCGCAATCGTCGGATCGACCGTGATTGTCTGCCCATCGCGGCCATACTTCGCGTAGATCAGCGAATGGCGCGGCTCCCGGTCATTGGCATAAACGACGTGGCAGCTGGCACAGCCCGAATGGCGATAATCGCCGGGCTGATCATTGGTGCCCATGAACCATGTGAAGGGATCATTGAGGCGCGTCTTGTGAATGTTGAGCGCGGGGATCGCGACGCGCAGACCGGTGCCAGGGCCACGGTTCGACTGTTTCAGATCGGGCCGCCCGGGTTCCTCAAGCCTCTGAATCTGGCCGGTTGGATTGGGCAGGCCGATCTCGGGGAATTGCGAGTTGATGGTGCGACCGCCCCGTTCAAACACGCGGAACACATCGCCCGGCGGGATCACATGCCATGTCGGCAGCGGATACATCGCCGCGAGCACGCCGCGCTTCTCTTGAGCGGCAGTCAGCTTGCCATCCGCTCCCGTGGGGGAGACGATTTTCGCGGGCTTTCCGTTGCGGGTGTAGGCCTCTCCCAGCAGGTAATTCTTGAAGGGCAAGATACCGTTATTGTAGCTCGCCCCGCCCCACAGCATCGCGCCCGTCGCCATGATCGACCGCTCAGCGGCTTCGATCGACTGGATGTGGCAAGACCCGCAGGCTTCCCGCGCGACGCGGTAGTCGGAGGGGTTGATGAACTTGACGTATTCGGGCGATTCTTGGTTGAGCAGCGCATAGGACCGCTTTGGGTTCGCCGAGGAAGGCCAGTACCAGCTTTCGGGATATTTCGGCAGGACATGCGCCTGATCACGCGCGGCAACATAATCGGGGTGGTCATGCGGAAGTTGCGCGTCGCCCCGGATCGCCGCGTTTCCGCCATGGCAATCAGTGCAGCCCAGCCGCACGGCGGGGGAGACATGCATCGTCGGCGCGTCAGTCTTGATATGGCAGGTGTTGCACCCTTCCGACTTCGCATCCATCTGCGCCACCGATTGGCGCGCGGGCGCAGGCGGAGCGAACACCGCACTGTAATCGCGTTTGACCGCTTTCTCTTTACCGGCGGCCTGCGCGGCGGGCTGTAACAGCGCCGCACCAAGGAGGATCGCGGCGACAGCCAGAAGCAGGTGCGACAGACTAAGCCACGGGCGCGAAAAAGATCGGTGTGCCATCATCAATAGGTCAACGTCACATTTGCCAGAATGGAGAAGAACGAGCGCCCGCCAGCGCGCGCATCAAACAGATCGCGAAACCCGTCTCCCGCCACCAGAGTCGCAGCGGAAAGGCGGGCCACAATGTTCTGGTTCGATTTGGGCCGCCAGATTGCGGAGGCTGAGAGGTCATAGCCGATCTCTTTGGGGATCGAGCCTTCAACACGCAGATTCTGGAGGCTGGACGTGTTCTCAAACCACAGGTGATTGGCATTCGCGGTAAGGCGGAATTCCGGGCTGATATCTAAGTCTGCGCCGACGCCCAGCAGCATCGTGCCCGGATTGTTGAAGTTGGACTGGCCCTGCTCTTTCGAACTGCGCAGCGAATTCAGGATACCGTTGCGGCCATTCACCGCCACCGCACGCCCGCCCCCTGCAAACGGGATCGTCTGGCGGATCCAGTAAGAGGTGTCCGCGCCAGCGAAGACAGGGTTTTCAAAGATCGCATCGAACCCGCCCTCGACATCGTCAAAGGGATCATCATCGCCGCTCGCATAAAGGCCTGACAGGCGAAAGCGCATCCAGTCCTTGTCATAGCTCAGCTCAACAGCGCCGAAGGTCGCGTTGATGTCAGCGGGGCGGTCCGTGAAAAAGTTGTTCCGGTCCTCACCCAGCGCCCAGTATGCGCTGGCTGTGATGTTGATCCGCCCGATCCGCCCGTCCGCATTATAACCGAGATAGAACACGTCATATTCGCGCCCGCGCAATGTGCCAAGCAGCGCCGGGCGGACGGGAAAACCGTTATCGTCAATCTCGATATCGTCGGCTTCGCGGTTGCGGTTATACGCGACGGTGAACTGGCTGGTCAGCGCGGGAATCAGGAAATCCTGCCGATAGACATTAGCGAAAAATACAAAATCATCGCGCGGGCTCTGCACGACCGAATTCAGCCCGCTATTGGTGTCCTTCTCCAACCGCCAGAACCCCGCGACGTTGAATTGCAGGCGGTTGTTGTCCCGGTTGCCAAACAGGCGAATGCCCAATTGCTGATCCTGAAACAGGAAACCGCGAAAATCGGCCTGGAACGGCTGTATCCCGGCGCGGATTGAGACAAAGTCGAACCGGTCATTGTCGAGCGCGGTGAAGTGGTAATCGACGAAGGCTTCCTGCACGCCGAGAAAATGGTCGAGGCGGCTTGACCCCTTGGATGGCTCGACAAACAGCACGCGCCGTTCGGGCACGTCGACATAATTGACGTTATAGGCCAGCGTCACGCGGTATTCGACGCTGGGCGGCTTATACGCGGTGCTGCCTTTCAGCAGCGCAAAGCCAGCGATAAAGGTCTGCGAGAGCACGTGACTGATATCATCGCCGAACACATCGAGCCGGTCCGGATCAGCCGTGGTCTGGATGCCGACGGGGATCGGGAAGGTGCGCGGCTCATACACGGTGTCGCTGATCAGGTTGGCGACAAAGAACCAGTCATCGCCGGTGATCGGCAGCCACGGCACCTTGTCCGGATTGATCGGGCGGTCGCCCTTATAGGTGTTCTGATTGTACGGATCGAGCACGTCCTCGGTCACCAGATCGAGGCTCTGGATCAGACGCCAGCGGTCGGGGACCGGGATCTGATCGGTCGGAAAGGCTTGCGGCGGCGGGGCGCGCACCGCGCCTTCATTGGTCTGGTCAACCGGATCGGGCAGCAAGTCCCTGAAACCCGGTATCTTGCGCCCTTCGATACTGCCGGGGTCAAGCGGTTCGGGATCGGTTTGCGTGGTCTGGTTCAGCCCCTCGGACGAAGGCGGCGTGGCGGGCTCCGCTTCCACCACTTCAGGCTGAACCGGATCGGCATCCTCACCCCTGCGCGAAGGCTGCTCGGGCGGCATCTGTTCCTGCGGCGGCGGCGCGACCTGTATCGCCAGTGCGGCGGGGATGAAGATCATCGCCATCGCCTACAGCCCCTCGCACACATTCTGTGCGTCGGTGTCAAGGAACGGCGCGAACGGGCAATTGATATACCGCAGGCGAACATCGCGATTGCCCACGCGCACCACGATGCGGTCTGCGCGGATTTCATTGGGCGCGTTGCCGATGCCGCCGATGCGCACCCCTGCATTGTTGAGGCCGAGGAAGCTGATCATGTCATCCTGATCAATCCCGTCGCCCGAAACCCCCAGCCCGCCGATCAGCTCATTCCCGCGATAGACGGGGACGGAGCCGGGGAAAATCTGGATACCATTGTCCAGCCGCGACCCGCCCGATGGGGTCTGCGGCAAGGTGGAGCAGCCGCGCGGCGTATCCGTATTGGACTGACCCGTCACAAAGGCAACGTGCTGGCCCAGATTGCCGAGGATCAGCGCCGACTGAAGGCCTGTAGAGAACGGGTTGAACTGCTCTATCGGGCGCGAGAGCGGGCCATTGGGAGTGCCAACCTCGCCATCGGGAAAGAAGGGCCGCGAGAGGTTTCCGCCTGAGCGATCCGCAAAGGCGAATGCGCCGGTGAGTGCAGTCGGGTCATTCAGGAAAGTGCGAACGCGCTGCACAAATTCGGGCACTTCGCCCTGCGCCGCCAAAAGCTCATTTGCGGCAAACGCGCCGGAGAAAAAGCTGGCCGTCCGCGCCTTTTGCAGGCTCACATCGGTGCCAAAAATCGGCGCGTCGGGCGACCGGACAATGCCAAGGATGCGCCCGCGCGTATCGACCAGACTGATCGTAACCTGCGCGGGGCTATCAAGCGGACGACGGATCTGGGCGCGCGCCCGGCTCATCACCGTAAACGCCTCTTCAAGGATCGCGCGCGCTTCTGTCTCGCTGATCGCGTTGACATCGGCAGCGTCCGTGCCGGATCGCACGGGAAACCGGTTCGCGCCCATGCCGTCAGACAGGACAAACGCATCCGAGTTGCTGAATTCCGCAGCTGTCGACGCGCGGATACCCGAAGTCTCGGTGCCGTAGGCTGCGCCCGCGCGCAAAGCAGCACCATCGAAATAGCTGCGCACGGCGATCAGCGATCCCGGCGTGCTGGCAAAGCTGGCGCCAGCAACATTGCCGACCTGGCTGAATTCGCTGTCGGAAAAGCGCAACTGTGTGCCATCTGCGAAAATGCGCTCTGCCCGAATTGAGACGGGCGCTTCAAACCCGACTGTCCCGGCAAGCGCGATGACCTCATCGACATCATTGTCGATATCCAGCGTGTTGGGGTCAAACCCGTATTCCCCATCCGCCAGCACACCCACACCGCCGACGACGACGCCGTTCTTGTACAGCGGAAAACCGCCCGGATCAGCCGCCAGACCCAGCGGAGAGCGCTGTGGTCCGATCATGCCATCGGCTGCGCGGGCCGAAAGGTCAGAGCAGGGAAGCTGACTGAACTGCACGCCGAACAAAGGTCCGCTTTCCAGCCCTGCCGTGGTGGGTGCGGGCGGAAAGTGCTCCTGCACAATCTGGCTCGCCGTGCGTGAGGAGAACGCATTGCCGCCGCTGGAGAGATACGCGCCGGTTATCGCCTTTGCGATTGCTGCGGCTTCGGATGGCAGCGCAAATCCCTGAATATCGACATTCTGGCCATTGGGCGCTTCGGGTACGCGCGCCGTCAACGTGGCTCCGGGCATGCGGAACACGCCCAGCACATTGCCGACACGGTCCACCACCGCGATGGTCGCCGCGTCACCCTGCGCGCTTGCTTGCGCGGCGGCCTGCGCGATCACAGTGCCGACTTCAGCCGCGCTCAGGCTCTCTGCAGCAGGGACCGAATAGACATTGCCCGAAGGCGGCGGAGGAGTTGGGGGCGGCGCTGGCGGTGGATTGCCAGAGCCCTGACCGCCGCCTGTGGGTTGCGGGCCGCTGTCACCGCCACCGCATGCCGACAGGATCAGCATCGGAGCGAGCGCCCCTGCAACTGCCAGCTTTTTCCAACCCCCCGCCATATTCAGCGTAACCTGCCGATGGCTGATGAGGCTGACGCCAGAGCTTCGCGGAATTTGGCGGGACGATATGCGTTGGGCTCTTCGACCGCTTTATAGGCCTGATTAATGTTTGTGCGGATACTTGCCGCCGCAGCGACGGTTATGCGCCCTTCACGCACCAGTGAATTGAGCAGCGTGTCAATCGCCATCACCGCCTGAACCGAGCCCGAGTAATCGGTGAAACGCGGCTTTGTCGCCTTGCCCGCAATCATGGCGATAACGCGAAACGCATCGACATCGGCATAGGCGCGTTGGCTCAGGGCACTGGACAGGGTACCCGCCCGGCGGGACAGCAGCTGCGCCGCGCCGCGGGCATCATCGGCGCTGCCCGAACCCATGGCCGCGTGGAAATTGCGGCTGGCCTTCAGGAAATCGTCCGCCTGCGCCGGCACCAGAGCCTTCGCAACAGACGACAGCATGATTATATTCTCATCATTGAACGGCGGATTGCCGAACGGGATGGGCCGCGCAGGATTTGTCTCAAAACTGAGCTTGCGCGCGGCAGCGTCCGTGATGGTGCGATGGCAGCTGTGGCAATCGTAGAAGTAAAATTGCGGGAACGCGCCTTCCATGCCGAATTTCGGTTGGGCAAACAGGCTGGTCGACCGCTTGACCGCTTCGGCCTGACCCACCGCCCAGAACCGCACCGAATTCATCGAACCCTTGCGCGCACGGTAATCGTCATCCTCGTTGTGATGCTGTTGAAGCGCGCTGAACAAGTCGAGCTCGAACGAGATACGCGGGTGCCCCGCCGCCATCATCGAATGCGTTACAAACTGGCCCTTCTTGGCCGAGCCGTAATGACAATCGAGGCAGTTGTTGGCGCGAGCCTGCGGCTGATCGAGCGGGATAAGGCCGTCGGCGATATTGGATGCATGCGTTGCCGGGCGGGCATAGTGGGTCGCCAACCAGCGCTCGGCCGGGCCATGACAGCCTTCACAGCTTACCCCGTCAGAAAGCTGAAAGCGTGGGCCGCGCTTGGCTGCAGGCGCGTAGGTTGAATGGCAACCGAGACATGCGGGTGCCTGCGTCGCGCGACCCAGCCCCAGACTATCCGCGATCTGTTGACCCCGGCGTCCGGCCAGAACGGCATAGGCGCGGCTGTGCGCGCCTGCCTGAGAGGACGGTTCCTGCCATGTCGCGATCTCATCCTGACGGACAACCGCGCCATTGCCCTCTGCGCGGCCATGGCACGTCGATCCGGCACAGGTCGCAACGCCTTCATAACGGTCGGAACTGCTGGCGGTCGCGGCGGGATAGAGCAGAACGAGACCAAGCGCGACCAGCGCACGCATAACATGCACTCGTTTGGCAAGGATCGTGGCAAATCTGCCAGATCGCGCCAATCCGTCGCCGGACACTCTGCCGCGCCCTTTGCCGGACAAGGCCGGCGCTGATTTTACTGTCATCTCCTACCCCCATGAGATGCAATCGCAAATGTCAGTCCCGCTCCCGCGCGCGCGACGAAGACCTTCTCTGGCCAAGCCAAACCGACATTATTCGAAGCTTTGGACTATCACACGCCCTGCCCCAACAATTGTAAAGTCCCGTCATGCCGGGCACCATCGCCCGACTCCGTTACCAAGTGACCCCAATTGCACTGTCCCAATCTTACGCCCGGTATGCAACCGCCAATCGATCATGTTTGTCCGATAACGTCACAAAATCACTTTGCTGCGCGCGGCGCATCAAACGCAAAGTCCCGCCGGATCTCCGCTATGGCTGTGCCCACATGCGCAACAGGTTCGCGATCGTTTTGTCGAGCGTCAGCAATTCAGGCGATTGCGCCTCCAGCTTCTGGCGCAGGCTTGTGCGCAAATTTTCCATATCAAACAGCAACTCGCGGTGCACCGGGTCCGCGATCAGGCTCTCGATCCAGCCGACACTGACGATGCGCTCCCCGCTGGTCACAGGTTTGACCTCATGGATCGAGGTTGACGGATACAGCACCAACTGGCCCCATTCCCCTTTCACCGTCTGCATGACACCGGCATTGTGGATCACCAGTTCACCGCCTTCATAATCTGCCGAATTGCAAAGGAAGAGGGTGAAAGACAGATCGGTGCGGATGCGGTTGTTGCCCTTACCCATCAGGGCATTGTCGACATGCGGGCCATAATAACCGCCATCACCCGTCTTTGATATCATCAGCGAAGAAATGCGGCGCGGGCGCGCGGCGGCTTTAACAACGCGGTTTTCGGCGATCATCGGCCTCAGCTCTTCGCGGATGGCCTTTCCGGCATCGGTGGCCACAATCGCCTGAAGGTTGCGTTTCACCTGCTTGGCGACCTTGCCCGCCGTCTCGCGTCCGTCGCGCCATTCCAGCTCCTCCAGCATCCCTTTGAGCTTTACGATTTGCTGTTCGTCCGTGAAGGCCGCGATTTTGACGATCATGTGGTCAGGGTCCAGAGCGGTTGCAGTACAATTGCGTAGAGCATTGGAGCGCAAGAGCGCCACTTGCAACGGTGCAATTCAGAACGCAGGGTCGGGCTAACCGTTCAGCATCGCCCCTATCCTGCGCCGCGCCCGCACATGCAGGATTGCCAGCGCGGGTATCACCAGCATCAACAGTGCCGTCCCGATTAACACGCCAAAGCCGAGGCTGGCAGACATCGGGATCAGGAATTGCGCCTGTTTGCTCGTCTCAAACGTGATCGGCGCAACGCCAAGGAATGTTGTCAACGCGGTGAGCATGATCGGGCGGAAACGTGATTTGGCCGCATCCACGATGGCTTCGTCCTCATCCATCCCATTGGCGAGATTCTCGTTAAAGAAGTCGATCATCACCAGCGACCCGTTGATGATAACCCCCGCCAGGGCAGTCACCCCGAACAGCGACAGGATACCCAGCGAAATGCCGAGCAGAAGGTGCGCAAACAGCGCGCCGATCAGCCCGAATGGAATGGCGGCCATAATCACGAGCGGCTGCGTATAGGATCGAAACGGTATCGCCAGCAGCCCGTAAATCGTGATCAGCGCGATCAGGAACGCCCCGCCCAGATCGGCGAAGCTTTCCTTTTGCTGCTCCTGAGCTCCACCAAACTCATATTGCAGAGTGGGGAAATCGGCGACGATGCCCGGCATGATCTCGGCTTCGATAAAGGCGTTGGCGTCGTCTCCCGAAATCGCTGCTTCGTTCACTTGAGCGGTAATCGTCACGGCGCGCCGGCCATCCTCTCGCCGGATCGTGGCGGGCGCTTCGGTAAAGGTCGCCTCAGCCACGGCCGCGAGCGTGGTGAAGCCGCCAGCGGGCACCTGGATCCTTAAACGGTCGACATCCGCGATTGCATTGCGTTCCTCGGCAGGCAGGCGGACATAGACGCGCACATCCTGACGGCCTCGTTGCACGCGCACGGCCTCTGCGCCAAAGAACGCCGCGCGGACCTGCCCCGCGACATCCTCCAGTGTCAGGCCCAACGTGCGCGCCTCTGGCTTCAGGCGCAGCTCAATCTCCCGCAGTCCAGCGTCCTGATCGCTTTCAACGTCATAGGTGCCATTAATGCGGCGAATGCCTGCCATCACTCGCTTGCGCGCTTCGTCCAGCACGCCCTTGTCGCTGTCAAACAGCTGGACGTTGACCGCTGCGCCGAATGAAACCTCGTCAGATGTGATCGAGAGGGAGCGGACTTCGGGCAGATCGCCGATTTCCTCACGCCATGCGTCTTCGATCTCGCCCGCGCTGACAGGGCGCTCGTCGCCGGTCTTGAGCGCGATTTCAACCGTCGCGATGTTCGATCCATTTTGCGACTGGGTGCCGCCGGGCCCGGTATCCAGAGTGCGCTGGCCGACGGCAGAATAGATCGCATCGACAAAGGCTGGCCGCGCGCCTGCCTCGCGTTCCTCTTCGCTGGAATAACGCGCGAGAGTGCGGTCGGCGGCAGCGCGCAGTTTTTGCGCGACCAGTGATGTGCGTTCAATCGTCGCGCCAGCGGGAAGCTCAATCGAGGCGGCGACCACATCGCCTTCAATATCCGGGAAAAAGCTCGATTTGATGATGCCCGATTGCAGCATCGCAACCATGATGATGAGCAGCGCAACCGCACCAGAAATAACCACAAAGGGCAGCTTTACAGAGAATTGCAAAGCGGTGCTGAGCGGACCTTCGACGAAGGCTTTGAAACGCTGGTCCACGGCTGTCTGAATGCGTTCGAAAAACCGCGTCACAATATTGCCCGCATGCACTCCGGCGGCGGGCAGGTTGGAGAGGTGATGGGGCAGAACCAGCAGTGCTTCCACCAGCGAGAGGCCCAGCACCGCAACCACCACCAGGGGCACGTCAGCGGTGATTTTGCCGATTGTGCCGCCCACCGCCAGAACCGGAAGCACAGAGACCATGCTGGTGAGAACCGCAAAGATCACCGGTATCCTGACGCGCTGAGCCCCGGCAATCGCCGCGCCCAAACCGCTGCGCCCGCGCTCACGTTCGGCATAGATATTCTCACCCACCACCACCGCATCATCGACCACCAGGCCCAGCGCGAGGATAAAGCCGAACAGCGAGAACATGTTGATGCTGGACCCGATCAGATCGAGCACAAAGATCGCGCCGGTAAAGGTCGCCCCGATGCCGACCGCGCTCCAGAATGCGAGCCGCAGATCGAGAAACAGCGTCAGCGCGACGAGCACCAGAATAAGGCCGAACCCGGCATTGCGCAGCAGCAGCTCATACCGGTCTGCAAGGATTTGCGACTGGTCATTCCAGATCGCATAGTCAACGCCCTGGGGCGGGTCATAGTCCTGCGCCAGCATCACCTTGACCGCGTCAGCCACATCCAGAACGCGTTCGTCACTGGTGCGATAGACATCCACGAAAGCAACAGGCTGGTCGTTAAAACGGGCGATCAGATCGGTGTCCTCAAATCCGTCGGTGACAGTCGCTACATCGCCCAGACGCAGCAGGTCACCCTCACCCGTGGTGACAAGGATGATGTCCTCGAAATCCGATTGCTCGTAATTCTGGCCGACAGTGCGCAGGCGCACTTCCTCATCGGTTGTCTCCAGCGATCCTGCGGAGCTGTCGAGGCTGGACTGGCCCACAATGCGCGCAATTTCCGGCAGTGACAGGCCGAGCGCGCGCAAGCGATCCTGCGGCACATCTATGAAAATCTGATAATCCCGGACAGAGCTTGTCTCGACATAGCTGACCTCGGGAAGGCTGGCGATCCGGTCTTCAAGAGCGAAGGCTGTCTCTTTCAAAGAGCGCTCCGAAACCTCGCCAAACAGCGCGATCCGCATCACAACTGAACGCGTGGTAAGCTCGCGGATATCGGGCTCGTCAGCTTCGACAGGGAAGGTCTGGATCTGGTCGACCTCGGACTTCACCTCGTCCAGAGCCTTGGCGATATCCACGCCGGTTTCCAGCTTTACATTGACGGTGCCTTTGCCCTCCGATGCGGTTGCGGTGATCGTGTCCACGCCTTCGATGGCTTCGACCGCCTCCTCGATCCGCTGGACCACCGATTGCTCGATTTCGGCGGGTGTTGCGCCGGGGTAATTCACGCTGACACTGATCGTATCGAGGCTGCTTTCTGGGAAGACCTCCTGCACGATGCGGGTAAATGCCATCAGCCCTGCGACCAGCATCGCGATCATCAGCAGGTTCGAGGCGACCCCGTTGCCCGCCATGAAAGCAATGACGCCCTTGCGGTCGCGCGCGCGATCTTCGGGCGGCGGGTAAAGCGCGATAGCAGGATCGGTGGCAGTATCTTCGGGCGGCGTATCGCTCATTTGGCGGCTTTACCGGCATCCGGTCCTGCAACGCGCACCTGCATGCCTTCAATCGGCGCGGTCAGGCTGCTGGTGATGATGAACCCGCCTTTATCGAGCGAGGGGGTGCTGACATAGGCGATGTCATCGCCGCGCTGGATCACGCGCACCGGCAGGATCGCGAGTTTTCCGCCGCGCACCACCCAAACCTCATTGCCTGGCCTCACAGCTTCGGCAGGAACAGCGGCATAGCTTTCTAGGCTGGCGCCGGTGATCTGTGCGTTGACGAACGCGCCGAGCAAGAGCGGCGGCGCATCTTCGGGATTCTCGCCGTCCCCGACTAGGCGACCGGCGGACAAAGGAGCGGGGACGCGCAGGAACACCTCGATATTGCGCGTCGCGCTGTCGAGAATGGCATTGGCCCGATCAACAAAAGCACTCCATTGATAGGTCTTGCCGCCGTAATCGTAGGTGATCTGAGCCGGGATGCGCCCCTTTGCGCCGCTCAGCAGCCCCGGCACCAAAGCGGCTTCATCCGCTGTCAGCGAGACGCGCACTTCATAAGCATCTGTGGAGACTATCGAGCCCAATGGCTCACCCGGTTGCACCAGGGCCCCGACCGCCGCGCTCTCTTCGCGCACCAAACCTGTGAACGGTGACGTGATCCGCGTGCGCCCCAACAACAGCCGTGCATCAGCCAGACTGGCCTGCGCTCTTTCGCGGGCGGCTTTTGCGCTGCGCAGTTGCGGTTCGCGTGTGGCGAGACCGGGCCTGTCCGAAGCCGCTTTGGCAGGCGCTGTGCCCGCCTGTGTCGCTTTAGGCCACTGTTGTGTGCCCTTGGGCTCCATGGTCCGCGGGGGCAGGATTCGCGTGGTTTCCCGGCCCTCGTTCCCTTGCGCCAGCCGCGTCTCACGCGCTGCAAACCGGTCCAGTTCCTCGCGCGCGATCGCGACCTCTTCTTCCGCTTCGAGCACGGCCACATCTTGCGCCGCCACATCGGCCCGAGCGCTGCGCACCTGATTGCGGTAGTCGCTTTGGTCAATTCTCAGCAAAACCGCGCCCTTGGGCACTGTCCCGCCTTCACGAAAGGCGGGGTGAACATAGGTCAACCGACCCGAGACCTGCGCGCCAATGGTCACTTCATCACGCGCCTGCACGGTGCCCGAACCCAGAACCGGGATCGGGCCAGACGCGGCCTTGAACGCGACCGCTTCCACCAGAGGCGCTTCGACAACGCGCTGGTCTTCGACCGGCTCCGGCTTGAAATACATCATCACCGCGGCAACGATCCCGGCGGCAAGGAGCAAACCCAACGAGTAAACGATCTGACGGTTGTTCATTGCGCCTCTCCCTGATCATTGGCGGGCTGCATTTCAGTGTCTGCGGGCTGGGCACCGAGGGTCCAGTCACCGGCCAAGGCACGGTGCACCCCCAACCGCGCCAGTGCTGTTGCACGGGCGGCTGAAGAGATACTGATTTCAACCTGATACACCGTGCGCAGCGCGTCCAGATACGCAAGGTAACCTCCCACACCTGCCTCAAATCGGCGCTTTTGCAGGTCAAGCGAACTGCGCGCTTCGGCCAGTTGTGACGCGACCAGAGCATAGCGCTCACGCTGTTGCTCATAATCGGCAAGAGCGCTTTCCACCTCGCCAAATGCGGTGATGACACTGCGCGCATAGGCGGCGGCCTGCTGATCATAGGCTGCTCTGGCGCTGGCGATATTGGCGGAGATACGGCCCCCGTCAAAGATCGGCGCGACAATCGAGGCTGCAAGCGATGATGCCCAATTGTTTGCGAAATCAAACGCTCCACCAATCCGGCCCGATTGCGTACCTATCGAGGCGGTGAGGCTAAGGGTGGGAAACCGTTCTGCCCGCCGCGCGCCTATCCGCAAACGCGCCGCATCCAGGCGCGCCCAGCCCGCTGCAATATCAGGGCGCTGCGTTAGCAGATCACTCGGCAAACCGCTCGGCACAGGATCAAAGACCAGCCGTGGCTGCAATGTCTGGGAAAGTGTTTCATCCAGCGTGCCGGGATAGGTGCCGAGGAGCAGCGCAAGGCGCGATTTTGTGGCGGCAAGGCTGGATCGCAATTGCGGCAAGGAACTCTCGGTCGCGCGCAAATCCTGCCGTATCTGGTAAAGCTCCAGACTATCGACCAGACCGCGCTCAAACCGGTCATTGGTGCGCTGCGCCCGGTCGCGCAAAACCTCGGCTGTCTGCTCGGTCAGAGCGATCTGGCGCGAGAAATCGACGTAATCGAAATAGGCAGAAATCGTCTCGGCCGCAGCCGTTAGCTGAACCGTCTTCAGATCCTGCGCGCTCGCAATCGCATCGCGGCGTCCGGCGCGATAATCATCGCGTGCGCGGCCAAACAGATCGAGCTCATATGAGGCACCCAGATCAAGCGTGTAAGCCTCGTTGTCGATCCGGTCGATTGCGCCACCGCCAAGGTCTCCAAACGCCAGCCCGTCAATCGGTGTGCTGGTGGACGTCGCACCGCCACTGGCATTCACTGCGGGCAGCAAGGCCGCTCTTGATATGCGGGCCTGCGCACTAGCCTGGGCAAGGCGAGCTGAGGCTTCGGCTATGTCAAGATTGCTCGCGAGCGCATCGGAGACCAGTTTATCGAGGACCGGATCCTCAAACGCGCGCCACCAATTTTCCGGCGCGTATTCACCGGGACTAGCAGGGGACTGTTCAAACTCGCCGGGTAATTGCGCGACCAGTTCGGGCCGCTCGGCATCCGGAGCCATCGAGACACACCCGCCAAGCGCAAGTGTGGCCAATGACAGGGCCAACGACGGAGCTACAAAACGAGCGCTATCAGGCGTCTTGCGCCCGGCGCCATTGCGCCCGGTCAAACAAATCGGTCTCACAATGCAATGCAATATAGCCGCGTCTGCACCGCGCAAGACAAACTTCGTATCTGTGCGTCGCAGCCTGTAACTGCAAACAGCCATTCATCGCCGCGATACGCAACAGGGCATTTCGCTCCATTGGATCAGCAAAAGAGGCTCCCCCGATCCCTCGGGGAGCCCCTTTCACCAAACCCGCGTCACGCAGCGAGCACGCCCTGCGATCCGGTATCGGCAAAGGTCAGATCGCCTTCATAACGCGCATCAACCTTGCCATCTTTCAATGCGAACAGATGCAGCCAGCCATTGTCGAACAGTGCCCGGACAGACGGGTGGTTCTCAAGCACTTGAAGGATCGCGTCGCGCGGAGCCTCTATCATGACGGACAGACGAAGCGGTTCGTGAACCAGCTCCTCACCGTCATGCACCCCCTGCCACGGAAGGCCGGGGCGCAGGCGTCCGCTGTTACCCTCAATCACGCCAATCCCGCCGACGACATTGTGGATCAACTTGTTACCGCCACCAAAGGTCTCAGGCGCGACCGAAGAGCCATAATATTGGAGGCTGATCCAGCTGGCGACCACAACCGGAGCGGTGATGATCAATTCCAGCGTAGAGAAACCCGTATCGCCCTTCCAGTCATAGGAATGCAGGAATGCGCGTCCGTCCAGATCCTTGCCAGCGGTTGCCGCGCGCGGTGCCGCGATAAAGGCGCCGCATCCAGCCAAACCCCATTCAGGACGGGTTTCGGCCCAGTTGCGCGCACGCGCTTCGATGCTCTGCCATTTCGCACCGGGCAAACGCGGGGCGCGTTCGGCGCGGGCAATCCATGCCGCTTCATCCAGCCAGTCACGCAGCAGGCCGATATCATGCGTGTTGGTATCAGTCAGATCTTGATCGTAAAGCGTAACGCTATCGGTTGTCGTATCGTGCAGCCCCGCAATGAAAATTGTGTCTTCGGGCACATGGATGCCGCGCGCTTTCAGGCCTTCGCGCGCTTCGGGATCGTTCAGCAGGTTGGCCAGAACCCGCGCGGACACATCGCCCGCATGGCCGCCGCACGCGCCGCAGTGATAGGCGCTTTCATGCGGGTTGTTGGTGACATTGCCGCCATGGCCCAATAGCAGGATCATCTTGCCGAAATTGGCAGTCAGGCTCATCGCGCCCAGAACGGTCGCGGCGACTTCGCCCTTGGTCTCGGCGGTCATCCCGCCAACCACTTCGGGGGTGGGGTCAATGCTCTTGCTTTTCGATCGCAGGCCCAGCGCATCGCGCACCAGTTTCGCTGCGTAAAACGGTCCCATCGATTCAACGAAGGCGAAGGAGGAAACAGCAGCCTGACGGAAACGGCCCCATGCCCGCGACGTGCGCGCCGCGATGCGGGTGTTGCGGTCGGCATCCGCATCGCCCGCGCTTGTGGTTTCAAGTCCGGGGTTCAGCAGCACCGGCAGGCGGTTTTCGACCACATCCGAACCATGTGCCTTATGCGCCAGTGGCAGACCAAAGAAGCCTGCAAATCCGATGGTTTCAATGCCTGAGTCTACGCTTTCAAGCGCGCGCCGGAAAACCTCGGAGCGCACATCGATGCAGAATGCGGCCTGAAGTTGCGGGCGGCCTTCCATCACATCGCTGCCGTCCAGCGCGACCGTGAGGCGGCGTTGGTGCGCGCGGTCGGCGGCGTCCTGAAGGATTGCCAGCGTGACCTGATCCTGCGACGGTTCCAACGGTGTGGCGTGGCCTGCAACGGCATCAGCCCAGCTTTGTGCAACCTCGGGGAACTGTTCGAGCAGCGCCTCTTCCCAGATCAGGCGAATGGCGAGCATATCGGCCAGCGTGCGATCGCCCTCATCAGCCAGCTCTGCCTGCCATAGCATCCAGCGCGCGTGCTGTGCCCAACCGCCAAGGCTCATATAGAGACGGTGAAACGCAGTCTCGGCCGAGTCCGCCGTCAGGCCAAGCTTGTCCGCGGCGAACAGGATCGCGCGCTCGGTTGTGTCAGGGGCAGAGGCGACATGCGCGCAGAAACCCGCAAGCCCGGCGATCTCAGGCGTCAGGTCATGACTTGCCCATGCGCGCCATGCCGCAAAAGCCTCGGTCCCCGGCGTGGGGGACCACAGCGCCTGACCGCGATCAAACTGGCCAGCGGCCCACATTCCAAAAGTCTTGTCGATCACCGACGGCCAATCAATCCCTGTCACCTTTGCGGCAAGGTCGGCAATTGTCGGCAATGCGGGTGCAGCCCGTGTTTCTCCCAGAGCCGATGCCGACAGCTTCAGCGCAGCGATGCTGGTGTGCTTGAGCGGGCTATCGTTGGCATCCAAGGCTGCGAGAAGATCGATGTCTTCGATCTGGCCATCGTTGATCGCCTTGGAATAGGCCTCGCCCGATTGCGTGATCCGTGTGCCCGCAACCCGTGAAAGGCGCGCGGAGGCCGTCGCCAGATCTTCGCCAGCTTGGCCAAGGAACGGGTTCACCGCGACAGTGGCATCCAGCGGAAAGGCAGGCGGGATCGCGCGGGCTGCGGCTTCGGCAGCGCCGAGCACTTCAGACATGCGGGCCGGGGCGATTTGGGAATGTTTGAGGAACATGATTTTCTCCGCCGATGGGGCTTACTGGGCGCTGCGCTTGGTGGTGAAGCCGCCAATGGCGCGGTCCAGCAGGGCATTGAGGTACAGGCCGTTTGCGAGGTGAACGCGCAGACCGGCGGTGGATGGGTGATGCGCCCACAGCGGGAACAGCGCCTGCGCAAATGCGACCAGACCAAAACTGAGTACCGCGACAACGATCAGTGCCCATTCAAGCGGTTCGGGTGTCGGCGCCGCAGGAAGGATCGGCCCCCAGATCGCCTCAGCCAGCGCCTGAAAACTGAAATATCCGATGGCTGCGAACAGCGAAGACCCAACCAGACGCTTTGTCAGGTCACGCGGAGCAAGATCCGCCAGACCCTGTGCGACCATATAGGCCACACCAAAGATCAGGATCGCACCCATTGCGAGGGCCTGAGCGCTTTTGGGGCCGAATGCGTAAGTGAATGCGGTGGCAATTGCAGCGTAAAGGACGATTGCCAAGCCAAACGATTTGGCCACTGCCTTTACACTGGGAGCGGCAACCGGACCGGGCCGATTGATGCTGGCCACATCCGCAATTGCTCCGCCGGAAGACAGGAAGGCGTGCGCCTTGTAAAGCGAGTGCGCGACGACGTGCAGCAATGCCAGCGTCCACAGGCCAAGGCCGCATTGCAGCAGCATGAAGCCCATTTGCGAGACAGTTGACCATGCAAGGGCCGTTTTCACTGCGCTTTGCGTCAACATTACAGCGGCACCGAACAGGGCCGTAAAGCCGCCAATCATGACCAGAGCAGCCATTGCGCCCGAACTTTGCTCAACCAGACCAGCCGATGCGATCAACAGGACGCCGCCCGAATTAATGATCCCGGCGTGAAGCAAAGCCGACACCGGCGTCGGCGCTTCCATCACTTCGGTCAGCCATCCATGGAGCGGGAAAGAGGCCGTCTTGAGCGCGGCCGCGACGATGATGAAAGCCACCGCAAGGCCGCCTGTGAAACCAAGGCCATTTGCACCGGCCTCGCTTGCAATCTGCGCGAGATCACCCGTGCGGAAAGTCGCGAACAGCAGACCGGTTGCGAGGATCAACAGCATGTCGCCCGAATGCCAGACGAAGGCGAATTTGGTCGCGGCGCGCTGCGCTTCGGGGCGGTCAGGATAGAACAGCAGCAAACGCTTGAGCGCGAGACCCACAGCCAGCGTACCCAGGACCAGCGTCGCCATACTGCCTGCCTGAACAAACACCATGACACCGGCGAGGATCGCCAGCATCAGGCCATGAAATGCGCCCTCGCGCTCTTCTCCATCAAGGTATGTCCGGCTGTAACGCATCACGATCCAGCCGATAAAGCCAACCAGCAGCGCCATGGTAGCGCTCACCAGATCAGCCCGCAGCGCAACCAGCGCCACTCCATCAAGTCCGGCAATCCCCGCCGCCTTGCCCGCGATAACCTGAGCCAGACCCGCCGCCGTCATCGCCAATGCAGCCAGCGCTGACAATTCGGAAAGACGCGGCAGAAGCGCAGGACGCTTACCCGGGCATGTCGTCGCGAAGATCGCCACGAGCAAAAGCACGAGCGGTGCCAGAAAAGAGAGCGACGGGAGAAGAGGCATAGAGAGCTCCAGAGTGAGGCTGACGCTAAGGAAACTGTTGGTTAGGAGATAAGCTCTCGTTTGCTTTAATAAAATTACATATTTTTTCGGAAACCGTTCTTTGTAATAGAACAATGACTATCCTCAATCTGCATCATCTGCGCCTGTTCCGGGCGGTGGCGCGCGAAGGCACTCTGACCGGAGCAGCGCGCATTCTGAACCTTTCGCAAAGCGCTGTTTCGACGCAAATCAAGGCGTTGGAGGCATCGCTTGGGCACGATCTGTTTGAGCGGCGCGGCCGCAATTTGGAGATCACCGAAGCGGGCAAGATCGCGCTTGACCATGCCGACGAGATCTTCCGCGCTGCCGACCATCTGACGGCCACTCTGGGCGATGCAGAGGGGCAAAGGCGGGTTTTGCGGATCGGCGCGCTTGCAACCCTGTCACGCAATTTCCAGATGCGGTTTCTGGAGCCGGTGCTGGGCCGCGATGATGTTGAAGTGGTCCTGCGATCTGGCTCGCAAGACGCATTGCTGCGCGGGCTGGAGGCGCTGGGCCTTGATGTGGTTCTCACCAATCTCAGCCCGGCGCGCGATGCGGCGAGCCCGTATCTGGTCACCCGTGTGGACGATCAACCCGTCAGCCTCGTCGGTTCGCCGTCCCGAGCTCTTGCACCGGGGGCATCAATCGCTGATCTGATCAAGGCGCACCCGCTGATCCTTCCAACGCCGGAAACGAGCCTTCGCGCAGGGTTTGATGCGCTTCTGGATCGGCTCAACCTGGAAAATCAGGGCGTGATCCCGCGCATTGCTGCCGAAGCTGACGATATGGCCATGCTGCGCCTGCTGACCCGCGCGGATGTGGGCATCGCTATCATCCCGCCCATCGTTGTGCGCGGTGAGCTGGAAGCGGACACACTGGTTGAACTGAGCCGCCTTGATGACCTGACCGAGATATTCTGGGCGGTGACGATCCGTCGGCGCTTCCCCAATCCATTGATCAAGGAAGTGCTCGACTGATCGCACCATATGCCTGAGTTCGTGAGCTGGCCTAGAACTTGTAGCGGATGCTCACGCTGGCACCAAAACCGTCAATGTCGTCTCCGGTCAGATACTGGCCTTGCAGCGTGCCGGTGAAGGTGTCGTCACGATTGCCGACCGAGAGCCCGGCAGAAACCTCGCCATAGTCGCCGATGGCCGTGTTGTTAAACCCGACAGTCTGCGCGCCATTGGCCAGTGTCACACCGTCTTCGCCGTCAAATTCGGTGACGTAACGCCCGCCAACAAAAACACTGCCCGGAGCCGCGCCCAGATCAAAGCCTGTGCCGACGCGCGCGCCAACCTTACCCAGCACGCTGTTGCCCTCGTCAAAAGTGAAGTCACCCTGAGGCGTTTCCACGTCGTCCAGATCAACCGCGACCCATGACAGTTCGGCGCTGGGTTCGAAGAAGAAGCCGCGCTTGGAACCGAGCAAGGCACCGAAGCTGCCCGTCACACCATAGGCGGACCCGTTCACGTCGCTGGTGAAGTCGCCGCCGGGGCTGAACAATGTGCCATCGATATTGTCGTACTTACCAAGCAGATTGGCAAAGAACGGACCGGAATCAAAGGCGACATACGCACCGAGGCTCAGGACATCATAGTCGAAGGAGTTGGGCGATTCTGCAAAGAACACTTCATTGTTCTGCGCGCCGCCCATGATACCGAACCGCAACGCATCGCTGCCCCAGTCAGCACCGACGAGCATGCCGAACGATTCCTGATCATAATTCAGGTCAAAATCGCCCGCCGTCCCGTTAAAGCTGGCGGCGATGTTGCCTTCGCGCTCCAGATCGCTGCCATATGCCGTCAGCCAACCACTGAAACCGCGATCCCCGCGAGCGCCATTGGCGCTGTTGCCGACTGTATCGCGCTGGCTCAGCATTTGCTGGCTCCACGCATCGGAAGACCGCTGCCATGCGGCACGTGTCGTTTCGGCAACCACCGCCGTTTCGCGCGCTGCCGCAGTGGGCGTTGCCGAAAGCAGATAGTCGTTGTTCGTCGCATCAAAGGCGAGGCCGAATTCAAACAGGCCAGCATTCTCGCCGGAATTGTCGACCACGAACGCATCGGCAGAGCTGCCCTCGCCCGCATCGACCACGCGAATTGCAGCGGTTGTGGTTTCGGGTGTCTGGCCAACCAGGTTTGGATTGATCGTGGT
Organism: Erythrobacter sp.; assembly: GCA_049647465.1. Lineage (GTDB taxonomy): Bacteria > Pseudomonadota > Alphaproteobacteria > Sphingomonadales > Sphingomonadaceae > Erythrobacter. Next base: position 40,107 of record JBARXS010000101.1, read on the forward strand.
GGTGCCGGTCGCTGCGCCATTGATGGTCACGACATCGGCGATGCCATTTTCGAAATCGACATCAATCGTGATCCTTGCTCCCTCTGTGCCGACGAAGTCGCCCGCGATGACTACATTGCCACCCGCAACACCGTCTGCCAGCGAAACCACGCCGGAGTTGTTGAAGGTTTCCAGCCCGGCAAAGGTCACCGGAGCGACGCCCGTGATCGCCAGCGTCCCGGTGTTGTTGAAGGTGTCATTGCCGCCGCCAAAATCGCTATCGGCATCTGCTGTGAAGGTGCCAGCATTGCTGAACGTATCATCATCCGCCGTAAGACCAACGAAGCCGTTGATCGCGCCGTTGTTGGTCACGTCAGCGGCATTGCCGGTAATGTTGAGGGCTTGCCCGGAGGCTGCGCCAATCGTTCCATTATTGACGATGGTGGTGTTGCCAGAGCCGCTATTGTCGATGCGCACGCCGCTGGTTGCGCCGGTCACCGACCCGTCAACGGTCAGGGCAACTTCCCCGCTGTTGGCCGAATTGATCGCCTCAATGCCAGCGCCCTGATTGCCGGTAACATCGCCCGAAGTAATCTGGAGAGCGCCGCTGCCAAAATTGACGGCGCGCATGCCGTTTGCCTCGCCCACGACCGCACCTGCACTGCTGTCGATGGAAAAAGACGTGCCGGAGGCTTCGTTTGTCGCGGTGATCGCGTCATTCGCAACACCTGTCACGCCTGCGGTGGTGATGTTGAGGGCGCCTGTACCGCTGTTAGTCGCTTCGATCCCGGTGGTAGCGCCAGAAACACTGCCCGCGCTGGTATCAATGCTGACCTGTGAACCCTCGCCAGTGGTCAGAATGCCCTGTGCGCCGGACCCGGTCACATTCGCCGTTGTGATGGACAGCGCGCCTGTTCCGGTGTTCTCGGCAGTGATCCCGGTCGTCCCGCCGGTTACCGCGCCGCCAGCGGTATTAATGCTGGTGGCACCGCGCGAGTCCGAAAGAATACCCGAAGCACTCCCGCCAGACACATCGCCGGTTGTGATGGTAAGCTGGCTGGCCGCGAGATTGGTAGCCCTGATCCCGTTCGTTCCGCCGGACACACTGCCAGCGGTCGTATCAATGGTAACCGCATCGCCAGATGTGCTGCCGAACGCGTAAACGCCATTCCCACCCTGGGTGATGACATCGGCCGTTTCGATGCGCAGATTACCACTGCCATAGTGGAAGGCCGAAATTCCGCCCTGCGAACCCGTTACCGTACCCGCGCTGGTGTCAATCGCAATCGACCCTGCCGAATTGGCACCGTAATATCCGTTATAGGCGTATACGCCGTACCCGTAGGTGCCGGTTACAGCGCCGCCGGTTTGAACAGTCATGTCGCCCGCGCCGCTCTGATCGAGCACGAGGCCGATATCGCCTGTCAGCGTGCTGCTGCCTGATGTCTGCTGGATATCAATCGAACCGCTGGAACGCACAACAAGGGCATTGCCGCCGCTTACCGACGTGTCGATATCAAAACCGTCTTCGATTGCGATGGTAACACCTGACCCTGAGATGTTCTGAGTGGTGGTGCGCGCATCACCATTGTTTTCGCACTCGAATTCGCCCGGTGCGCTTTGCGTGCAGGCGTCCTGCGCGGCAGCCGGGCTGGTCGCTGCAAGAACGGCGACAGGAGCCGCGCCCCAACGCAGCGCCGAAACGGCAGCTTTGCGCATGTCGGCATTATCGCGCGGGACCGGACGACTATTGGAGAAACGCTTGAAGTCATTTCTGATCCGGTATGACCTGCTGTCACGCCTGATCGCGGCATACACCGCATTCAAACAAGGTCGCTCAATCTGTCCGGTCTGGTTGTTACTGCCGGTCTGATCCGTCTTCATAGTCGTCACTCTCAACCCCTCGCCCTGACATCAGGACCATTGGTCGGCGCGCTGGAGAGCAAAAACACCAGCGAACCGAATGGTTAGTGCGGCGTAAAACCGCGCGTAGGTGTTTGGGACTAGAGTGAATTAGTTAATATCAAATGTGATTAATGAATTCGTATCAGGCGAATTGGGCGACACCGTCATCGGGCAGGTAAAACCGTGGATCAGCTCAACATCATACAGCTCACCAATATCGCCATCGATCCGGAACCAGTCCGCGCACGCGCCCGTCTCAAGGTCGATGATCTGGATGCCGCACCACGGATCGCTGTCCGCATCGCGCAATTTCTGGTCGAGCGCCAATCCTTCGAACCTCTTATAGCGCGGCTTTGACAGGCCAACGAAAGCGAAGTTTTCATAAAACGCCATGCCGCGCAGAAAGCCGGGGCAAAACGCAATTGGTTTGAACGTGCCTTTGGCGCTGCCGTCTGTATGGCCATCGGGAAACTCGACAACGCCCAGCTCTCCAGATCCTGAATTCAGGACATAAAGGCGGCCATTGTGCCAGCGCGGCGAGTGCGGCATGGAAAGCCCTTCGCACACCACCTCGCCGCTTGGTACGTGAATAACAACGCCGCCATCGCCGCGCCTGTCACGCCAGCCATCAATCGTGTTTGATCGCGAAACGGCCGTGACAAAGGCAGGCTCCCCGTCGCGCATCGCCAGACCGTTCATATGACAGCGATCCTCATTCACGATCTCGGTTATGAACGGGGGGTGCCAGACAGGCTCAAAGGAATGGCGCGGTGATAGCCCGGCCAGACAATTGTAGCGGGTGTTCACGAACACGATCCCGCCCTGCTTGGTGATGCCGACATCGTGCGAATCCAGATTGCCGGTGAGATGCTGTGACCGGGGCATGAAGCACCCGTCATAAAGCTGGTTGATGCGCTGGCCTTCGTTCAGGATATTCTCGAACCGGATCAGCTGCGATCCCGCCGTCATCACCAGAGCACCGTGGCCATCGGCGCACAGGCCCATTGGCTTCGGCATTTCGGAGCGGTGCAATTGTGCGCCGCCCGTTGGCGCATTGCCCAGCATATAAAGAAAACCGGACTGGTAGGACGAGAAAGTCAGCGCCGCGCCCATACCCTGAAGCCGCGCCAAAAGGCCCGGAGACAGGGAATAGCCGGTGTTTTCGGTTGGCGTATCAGACATGATCCCTCGCAATGCGTTCGCGTTGCGAGAAGCATGAACGAGCTATGTCAGGGGGTAAAGTCGCGGCGCCGCGATCAGGGCGGCTTTTGCCCAGACGTTACCGTGCGACCCTAATCACCCAGCTTTTCTGCCATCAGGTCAACCTGCATCATGCAACCATTGGCGACAAGCGCCTCGGCAAGCTGGTCAGCGCGCGGATAGTCCCCTTCAAGGGTAACGAAACTGACCGATGCCACATCGGTGCCTTCAGGCCCTGCGAGCGTGTAGGTCGCGCCTTCGGAAACCATCATGCGCGCCGGGTCAAGCGCAGCAACGCTTTCGCCATCATCAAACGTCACATCGACCGAACTCTCTGACGCGGTGTCCACCACGCGGTAGGTCGCGATGCCTTCATCCGAGGGACGCCACAAACGCACCGTTCCCGCGTCAAACAGGCACATCGTACCCGAACGTGACACGTCGACATACCAGATATTCGGGCTGACTGCCTTGGCCGTAGCGGTGGCGGTGGTTCCGCCTCCGCGAACAGCCCCGGTGCGCACGCGGCGCGCGGCTTTCTTGCGCGACAACGCAGCAAATCGGCCCCGCGTTGCCGTTGGTTTTTCGCCAACTCTGAACGTGCCTGCACCTTTCATCACGCGGCTGCCGCCTGACGTGAGAACTGTGACGGTATCACCTGCCTTGAGAGTGATCGTTGCGCTGTCATCCACTTTCTTGCCGACAGGGAACTGGGATGCCGATGGCCCGCTGGACTTCACCACCACTCCGGCCATGGCAGCGCTGGCTCCGATGCCGGTTCCGGCCAGCATTGCTGTGGCGAGTGATGCAGTGAGAATGCGGGTCTTTATTTTAGCCGAGAACATAAGCTCCCCCTTCATCCAGCTTACTGTAACGATCTGCCAAGTTACTTAGCGCGGTATCATCTGGATGACCAGAAGCCACCGTCTCGACCATCTCGCGCGCCTTTTGCGGGTCTTTTGCTGCGATTTCAGCCGCTTTGGCCAATGTGGCGCGATCTGCGGCCGGAAAGTCCGGCGCGGGTTCGAAAATATCCACCGGGCTTGAACGGCCCCGCAGGACGATCCGGCCCATTTGCCGCCACCAGTCGAGCCCGGATTGCTCGGCGAATTCGCGGCTCGCCATGACACTGGATTGCAGCGCCTTGTTGGCCGCCTCCAGCCGCGCGGCGGTGTTCATGCTGTCACCCAGAGCTGTGTACTGAATGCGGCTGTCGCCGCCAAAATTGCCGATCACCGCCTCGCCATAATGCAGGCCGACGCGGGTCTTGCCAATCTTGGGCAAGTCGGGGTCCATCTGCGCCACTTCCTGCCGGAAAGCCTCGCCCGCCTGCCACATCGCATAGCCAGCGCGCGCCGCACGCTCGGCATCATCGGGCCGCGCAATCGGAGCGCCCCAGAACGCCACGACAGCATCGCCCACAAATTTGTCGATCACGCCGCCATGGTCCAGCACGACCTGGCTGAGCATTTCGAGATAGCGGTTAAGCAGCCTTGCGACCATTTCAGGTTCGATTGCGTGGCTCATCTTCGTAAAGCCCTCAAGGTCACTGAACAGGACATAGATCGACCGCTTCTCCCCGCCGAGCGAGAGCAATTCCGGCTGGTCAATAATCTGCTGCGCGATGTCAGCCGGGATATATTTGCCCAATGCGCTCTGGGCAAAGCTGCGCTGCTTCGCCCCCGATGCGCGGGCCACCGTGGTCATCGCTGAGAAGGCCAAAATCCAGCCCAGCAACCATCCGACAGCGGGCAGACCATAGGTGTCCACGTCGCGAACCTGCAAGAAAATGGGTGCCCCCAGAAACAGGGCGAACAGGACAACCATCAACGGCACCAGACGGCGCGCGGGCCATTCCAGCAAGGCAACCAGAATGGCCGTCATCACCACCAGCACCGCCAGCGCCCACAGCACCGCCGAAGACACTTGCGGCAACGCTTTGCCATCCAGCATCTGGGCGATCATTTCCGCATGGACGAATATCCCCGCAGGCACAGCGCCATCAATTGATGTGTGCGACGTTGCCACCCGGTCATAATCAACGATATCGCCGCCGATCAGGACATATTTGCCCGCAATCTGTTCAGCGATGAACGGAATAATCTCGGGATCAAGATCAACGAACAGGTCAATATCGAGGGATGTAAAAAGCGGAGCCGAAACCTTTTCGCCATCGGTTGTGTCGGTCTGGTCCTCATACAGGCTGCGGCGGTATTCGATGCTGCCCTGATAACCCGCAAACGGTTGCACAGGGCCGCCAGCATCCTCAACCATGGCGCGGCCCAATAACGGCGGCAGATCAGGCTCGATACTCGGCCAGACACGCGTCGCGCCAAATGAATTGTCTAGGCGGATGGAGGCCGGGCGCGCATTGCTGCCTTCGAGCTGGGCGAGAAATTCCTCCAGATAAAGCTGCTGCTCGTACTGGATATCCTCCGCATTCGTGCCGACCGCCGCATAGCCGACAGCAACAGGGGTCTCCATCGCACGCAGGGTTGCGATCAGTTGCGCATCCTCGTCTTGCGGCTGATCGAACAGAATATCGATACCGATGGCCTTTGCGCCCATCTGGTCAAGATTGGTCAGCGCCTCCGCCAGCAGGTCGCGCGGGAGGGGGGATCGCTTTTGCGCATTGATCAGGGTCTGATCGGTGTAGACAACCGCGATAATACGCTCGTCCGGTTCAACCATCTCAGACGAATAGAAGCTGCGCATGTCATAAAAAGCGCGCTCTGCGGCATTGGTCAGCGGGGTCGGCTCTTCGCCGTCGGGCAATGTCCAGCTGAAGCGCGCGATGAAGACCGCAAAGATTACCACAATCACCGCCACGATGATCTGGATTTCCCCCGCCTCGGTTACGCTGCGCCAGCTCCGGCTGACAAAATTGGCGCGCTTCTTCGCCGGAGTGTTTGCGCTTTGCTGCGCCTGTTCAGCCATGATGGTATTCGTGCCCCCCCAGCTCACCCGTAGCGCATGTCGCAATCTAGCGCTTGGTGAAAATCTCGCAAATCCCGGTTTTATGATACCTGCGCGCCAGGGCCGAGGTAAGCGAGCTCTGGGGGATCTCGTCAGCCCGGCAATGAGGCGATTGCATCTTCCATGGAGACGACGTCGCCATACTTTGCGTTCATGTCGAAGAGATTGGCTGCGTGCGGCGCCTCGTGGCGATCACCCACGGCTTCTTGAACGATGATCGGGATAAAGCCGTGGCTGCAACAATCCACGCATGTCGCCCGGATACAGCCGCTGGTGGTCAGCCCCGTGATGATCAGGCTGTCATGGCCCGCCGCCGTTAGCGTGGCGGCCAATGATGTGCCGAAAAAGGCGCTGGGATATTGTTTTGAGATCACCAGTTCACCGTCCGCAGGCGCAAGCCCTTCAGGCCAGCGCGCATTGGGATGGCCAGCAACGAAGTTTTCTAAGGGCAAGGCTTTTTGCGCAAACCGCCCGCCATTGATCATGGAGGGGTGATAGACGACGTTGGTGTAGATCACCGGCACACCCGCTTCGCGAGCCGCCGCACGCATTTTCAGCGCGGCGGCCAGCGTATCATCCACATCGGCATAGAGCGCGCAATCGGGTTCGAAATAGGCCTGCACAAAATCAACGAGGATCAGGGCCGGGTTCTTTCCGAACCCGATCCTGTTCTCGTAAACGCCCGAGTAATTGCCTGCAAGATCGTCGCTCATGATCGTGTCAGCCGTTCAAAGAACGCCCACCTAAAAGTCAAACGCGAGCTCCATTCCGAAACGCTGCAGGCCGCCCGGTGACAGGAACGAACCGCCAAACTCGATCGCGGGGATCACCTCGTTGAGATAGCGTTCGTCAGTCAGGTTTTCGGCGAAGGCGATGATCGTGAAGTTATCGTTGAACTCCAGCCCGATGCGCACATCCAGAACGCCGAATTCATCACGCTGGGTGATCGAGTAATCCGCATCCCCGACAAAGGCCGGAAGCGCGAGCGCCGATCCCGGCAGCAGACCGCTGAACAAGGTTGGCGAGGTGTCATCCTGAACCGTGTGGAACCAGGTCGGCCCGGTGATGCGATAATCGGCGCGCCCGATGAAATCGACGCTGCTGGACACCGGCACATCCAGCTGCGTGCCGACATTGATCGTATATTCCGCGGTATAGGGGCTTTCATTGCCCACTGTCACCGGACGCACCGCGTTGGCCTTGATCTCGCTTTCGGTCACATTGCCCGAGCCAAAGATGGTCCAGCCATCCATGATCTCTGCCGTCAGGTTCAGCTCCGCTCCGTATATCTGGACTTCATCGATGTTCGAAACAACGCGCAGCAGGCCAAAGCCGCCGACGAAGAATTCGAAAAACTGCAAGTCGTCGATGTCGGTGTAATAGCCCGCCAGATCGAAGGTGACGCGGCCACCGAGCAACTCGCCCTTCAAGCCCGCTTCGAAGGCAGATGAGGTTTCCTTGCGGTACTGGTCCTCAATCAGCACATTCGTACCGATGAACTGGTTGAACGCCTGATCGACAATCGCTGCAGAGCCCTGATTGTTGAAGCCGCCCGATTTAAACCCGATGCCCCAGTTGGCGTAGAAGTTCACGTCATCCGACACTTCGTAACGCAGCGAAATCTTTGGCTGGAATTGCTGGAAAGTCTCTGATTGATCGGGGATCGGGCCAAATGCCTGCCCCGGATTGATCGGACCACCGCCAAACGGATCGGTTGCATTGGGCACAAGGCTGGAGACGCTACGGTCCTCAATATCGTACCGGCCGGCAAGGCCGATGAAGAAGCGGTCAGTCACTTCCCAGTCAATCGACGCAAAGGCTGCGTAAACATCGGTCGAAAAATCGTCACTGTAAAGCTGGGTGGTTGGGTTGAATGAGCCCGCAGGGTTGAAAAGCTCCGGTGTGATGCCCTGCCCCAGGTCCGCGCCAAGACTCACGCCAACCTGACGGTCTATATGCAGGTAGTACGCGCCTACCTGCCACTCCACCGGACCGCCGGTGTTGGAGGCGAGGCGAACCTCCGCGCTGAAGTCGCTCTGCTCGCGGATCTGGAACTGCGTTCCGTCGCATGTCGTGGGGCTGTACGGCCCGAAAGTCGAACCATTCGCCGGGTCGAAGATAAAGGGAACGGGCGAAGTGCCGATGAATGTTGGCGGATTGGTCGGAAAACCGGTGAGCTGCGCCGTCGATGCAAAACATGCATTCGATGCCGCGATCGAATCCGGCGTCGCGCCCGGGAACGTGAATCGGGCGAAATCAGCCGAAGTACCATCCGCCGTCAACGCTTGGTCAACGTCGCTGTAGAGCGCCCAAGCAGTCAACGTGACGCTCTCGAAATCGTGCTTGACCAGCGCCGACATTTCGAAGGTCTGCTGCTCATTTTCAGGACGGATGTTGGAATAGAATCCAAACGGATGTTCGTTCACGTCTTCAAAAAACGCAGGATCGGTGGCGGCGAAATTCGGCAGGTGGAATGCCGCATTGAAGTTTATTGAAGCCCCTTGCAGATCGGCATAGCGCGCCTTCACATCAATTTCGGTATTCGGGCCTAAATCCGCGACAAAGCGGCCATCGACCGACCATATCTCTTGATCGTCCACCACGTCGGCGTTGAGGAAGCGGTTACGGAAGAAGCCATCAGTGGTGAAATAGCTGCCCGAAAGCACAAAGCCCGCATTGTCGCTGACTGGAGCCGAGATGTACGCGTTCGCCTGATAAGTGGAGTCCTCTGCTGCGGAAACAAGCACCCGGCCCTCCAGCGTGTCCGACGGCTTGGCGGTCTGGATGACAATCGCGCCGGCGGCGGCATTGCGACCATACAGCGCACCCTGCGGGCCTTTCAGAATTTCGATCTGGCGCAGTGTGCCTTGCTGCTGATTCAACTGGGCGGTGTTCGTTTTGAGGATCCCGTCGACGACCAGAGCGACGGAGCTTTCCGCATCGCGCGCGCCATTGATACCGCGAATGTTGATCTGCGTATCGCCCGCCTCTGCCGTGCCCGTCACAATCGTCACGCCCGGCGTCAATTGGGCAAAATCATCGGCACGTTCGATACCTGCGGCGCGCAAGGTCTCTTCGGTGAAGACCGTGATGGCGCTTGGCACCTCGGCTAGCGTTTCGGATTGGCGGCGCGCGGTAACGATGATCGCATTATCGTTTTCCTGCGCGGCGGCGTCTTCCACAGGCTGCTGAGCCATTGCCGGGCTGGCAACGCCCAAAGCGGCGGTTCCTGCGCTGCAAATAAATGCGAGCTTGTAGTTCCTCATCGTGTCAGACTCCCCTTGTTCTGATCGTATTTCTTGCATTGACCTGGTTCAGGTCAGCACATTCGCGCCGCTCATGTAGACGTACACTTCCTGAAATTTCGGTCCGTCAGGTCCGGGCCGCATCCGCCAGAAGTTCGTGTTGTAAAGCAGCGTCACCTGGCCATCAGCGTCGTGGAGCTCCGCGACGAAAGAGGCTGATATGCGCCCGTTCGCTTCGTCCACTGTGCAAGTGAAATCGCGGTGGATGATGGTCTCATAGGCTCCGAAGAAATCTTCGAACATCCTACGGATTTCGGCTTTGCCGCTATGTCGGGTAAAGTCGGTCTGAACGCAGAACAGCGCTTCATCGTGAAAGCAATCGAGCACGGCGTCCATGTTGTTTGCATCGACATTCGCGAAGTATTTCATCGTTGCAAAATCAATGAGCTCGTCGCGTGTTAATGTGGGTTCATACTGCATCAGGCGTCTCCTTCCTTCAGCAGATTGTCGCCGCTCATATAAACATAGACCCGGTGGAAGAGCCTGTCCTTGAGATAGAAACGGTTGGCGTTTTCATAACGCAACTGCTCCCCGCCATTGGGGGTGATCAGCACCGTGAACTGTGAGTTTATGCTGTTGGTTTGCGGATCGGCGATATGGACGAAATTGCCGTGCCAGATTTGTTCAAAGTCAGTGAAGAGCTTTACGAACATGTTCGAGATGGCCTCACGCCCTTCATGCACCGTATCGCTCGTCGTCTCATGCAGCACCGCATCGGGTGTGAAGCAATTGAGGACTTGATCGAGGTTCTTGTTATCGACCCCGTCGAAATATCGCTTCGTCACGATATCGATATAGAAGGGATAGGGCAGCGGTGTCTGGCCTGCCCCGGCTTCGGTCCATTCACTCATCAGTACCAACCCTTTCGAATGTCATCATGCATAGGCACTTCGGGTGCTGGGAATGCCTTTTTCGAATGCGTCAGGCCCAGCTCGATCTGGGTCTCCAGCATCTTGTAGGCGACTTGCCCGGGGTTAAGCACCGGGATCGGCAATTCGCTGTCGAGGTATGCTGCTGACTGGTGCATGGTCGTCGATCCCAAGACGATGACGTCAGCGCCATCCTCTTCCATCGCCTTTGTTGCCTCGGCCTTGAGCTTGGCAAAGATGACCTCTTCCTTGCCCTCCAACAACTCGGTGACATCGGGGCGCGTATCGATGGAACGCAACGAAGCGCAGCGGCCCCACCACCCATATTCGGTTAACGTCTTTTCATAGAGCGGGAACCATTCGGGCCACATGGTCAGGACCGAAAATTTCTTGCCCAGCATCATCGCCATCGCGAAGCTCGCCTCGCCCGGTCCCACCACTGGAATACTCAGGGCAGAGCGTAAGGGACGCATACCGCTATCGCTGACAGTGTCGATTAGAATGCCAGCGTACCCATCCCGCTCGGCTGTGATGCCAGCCTGAAAAACGGTCCAGTCCATCAACAGCGTGTCATGATAAGAGTCGCCCAGCGCCGCGCCCCAAGGGACGGCCTGAAATTCAACTTTGAACCCGGAACGCACGAACTCGTCGGGCAATTGTTCGGCACGGTTTGCGACCCCGGCCTCATCCATCGGGATGGGGACTACAACCTTGATACGCTGCTCTTGCGTCATAGGATCAATCTCCATGGTCGCCGCACTATTGTATACAATTTGTCGGCGTCAAGAAAAATTGGTAAGCAGGGTAAAATTGTCCGATCGAGGTCGAATATGATGTTTTTTGGTCACGATCCGACGCCGCTCTGGATCGCTTTGTTCCTTTGTGTACGGTTTGTGTCCCCTTTGGATGCGCCATCATGAGTACCGCTACCGACACGGCCTACGACGAAATTCGCGCCTTCCTGCTGGCGGGCAAGGCGCAGCCGGGGGACCGCCTCACCGAGGAGCGCCTGTCGCAGATTGCAGGGGTCAGCCGCACGCCTGTGCGCGAGGCGGTGTTGCGGCTGGAGCGGGAATTGCTGCTTATGCGCAGCCCTTCGAACCGCATCTTCGTGCCCGACTGGGGCGCGGACGAGGTCGAGGAAATGTTCGCTCTGCGCCAGATGCTGGAAGCCCATGCAGCCGAGCGCGCCGCCACGCGATTTTCGCCCGAGGGTGTCGACGCGCTGGAGGCGGTGAACAACGAATTGCACCGAGCGGTCGCTCTGGAAACGCCCGATATTGCGGGCTTTCTTGACGCAAATCGTCGCTTTCACGAAGCGGTTACCGAAGCCGCGCATTCCCCCCGTCTTGGCCAAATCCTTGCGATGCTGGTTGAGCAGCCGGTGGTCCTGCGCACCGCGCACAGTTATTCCGTCGCCGATCTAAAGCAATCCGCCCGCGACCATGACGAGCTCCTATCTGCCTTTCGCGCACGCGATCCCAGCTGGGCACGTTCCGTCATGAACAGCCATATGCGCCGCGCCTTTCACGTCTTTGCCGACACTATGAAAGAAGACGCGATTAAGGGCGACGCGATTGAGGGTGAGGCAATTGATGCCCCCGAACACTAAATAATCCCGCGCTCTTCGAGGTCTGACATCGTGGCCGTGTCCATGCCGAGCAATTCGCCATAGACCAGTTCGTTATGCTCACCCAGCTCCGGCCCGACCCATTCGACATGGCCGGGCGTTGCCGAAAGGCGCGGCGCTACGTTCTGCATCTTGAAGTTTTTGTGGCGCGGATGCTCACGCTCGATGATCGCTTCACGCGCGGCAAAATGCGGGTCTTGCAGCATCTCTGGCGCGCGGTACATATTGCCTGCCGGAACACCATTTTCCTCACATAAATCAAGCACCTGCGCGCTTGTATACTGCTTGGTCCACTCGCCGATCAGATCATCGAGTTCACCCTGACGTTCACCGCGCGCGACATGGCTGTTGTAACGCGGATCATCGCCCAGCTCGGGCTGCCCCATCATCGTCGCCATGCGTTTCCACACGCTGTCCTGATTGCCCGCGACCAGCACGCTGCCATCTTTTGTCGGATAGACATTGGACGGCGCAACCTTTGGCAGGATTGAGCCGGTGCGCTCACGAATGTGATTGGCAACAGTGTATTCGGGCACGGTCGATTCCATCATCGCCAGGACCGCTTCATAGATCGCGGAATCGACAACCTGCCCCTCGCCTGTGTTGTGCCGGTGGTTTAGCGCCATCATCGCGCCGAGGCAGGCATAGGTCGCGGCCAGCGAGTCCCCGATGGACAGGCCAGCGCGGCTCGGCGGGCGATCAGGTTCGCCCGCAATATAGCGCATGCCGCCCATCGCTTCTCCAATGCCGCCATATCCGGCGCGCTTGGAGTAGGGACCGCTCTGGCCATAGCCCGACACGCGGATCATGATCAGCGCCTTGTTCAGGGCGTGCAGTTCTTCCCAACCAAGGTTCCAGCGCTCCAGTGTGCCGGGGCGGAAATTCTCCAGCAGAAAGTCCGCCTTTTCAGCGAGCTGGCGCACAATCGCCTGCCCCTCTTTCTCGCGCAGGTTGAGCGTGATCGACTTCTTGTTGCGCGCGACCACAGAGAACCACAGCGGGATACCCTGCCCCCAATTGCGCATCGCATCGCCCACCTTTGGCGGTTCAATCTTGATCACCTCCGCACCATGGTCCGCCATCAGCTGGCCGCAAAACGGGCCGGCAATCAGCTGACCCATTTCGATAAGCCGCAAGCCAGCCAGTGCACCTTGACCCATGAAAACACCCTTTCCTTACGTCTTTCAGTTGCGAGCCATTCTTAAATAGAACGGTACCTGAAGGGGCCAGAGAAGCCCTGAGAGGAACCGGGCGCCAACGCACGCGTTTTATCCACGTGCCAAAAGCGCTGAGCGAAAAGCTCGCATTCGATGGGTGCGCCTATAGGTGTACGATTTGCTTTTGTATACAATTTGCGTATGGGATGCCCGATACGTGAGCAGAACCAAGGCAGATTGAATGGCATCCGACATGATCGAACTGGTTGAAGTCGGCCCGCGTGACGGGCTGCAAAACGAACCCGAAATCATCAGCACGGCTGACAAGGCGAGCCTGATCGGCAAGATGCTCGATTACGGCGCACGCCGTCTGGAAGTCGCCAGCTTTGTCCATCCCAAGCGCGTTCCGCAAATGGCTGATGCCGAAGACGTAATTGCGCAATTGCCCGACATTGCCGATGCCACCTATATCGGCCTCGCGCTGAACAAGCGCGGCGTGCTGCGCGGCCTTGCCACACGTGAGGGCGGCCCAAAAGACGGTAAAGGCCGCGGTATCGACCAGATCGGCTGTGTGATCGTGGCGAGCGACACGTTCGGCCAGAAGAATCAGGGCCAGACAATCGAGCAGGGCATCGAAGAAGCCCGCGCCATGATCCGCTTTGCCCGCGAAGAGGGATTGGCCGCGCAAGTGACCATATCCGCTGCATTCGGCTGCCCGTTCGAAGGCGAGGTGAAGCCTGAAACCGTCATGGCGATTGCGCAGGAGATCGCCGCGGAAGACCCGGTCGAAATCGCACTGGCCGACACAATCGGCGTGGGTGTACCCGCACAGGCCAGCGATCTGTTCGGTCAGTTGGGTGAGCTGCTCGGCGGCAAAATTCCGATGCGCTGCCATTTCCACAACACGCGCGGCACCGGGATCGCTAATGCATGGGCGGCCTATCAGGCGGGCGTGCGCATCTTCGACGCATCCTTGGGCGGTTTGGGCGGCTGCCCCTTCGCTCCCAAGGCCACCGGCAATATCGCGACCGAGGACCTTATCTACCTGATGGACAAATCAGGGATCGGCAGCGGCATTACGCTTGATAACGCTATCGCTGCCAATCACTGGTTTGCAGGCATCATGAAACGCGAATTGCCCTCGCTCGTCGCCCGCGCGGCGTGATCGAGGTTTCTTTTTATAACTGGCCCATGTTCGGGGAGAGCGCATGACTTACAGATTGGGTGTCGATGTTGGCGGCACTTTTACCGACCTGCTTTTGTTTGATGAGAGCACCGGAGCATTCTGGCGGCACAAGACGCCCTCCACCCCGCATGACAGTTCTGAGGGTATCCTCAACGGAGTGAAGGCCATCACGGCAGAGGCCGGGGTATCGGCCAAGGACATCAGCTATTTCCTCCACGGAACGACCGTGGCGACCAATGCCGTTCTGGAAGGCAAGGGTGCGAAAGTCGGCCTGATCGTCACCGAAGGCTATCGCGATATCATGCAGATCGCGCGCAGTTTCGTTCCCGGCGGCCTTGCCGCGTGGATCGTCTGGCCAAAACCGCAGCCACTCGCCCATCTGGAAGACACGATTGACGTTCCCGGCCGGATGGATGCGGACGGCAAGGAAGTGCGCCCGCTGAACGAGGACGCCGTTCGCGCCGCTCTGCAAAAGCTGAAAAGTCAGAGCGTCGAGGCGCTGACCGTCAGCCTGATCAACGCCTATGTCAACGGCGCACACGAAGCGCGCATTGGCGAAATTGCAGCCGAAGAGCTGCCCGGAATTCCCGTCTCGCTCAGCCATCAAGTGCTGCCCGAAATGCAGGAATATGAGCGCACCTTGTCGACCGTCGCCAACGCTGCCGTGCGCCCGGTAGTGAGCAATTATGTATCGAACCTGCGGACCAAGCTTGAGGATGAAGGGCTTGAGGGCAAGCTCTCCCTGCTGCGGTCCGATGGCGGCTTGATGAGCAGCCAGAAGGCCGAAGAGCATCCGGTCAATATTCTCATGTCCGGCCCCGCTGGCGGGGTGACCGGGGCGTTGTGGGTCGGCAAGAATGCAGGCCTCTCCAACATTCTGACGCTGGATGTGGGCGGCACCTCGACAGACGTGGCTTTGATCGAAGGCCTCGAAGCGCGCCGAGTACGCACGACCGAAGTCGGGCACCTTTCCGTTCGCGCCTCGGCTCTGGATGTGAAGACTGTGGGCGCGGGCGGCGGCTCTATTGCCCACGTGCCCGAACTGACCAAGGCGCTGCGCGTCGGTCCAGAAAGCGCAGGCGCGGTTCCCGGCCCCGTGGCATATGGTAAGGGTGGCGAACTGCCGACTGTGACCGATGCCAATGTTGTGCTCGGCTACCTGCCCGAAGACTTGCTGGGCGGGTCGTTCAAGCTGGACCGCGAAGGGGCAAAGGCGGCGGTGCAGACCGTCGCGGATGCGCTCGGCATCGGTTTGATGGAGGCCGCGCGCGGGATCATCGATATCGTGAACGAGAATATGTTCGGGGCGCTGCGCATGATCAGTGTTCAGCAAGGCTATGACCCGCGCGAATTTGCGCTGATGGGATTTGGCGGGGCAGGACCGCTGCATGTGAACGCCGTGGCAAAGCTGATGGGCAGTTGGCCCGCAGTGTCACCCGTGTCGCCGGGGGTGCTTTGCGCGCTGGGCGATGCAACCACGCGGATGCGGACAGAGACCGCGCGCAGCTTTTCCAAATTGGCGAAAGACACGAGCGTGGCCGATCTGGTCAGCGTGCTCCGCGAAATGGCGGAGCAGACCCGCGGCGAATTGCTCAGCGATGGTGTGCCCGAGGGCGATGTGACCGTCGAATTTGAAGTCGACATCCGCTATGCGGGGCAGGCCTTTGAAGTGCCGCTGACGATTGACGAGACGGTGCTGGACGCGGACGGGATCGAAGGTATTCTGGCGCGCTTTGATGACGAACACCGGCGCCTGTTCACCTTCAACATGGATACGCCGCACGAAATCGTGAACCTGCGAGCGGTCGCTATGGGGCAGGCCCCGGCGCTGCCCGCAGCCGAATTGCCAAAGGGCGACGGCGATCCACGCGCGGCCAAAATCCGCGACCACACTTTATGGATGGACGGTGCAGAGCAGCAAGGCGCAATCTATGACCGGGCCAAGCTGAAGCAGGGCGACAAAATCCCCGGCCCTGCCATCATCACAGAGATGGACTCGACCACCTTGGTCGAAACCGGCTGCATCGCCACCGTGGATGCGGTCGGCAATATCCTGATCAACCCTGCTGAGGAGGGCTAAGACGATGCCAGCACAGATCATCGAAACCAACGATACGCCGTTTGATCACATCGATATCGATCCGGTCACGCTCGACATTATCGAGAACGCCCTGCGCAATGCCAGGATCGAGATGGATGCGACGCTCGTTCGCACCGCCATGAGCCCCGGCATCCGCGAACAGGGCGACGCCTTCCCTCTGATCGCGGACCCTGCGGGCAAGATGATTGTCGGCCAGTTCGGCAGCTTCATCGACGGCTTTCTGAAAGGCTTTGACGGCACCTTGGAAGACGGGGACATGATATTCCTGTCCGATCCCTATTCCTGCGATGGCGCGGTCAGCCATTCGAATGACTGGCTGATCCTGCTGCCTGTATTCAAGGATGGCCGCCTGATCGCCTACACCGCGATGTTCGGTCACCAGAGCGACATTGGCGGCAGCGTCCCCGGCTCGATGCCCATCGGCGCCTCCAGCATTTTTGAGGAAGGCGTCCGCATTCCTCCGGTGAAAATCTGGAAGAAGGGCGAATATAATGACGACCTCATGAAGCTCGTCATGCACCAGACGCGCAAGCCCGACTGGTGCCAGGCTGATCTCAACGCACTGATCGCATCGTGCCGGGTCGCCTCAAAGCGTGTGGTCGAAATGGCCGAACGCTTTGGCGACGATGTCTATGTCTCCGCCACGCAGGAACTGCTGGCGCGCAATCACCGCGCAATGAAGACGCTGCTCAGCCAGGCCGTCGGCGAAAATGCCGTCAGTTTTGAGGATTACCTGTGCGATGATGGCAAGGGCTTTGGCCCTTACAAGATCAAGTGCACGATGTGGCGCGATGGCGAGAAAGTCATTCTCGATTTCGACGGCACCGATCCGCAGTCCGCTGCCTCGATCAATTTCCTGCTGAACGAGAACATGTTCAAGATGTTCTTTGGCATCTACATGATCATGGTCTTCGACCCGCAGATCCTGTTCAATGACGGGTTCTACGACCTGATCGAGGTCCGCATTCCGGAAGGATCGCTGCTCAAGCCGCAATTCCCTGCCGCGCTGTCGGGTCGCACCCATGCGCTGGGCCGGATCTTTGACATTCTGGGTGGTCTGCTGGGTCAGGGCACGCCGGAGTTTCTCAACGCGGCAGGCTTCAGCTCATCACCCCACCTGTTCTATTCGGGCTGGGACAACAGGCCTGCGCATGAAGGCGAATGGTTCCAGCTGTTCCAGATCGGCTTTGGCGGCATTCCGGGCCGACCGCTGGGCGATGGGCCGGACGGGCACTCACTGTGGCCGGGCTTTACCAACGTGCCCAACGAATTCCTTGAGCGGTATTTCCCGATGCGGATTGAACGGTATTCGACCGAGCCTGACAGCGGCGGCGCGGGCCTGCATCGCGGGGGTAACGGCATCCACATGACCTACCGCTTCCTCGCCGATGGCAAGATCGCGATCCATGATGATCGCTGGTTCGTGCCGCCATGGGGCGTGAATGGCGGGCATCCGGGCGCGCGGGCGAAAAAGCTGCTTGAGCGCGCTGATGGCACCACCACGGTCGTCGGCAACAAGGTCGAGGATGTCGAGGTTGCCGAGGGCGACCTGTTGCACTTCATCACATGGGGCGGCGGCGGATGGGGGGACCCGCTTGAGCGTGACCCTGACCTTGTCGGCCTCGAAATCCGTCAGGGTCTCGTCACCGCCGAGGGCGCGCGCGCCTATGGCGTGGTGGCCGATGATGACGGCGCTATCGACAGCGCCGCAACCGAAGCGTTGCGCTCCGAAATGCGCGGGTCACGCGGAGAATTGCCGCTGTTCGATTACGGACCCGACATTGAAACACTGAGAGCGACATGCGCCGAGGAAACGGGCCTGCCCGCACCCCAAGCGCCACAATGGGGACCCAAAGCGAAGGCGGCTTAGAGCTGCGCGCGCCTAGCCGCTCCCCCGCCCTTCGACTGCCTGCCAAGGCAGGCGCTCAGGATAAACTGCCCGATTATGGGCAGGTGGGGGCCTAGAGCGTAAGCAGCGCTTCGATTGCAAGAGGTCCCCGCCTGCGCGGGGACTCACTCATTTTGCTCAGCGCACCCGCGAAGGCGCGACCAGAACCGCATTGGCGATCATCAGGTCCAGCCCGTCCAGATAGGCCCGCTCGCTGGGGTCATGCACAAAACCAATGGTCAAACCACGGCCCGTCGGCTGCGCCATCAGGTAGGGCTTGAAGGCAATCTGGCGCTGGTTTTCCGACCAGACATATCCACTCGCAATCAGATTTTCCGCGCTGGCGAACCGCATCGCGTTGATGCCGTTTGACCGGTCCAGCGGTGTATAGACCGAAGACCCGCGCGCATTGACGACCGCGCCATCATCATAGCCTGCCGACAGGAAATTCTCGGTATCGGGCACAACATTCAGCAACGCACCGGGCAGCGTATCAGGCAGGGCGTTCTGGTCCAGAATCATCGCGCGATATTCGTCTTCGCTGCCAATCTCACTCGCTTCGGCAAGGTCTCCGGCTGCCTCCCCTTCGGGCGTGGACAGATCGCGGCCCAGCGCCGCTTCACGCTTCACCGCCAGCAGTGGATCGTCCCCGCGCGTGAAAGTATCCAGACTGCGCCCGATCGTGACCAGCACCCCGCCGCGCTCAACAAATTTGCGGATCGTGGCAAGACCGCGAGAGCCCATGGCGCCAGCCGGTGAGCCTTCGGGCACCAGGACCACATCATAATCCGTCAGGTTAACGCCGCCAAAGCGCTGGCTGCGGATGGGCGTGACCGGCAGGCCCAGCCGCTGTTCCAGCACATAGCGCATGGCGCCCGCGCTCAGTTGTGAAATGCCTTCATCCCATGCAACCGCGACTTTGGGCAGCGTCAGGCGGGTGAAGCTGGAACTGCCCAGATTGGGGCCGTCCTCGACCCAACCTGAGGACAGCCGCACCGTCTCCGCGCCCACTTCGCGAGAGAGCGCCTCCAGCTTTGCCAGAGCGCCCTCTTCATTGGCGCCAGCGGCAAAGATCACCGTGCCACGCGGAAATTCGCGGCCATCCTTGGTAAAGGCCTCATCGGTGACGCGCGCTTCAAACCCTTCGCGCAGGGCCAGCGTGACAAGCCGCGCCTGCCCGCTATCGGTCCATGGGACGGCGATCCCGAATTCACCCGATCCGCCGCGCACAGGCGTGATCGGCGCATCAGCCGCCAGCGCGCTGCCGCCAGCGGCCCCGCACAAGGACACATCCACGCCCGACATCAGGCCGACCGACCATGCGGTCACATCATACAGCTCATGGCGCAAATCTTCCCCGCGCCGCCGTTCCTGCTCGGCGATGAAGTCGCGCGGCAGTTCTGTGTTGCGGTCCAGCAGACTGCGCACCAGACGCGCGGCGGGCTGGGCTTGGGGAACGGCGAGATAGCCCTGCGGATAGGTCCGCCCGCAAGCGCTCGCCGATCCATCCTGACGCAGCACGGTGATGCCTTGCGCGACCAGACGGCGGCCAAGGCTTTCCGCGTTCCAGCGGCGCTTTGAAAGGTCGATCACATAGGCACCGCGCCCGGCAATGCCGTTTGCGTTAGAGCGACGATATTCGGCAAATTCAGAGAGGAAACGGTCAGCGTTCTGCGCGACCGCTTCTGCGGTGGCAAAGCTGGCCGCGAAGTGATTGCGCACGCCATCTGCGTAGGTGAGCACGGTGCCATCGCGCCGCTCAAACACCAGCCCGCGCGCAGAGCCCTGCTCATAGGTGCTGCCAATCGCGCCGTGATGCGTATTCCACGTATCGCCATAGCCGGGATAGAACAGGTCATAGGTTTCGCGGGTGAAATAGGGCTCACCCATGCGGTCAAAATAGGCGGCATTGTTGCGCCCGATCACTTCATAGGCACGGCGCTGGGCGGCGGTGATGTTGGGGTTGATCGGATCGGCAGCGGGGCTGAAGAAATAGGTGCTGTCCCCGCCCATTTCGTGCACGTCGACCACCACGACCGGGTTCCAGTCACGGATCGCCTTAACCTTGCCGCGTGTTTCGGGCTGGCTGAGCGTGAACCAGTCACGGTTAAGGTCAAACATGTAGTGATTGACGCGGCCACTGGGCCACGGTTCGTCATGTTCGGCGGACTGGCGGTCTGCTTCGGGAACGATGCCGGTGGAGGCGCGGAAGCGGTTGACGAAGCGCGCTCTGCCATCAGGGTTCTGGATCGGGTCAATCACGACGATAGTATCGCGCATGATCGATTGCGCGCGGGCATCACCGGTCGCGGCAAGCAGGTGATACGCCATCATCAAAGATGCATCGGTGGAGCTGATTTCATTACCGTGCACGCTGTATGTCAGCCACGTCACGGGCAGCGCGCTACCATTGCTGCCGCGCCCATCGCCAACATTGGCAAGGTCCGCCTGTATCGCGTCAATATTCGCCATGTTTTCCGGCGCGGTCAGGATGACATAATGAAGCGGGCGGCCTTCCCATGTCTCGGCATATTCGACGATGCGCATCCGGTTGGGCGCGGCTTTCTCAAGCGCGCGCAGATAGACCAGTGTTTCAGCCGGCGAGGTAATATGCGTGCCCGGCGCATGGCCCAGCACCTCGGTCACTGTCGGGATGGCTGCGTCAAACTCACCTTCGAAAAAGGACTGCGCCTGTGCCGGGGCGGCAAACCCCAGAAGGCCGAGACCGCACAGCGCGATCAGCGCCCCGATTACCCGCGCCGCCAATGACTGCCCAAAAACCCGACCCTGCATAGACTAACCCTTGTTTACGTGCCCGAAAACCCGCAGCTTTCTGCGAAGCGGGCGCGCCGGTCAAGCGCCCCTTTCTCAAGCGCCCCGGTCACATATCGCAAGTTGGGCTTAGCGGCGCAGGCCTGCCTTTGCCGCTGCATTGGCCGTTTCACCGCCCGCCGGGGTCATGATATTGTGAATATCGGCGCAAATCCCGCGCAATTTCGCCTCGTCATTCGCCTTGAGCGCGGCATGACCCAACTCGACAAGCTGGTCAAAGCGCGGCTTGTCCATCGCGGCATGGCGGCTTGCGCTGAGCTGGATGAAATAGAGGCTGATAAAGCCGGGCGCTTCCACGACGTATCGCGCATACACTTCCTGCGCAGCCTGAACGGCGCGTGCACAAACCTGGAACTGCTCTTCGGCAAGGGCGCGGCGGGCTGTCTCCAAGTGCCCATGCGCCATCTCCTGACCCGTCTTATCGAGAGTCCCCGACAATTCGCGTCCGCGCTGTTCGGCCGCGTAAATCTGCGCTTCCAGCTCTTTGGTCCGTGCGCGTGGCTTGTGCCTCAGGCGCGAGATTTCCTGCCGGATCATGCGCGCCTCTTCAGTGACAGAACGGAACACATCGGCCTCATAAGAGGTCGCAACGCGGCCTGACTGTTCGTCAAGACGGCGGCGGATATCGGTAACCTCGCGCGCGAAGTCTGTGCCCACAATCTGGCGTAGGCGATCCAGATCATCCTCCGCCGCGACCAGAGCCTCATACGCGAACCGCTCTCCATCAGCGCCAAAATCAATGCGCGCCAGATCATCGACGTAAAAGCTGTGATCCTTGAGATGCAGCCCGCATGACGGCAGCTCGACCGAGGCCTTGAGCAATTGGCTGTCATCGACCGACCAATGCAGGATCACCTCATCACCCGGCATCAGCGGCACGACATGCGGCGGCAGATCGCGCGCGGCGAGGCGGAAGCTCCCGATCAGCAGGTTGGCCTCCGGCTCGGGCACGCCTTCTGCGCGTTCATACAGCTCGACATCAATCCAGTCGGCCGCACCCGGCTCCAGCTTGCGTGCGGCGCGGAAAGTGCGCTTGCCGCTCTTGGGCAGAGTGTCGCCCTTTTCAAGCAGCGGTTCGAGCACGTTGATAGAGCGGGTGCCGTCGGTATCCTCGACCTTCACAGCGATCGTCGCAGTGCACGGCGCACCCGTGGCGGTCGCCATGATGCGCGTCAGGGTGAGCGTTTTGCTCGCGGCCTCAACCGGAGCGCCCGTTTCATCAGTTACGCGCATGGTCACCTGCGTCTCGCCCGGATCAAGCAGGATCGAGAAGATCGGCTTTTCCACGACGTCGCGCGTTCCGTAATCCTCGCCCGTGCTGGATTTTGCCGAGACCTGCCAATCCTCGCTCGCGCCGTCCCCGATTACGCGAATGCGGGCGCGTTCATTGGTGGTGCGCGCTTCGAAATCGTATGAGATGTGATCGCCAGAGCCCTGCTTTACGCGTGCTTTCTTGGTGCCACCCGGTTCGCCTGATGCGCTTTCAACCGATCCCTCGGGAGCGGCCCATTCGCGGCCCTCGGCATAGATCGCCGCGCCGCGCGCCACCGCTGTCATCGGGTCAACCTCCAGATCAACCCCAACCCCCAGATCGCCGGGCACACGCGCGCGCACCACCGGCATGCGCGAGGGTCCGCCAATCAGCACAACCTTGGTCACGTCTTCGCTGTTATAGCCATTGTCGCCGAGCACCTTGCGGCACAGTTCAATCGAGCGGTCAATCTGCGGGCCGACCACTTCTTCAACCTGCGCGCGGCTGATCGGGATCTCGAGATAGACCGCAGCCCCGTCCAGATCACGCAGCTGCGCTTCGTGTTCCGAGACGAAGATCGTGGTCTCTTCCATGGTCGAAAGCTCAATCTTGGCGCGTTCCACATGCGCTTTGGCAATCGCCATCATGCGCTGGATTTCGGGTGAGCCGGAAATGTCACTGGGCAGGGAGAAATTGAGGTCAAGCCACGGGCGCACCACCTGATCCATCAGCAAGCGGTCAAAATCACTGCCGCCCAGCATGTTGATGCCTTCATGCGCCTCTACCGTAACCGCGCCATTGATCGCCCGGACAAGCGCGACATCGAACGTGCCGCCGCCAAGGTCATAGACAAGGAACAGCCCGGTGCGCGCGTCGGGGTTTTCCATACACGCCATCGCTGCTGCAATCGGCTCTTGCAACAATCCGACCTGAGACAGGCCAGCCGCATTGGCCGCGCGAATGGTCGCCTCTGACTGCATCTGGTTAAAGGCGGCGGGCACAGTCACAATCGCGCCGGTCACAGCCTCCTCGCCGATTTGCGCGCGGGCCTGTGTCAGCAATTGCCGGATGACCTGCGCGCTGGCTTCCTCGGGCGTAATCGTCGCGCCTTCATGCCCGAAAGCGAGCGTCGAGCTGGTGCCCAAGAGCCGCTTGAACCGCGCGGCGATCCCATCGGGCGCAACGCGCATCTGCTCATAGGCGCGCCGCCCGACATAAAGCGATCCGCTGCGATCCTGCATGATGACAGAGGGCAGCACGTCCTCTCCCGTCACCGATTTATACAGCTCCAGCTTTCCGGTCCGGTTACCGACAATCGCGGAATTGGAGGTGCCCAGATCAATGCCAAGATACATATTCGCTCAAGCCTCGCTCGGTACAATTGCCGCCAGCATGATCTTGCCCGAAAGCACGACTTCGCCAGCGTGGAGAATGGTGGGTTCAAGGGTCCGCTCGATCCGCGCATCGCCGCCGACTTCCTCCGAATTGAGCGGTATTGCCGGGCACGATGCGGTGAAGGGCTGGCCATTGAATACGCGCAGCTCCATCCCCTCGCTTTGAAGGATCGCGTCCAACCGCCCGCGCGCATAACGCAGCATGGCTTCGTCGCTCTGGCCGGCACCTTCATCCTGAGCGGATTTGTGCTCAAAGGCAGCGCACAGCTTCCAATATTGCGTCGCCAGTTCCGCGAGCGCGCGATGCGGGCCGCTCATCGGCTTTCCTTAAGCTGCTTTTGAATCTGGCACATATCCTGGACCAGGCGGTTGCGCACATCACCGGGCGCGCCATGATCAAGGAGGTATTCCACCATTTCCAGCGCGACATCGCCGCGTCCGGTCTCGTTCGCCAATTTGATCATCAGCGCACGCATGACGAGAAAAGCGGTTTCATCATCGGGCTTCGTTTCGACGAGTTCTTCGAAAACGTCGCACACCTTGCCGACATGACCGCCGGTTTCCGCGCCGATGCCAGACCTCTCGATCTCGGTCGCAAACTTGCGGATATTTGCAGCGGTCGTTTCAGCCAGTTGCTCGAACCGCTTGAACAGGGCGTTGCCGATCAACATCGGCAGGTCCTGTTCCACCTTATGCTTCAGGCTCGGCACAGCGCCAAAGGCGTGTTTCAGGGCACGCCCCAACCGGAGCGATTCGTCGAACAGCTTGTGTTCATTGGATAAAGTGATCGCCAATTCGCGGATTTCGCTGAAGAGCTCAGCCGACAGCGGATCGTCCAGACCGCGCGCTTCCTCAAGCTTTTGCTGCGGCGTGCGCCACTGTGACCACAGGTCCAGAGTGGTGATGATCAATGTAACCTTTGCCGGATCGCGCGGTTGTGCTGTCAGGGCCGTGATGGCGTCGGCGATCTTGCCGCGCAGGTTTTGCAGCTTTGCATCGGCCAGAGCGCCATATTCGTTGGCAATCGCTTCGAGCATCGGGACTGCGCAGGCGCGGATTTCAGCCCGGCTGTGCTCGATCTGCTGCGCCAGAAGGTCGCGGCCCTCGCGCGTCGCGCTGAGGCGCTGAGCCATGATCCGGCCAGCATCGCGGCGGTAATCGGCAAGCGCTGCATCAAAGTGTTCGGCGCTGCTGGCTGTGCCGCGCCCGCGCAATCGTGCTTCGTCAATCCGGTCATGCGTCGCCTGCGCGTCCCATTCCAGCAGGTCCATCACAACCGCGCGCTGAAAGTCCACGTCGCGCCCGCGCACCGCGAGCAAAGCCATGCCGAGATTGATCCGCGCCAATCCGCTTGTCGCAAGCCTGAGGTCGAGCAACGTCGAGACGTCACCATTTTTCAGTGCCTGGCGCGCCTCGCTCTGTTGATCATTGTCCGCTTCTGGCAGCCACGCCAGTTCATGACGGATACGGTCGCGCGGCGCGAGCAATTCGGCCTGCGCGGCTTCGAGAGCTTGTGAATCCACATCCTCGGCAAAGGCCAGATCATCGACCGCCGCCGCAATCGCAGACGGGTCGGCATCCATTGGCACGCCAAGGATGGTGAATGCGCAAGTCACGAATCGCTCATTCAGCGCAGCTTTGGTTTCGCTGTTACTGTCTGCGCCGGTTCCTTCGTCGCCGCCATCACGGTGGCGGGCCAGCCTGCTAAGGCGGCGCTGCACACCCTCTGCTGCGGCCTGCTCTGCTGCTTCCGCTTCTATTTCGCGCGCTTCGTTCCTGCGCAATTTCTTCCAGAACACGTGCCGTCCGCCCTAATCCGCCCAGAGCACTGCTTGCTAAGGCTTTGAGGTAAAGATCGGCTTAAGTGTAAATGGTCGGATTTCGGCCCTGAACGGACCTACGTCAGGGTCAGCACGACCAGCCGAATCCCAAGCCCCGTCGCGACCACCATGACGATGGCGCCGGCCACATTCGCCTTCCAGCCATTGGCATATTCGCCCAGAATGGCGCTCTGGTTCATGGCATAGAGCAGGAAGGCGGCGAGGATCGGCAGCAACAGCCCGTTGGCAAACTGCGCGGTCACAATCACTTCGACAGGGCGTATCCCGGCCAGCGACAGCCCCGCTCCGATCACAATCACGCTCAACGCGGTGGTCCGGAACGCGAGCGACTTTTCACTGCCTTCAAGGCCCAGAGTCTCCGTCATTGCAAAGGCTGTGGCCAGCGGCGCGGTAATCGCGCTGGTCAAACCGGCGGCGAACAGCCCAACGCCCAGCAAATATTTGGAGGATGGGCCAAACAAGGGCTCAAATTGCTGCGCCATATCACCGGCATTCTTGACCGAGAGCCCGGCGGCAAACAGGCTGGCCGAAGCGGTTGAGGCGATGAGGATCGCGAGCAATCCGCCGATCCCGATAGCGATGCCAGTATCCGCGCGTACAATGGGCAAGTCAGCCGGATCAGACCATTTGCGCGCCACGGCGGAGGCATGGAGAAACAGGTTGTAAGGCACCACTGTCGTGCCGATCAAAGCGATCACAGTCAGCACCGCGCCATCGGGAATTG
>JBARXS010000102.1:0-3920 GCA_049647465.1 Erythrobacter sp.
CGCACAGCGTGGATGACCGTGGAGTGGTCGCGTCCGCCAAACTTGCGGCCAATCTCGGGATAGGAGCGCGGGGTCAGGACCTTGGACAGATACATCGCCACCTGACGCGGGCGCACAACGGCTCGCGCGCGCCGTTTTGACGACATTTCGCTGCGGTCGATGCGATAGAACTGGCACACTGTGCGCTGAATCTCGTCAATCGTGATCCGGCGGCGGTTGGCTGACAGGATATCGGTCAGCTGTTCCTCGGCCAGGTTCAGCGAAACCTCCTGCCCCGTCAACTGCGCATAGGCGATCAGCTTGTTGAGGCCGCCCACCAGCTCGCGAATGTTGCGGGTGATGGTGCGCGCAAGGAAATCGAGCACATCGCCCGGCACATTGAGCGGCGCAAAGCGCGACAGCTTGGATTCCAGAATGCTCTTGCGCAATTCGATGTCGGCGGCCTGCATGTCAGCCACCAGACCCATCGAAAGCCGGCTGAGCAGACGCGGTTCAACGCCGTCCAGTGCCTGCGGAGCACGATCGGCGGCGAACACCAGTCGCTTACCTTCAGCCAGCAGTGCATCAATCGTATAAAGCAGCTCTTCCTGAGCCGACGCTTTGCCGATGATAAACTGGATATCGTCCACCAGCAGCAGATCGAAACTGCGCAGGCGCGCCTTGAATTCGATCATCTGGTTGGCTTTGAGAGCCTGCACAAATTCCACCATAAAGCGTTCTGCCGAACAGTAGAATATGCGCGCACGCGGGTGGTGTTGCAGGAAGCTGTGCCCGATGGCGTGCAGCAGGTGCGTCTTGCCCTGTCCCGTCGCCGCCTTGAGGTAGAGCGGCGAGAATTGGGGCTGTTCGGTCGCGGCCATGCGCTGCGCTGCGTTGCAGGCGAGCACGTTTGCCTCACCCGTGACAAAAGCGGCAAAGGTCAGCGACGGATCAAGACCGACACTGGAGGTGAAACCGGAATCGCCGATGGTTCCGGCGGCCACGGCGATCGCGCTCGCACCGTCATTGGCCGGGCGGCGGCCATCATCAAGGCGCAGTTCGGGCAATTGGCGTCGACCAGGGTGAACCTGAATCTTGACCTGTCGCACTTCGGTCCGCGCAATCGTCCAGGCGAGCTGCAAGCGGTCCTCGAAACGGTCCTTCACCCAATTGGCGGAAAACTCGGTTGGCAGAAACAGGTCGAGAACGCCCGTCTCCTTGTCGATATTGCCCACCTGGATCGGCTTGATCCACTGGCTGTGCAATTGATGACCAAGATCCTTGCGCAGGCCCTGGCTGATGTCAGCCCAGTCAGCGGCCAGATTGATTGCTTCGGCATCTTCCATCAGATCTTCGTCAGAACTGCGACGCGTTGACCGCGCCTTATCAACTTTATGCACTTCATTTCCCCACAACTTCCTTACTTTCGGAATCGATTTTCCGAAAGCACGTTCATCCGCGCGACAGGCAAAATCCTCCCGAGCCTCAGAACTGCGAAATCCCAAGGCGACCTATCAACCTAAATATGTGAACCCGGACTGTCCCCTGCCGAGTGGTGGATAGAATAAAGGCCTGTTCGGCGTGTAACGCAACCGAGGAATGTTCAAAAAACTGAAATAAATCGGATTGACTCGCCTAACCCCGCACACTTTCGTTCAAGTGCCTAATTTACTTATATTTTACCAAATTCGCCTTCGCGAATCGTGGAGTTTCCTACACTTATGCGAAGGTTGGTTGCGGGCTTGGGGGCACCGCGCGCCCAAACGCAAAAGGGCTGCACCATTACGGTGCAACCCTCATACAATTTGGCCCCGCAAAGTCGCCCGAACGATTGAGGGCGATGGGGCGAATCAGTGCCGTAAAATCAGAGTGCAGCGACTCGCTTCGACAGGCGCGACATCTTCCGCGAGACTGTGTTCTTGTGCATCACACCGCGGGCAACGCCGCGCGCCATTTCTGGTTGAGCCGCCTTGAGCGCTTCGGCAGCGGCTGTCTTGTCACCCGCTTCGCAGGCGCTTTCGACCTTCTTGATGAAACCACGGATGCGGCTGACGCGCGCGCCGTTGATTTCGGCACGGCGGTCATTGCGGCGGATGCGCTTGCGGGCTTGCGGCGTATTGGCCATAAATCTATCTGTCTCGCGTCTGTTTGGCCGCGTGAATGCGACCGGATGTCTGATAAGTTGTCTCGTGAAACGAGAGCGCCCGGGCACAGCAACAGCGTCGCCCAAAGCGTCGGAAAGCGCGGCACATACGGGCGCAAGTGCGAATCGTCAATGCTTGTCTCAAGCACCGGCATCCGCCGAGGGGTCCTCGGTGCTGTCCCTCCGCTTCGCTCCGGGCACCTGCGGGCGGGCGGTCGCCCTTGCGGCTGCCATGCAGCCGTGCTCAGCGACCAAAATGCGAATTCAACGCTGACACTTCCCGCAATACCATGTGCTGCGCCCGCCCTGTGCAATCCGCTTGATCGTGCCGCAATCCTCGCGGTGGCAGGGCTCGCCCGTGCGGCCATAGACATCAAAGCGCGTTGCGAAATAGCCAAGCTCACCGCTGGGCGTCGCGTAATCGCGCAAGGATGATCCGCCATCGCGGATGGAGGCCTCCAGCACATCCCTGATCGCGGGCACCAGCCGGGCAAGCTGGGGCTTTGTCACTTTGCCGCCCGCCTTGGTCGGACGGATACCCGCGCGCCATAGCGCCTCGCACACATAGATATTGCCAAGCCCGGCCACCAACCGCTGATCCAGCAGGCATAGCTTGATCGACTGCACTTTGCCTTTGAGGGCGGCCTTCAGATAGTCTGGCGTCAGGCCCGGTCCTAGCGGCTCCGGACCCATGGCGGCGAATTGCGGCCATTGGTCCAGCGCCGCCGTCGCGACCATATCGACAGAGCCGAATCGACGCGGATCGCACAGGGCAAAGCGGTTGTCGGCGGTCTCGATCACCATATGATCGTGCGTTTCCGGCTCTTCGGGATCAATCCGCCAGCGCCCGCTCATGCCCAGATGGAAGATGACGCTTTGTTCGCGGTCCAGATGGATCAACCCGTATTTGGCGCGGCGTGACAGGCCGGTGACCCGCGCGCCTGTCATCATCTGCACAAGGTCAGGCGGAAACGGACGGCGCAGATCGGGGCGGTTGAGCACAACGCGCGTGATGCGCGCGCCATCCATGTACCGCGCGAGGCCGCGCACTGTGGTTTCGACTTCGGGTAATTCGGGCATTCTTTTCTCGCTGACGCTCGGGTGCCAAGCCTACCCTCTCCCCCGCCCTTCCGCCCGGAATCATATGCTCAAAGGCAGAAGGACGGGGGAGAGGGTAGGCCCGGCACGAGCCAACAACGGATGTTGTTGCCGCACGCAACCAAAAAAACATCCTGTCCTCAAGCAGCGAAGCGGTAGGACAGACAAACACCCTCATGCAGCGAAGCGGTAGGACAGACCAATACCCTCAAGCAGCGAAGCGGTAGGACAGACAAACACCCTCAAGCAGCGAAGCGGTAGGACAGGCAAACACCCTCAAGCAGCGAAGCGGCAGGACACAAAAATACCACGCAACGCGCGGTGCGGATCATGCATCAACTCCACCCTTTGCGTTGACGCCGATTGCCTCTAGTGCGTGCCGTATGAGTGAAACCAGCCCCACACCCTCCGACACCACCGTCTCCTTTGGCTATGAACAGGTCGCGCCTGAGGAAAAGACCCGCCGCGTGGGCGAGGTTTTCAGCAGCGTTGCCGGGAAATACGACATCATGAACGATGTCATGTCGATGGGCATGCATCGCGGGTGGAAGGACCGCTTCGTCAAGCGGGTCAAACCGCAGGCGGGTGAGCGTATTCTCGATATGGCGGGCGGCACGGGTGACATCGCCTTTCGCATGGCGGATCGCGGCGCGGATATCACGGTGGCCGACATCAATCAGGAAATGCTGGATGTTGGCGC
>JBARXS010000103.1:0-6921 GCA_049647465.1 Erythrobacter sp.
CGAGCGCCGCAAGCTCCGCCAGATCGCCGGTTGCACGGATGGTGGGGTTCAGCGCGGCGCTGGGCAAATAGAGCGGGTTGCGATGTTTGGTGTTGATCGCCTCGACCAACTCGCTTTCATAGGCCCAAAGGACAACATGTCGTCCCCCGTTCCCGGCATCACTGCTGAGCATTTGGGCAAGTGCCGTGCCCCATGCGCCCGCGCCGATAACACCAACGGTTTCCATCATGCTTTCACTCCGGCACCGCGCACTTTTTCTGCTTCGGGATCAAGCGGCCATCGCGGGCGCGCGCGGAAATCCAGCGGATCGTTCTGGCCGGTCGGCAGGCGCTCGCACCCCGCCCACGCGATCATCGCGGCGTTGTCCGTGCACAGCTTGAGCGGAGGAGCGGTAAAGCGCATCGCATGGCGCGCGGCGAGGTGTTCGAGGGCAGAGCGTACCGCCGAATTGGCTGCTACTCCGCCTGCCATCACAAGCGCAGGGGGCGTTTCGATCTTGCCGAGAGCCATCTCAAGCCGGTCTATCAGGCAGTCCACGGCGGCCTGCTGAAAACTGGCGGCGATATCGGCATCTGCGTGATTGTCGCTTTCCTTCGCCCGCAAAACCGCGCTTTTCAGGCCGGCAAAGCTGAAATGCGGTTCCTTCGATCCCTTGAGCGGGCGGGGCAGGGGAACTGCCTCTGGATCGCCCTCGCGCGCCAGTCGCTCCACTGCAGGGCCGCCCGGATAACCCAGGCCGAGGATCTTGGCGGTCTTGTCAAACGCTTCGCCCAAAGCATCGTCAATCGTGGTGGCAAGGCGGCGATACTGGCCCACGCCCTCGACCATCAGTATCTGGCAATGCCCGCCTGAAACCAGCAACAACAGATAGGGAAAGGCAAGGTCCGCATCGGCAAGGCGGGGGGACAGCGCGTGGCCCTCCAGATGATTGATCGCCATCAGGGGCGTGTCCGATGCCATCGCCAGCGCCTTCGCGCTCACCAGTCCGACCATCACGCCGCCGATCAGGCCGGGTCCAGCGGTCGCGGCAATCGCGTCGACATCATCCAGCGTCATCGCCGCCTCATTCAGCACGGTCTCGATCATCGGTGCCAGTCGCTCTGCATGGGCGCGCGCGGCGATTTCCGGCACGACCCCGCCATAGGGCGCGTGCTCGGCTTCCTGACTGGCAATCCGCTCTGCCAGAATGCGCCGGTCGCTAGTCACCAGAGCCACGGCGGTTTCATCGCAGCTCGATTCAATGCCGAGGACGACCTGCGCGCCGTTCAAGATGTGCGGTTTCGATCCCATCGCGCTTCCATCTAGTCCCTGCGCTCGCTAGAGCAAGCGTGACGAGAGGGATTGTTCATGAACGAAAATTCGAGTGCGGCTGATTCTGCGTCTGGTGAGGATGCGGTGAAAATCCGGCTGGGCACCCGCAATTCCCCGCTGGCTATGGCGCAGGCTCATGAAACTCGCGCGCGGTTATGCGCGGCGCATGGCTGGGGCGAGGACGCGGTGGAACTGGTCCCGGTGATGGCCAGCGGGGACAAGGTGCTGGACCGGCCTCTGGCGGAAATCGGTGGCAAGGCACTGTGGACCAAGGAACTGGATGTGTGGCTGCATGAAGGCCGCATTGATGTGGCTGTGCATTCGGCCAAGGATGTCGAGACCGAGCGGCCCGATGCCTTTGTCTTTGGCGGGGTACTGCATCGTGCTGACCGGCGCGATTGCCTTGTCGGGGCAGACAGCATCGCAGCGATCCCTTCCGGCGCAGTCGTTGGCACAAGCGCCCCGCGCCGCGCAGCGCAGCTCCTAAACCTGCGTCCTGACTGCAAGGTTGTGATGTTCAGAGGCAATGTCGCAACCCGTCTCGCGAAGCTGAAAGCTGGCGAGGCGGATGTGACCTTCTTGGCCGCAGCCGGACTTGAGCGGCTGGATCAGAGCGCGGTTGGCGCGCCCTTGCAGACCGATGAGTGGATCCCCGCCGCTGCGCAGGGCGCGATTGCGCTGGAATGCCGCGCGGGTGATGAGGCGACACTGTCGGCGCTTGGCCCGCTCGATCACGCGGAAACCCGTGCCGAACTCGAAGCGGAACGCGCGCTCCTCGCCAGCCTTGGTGGTACCTGCCATTCGCCGGTTGCAGTGCTGTGTCAGCATGATGCGCGCGGCCTTGCGATGCACGCCGCCGTGTTCAGCCCGGACGGATCGGAACGGATCGAAGGCGAGGCGCATTTTGCACCCGGTGACCACGCCAGGGTCAGCGCATTGGCGCACGAACTGCTCAGCCGCGCGGGGCCAGCGGTGACGGAGCATTTCCGGCCTCAGGGCTGAATTTGGCTATGAGCAACGCGCCAATTCCTGTCTTGGCCATCAGGCCAGAGCCGGGCCTGTCGGCAACGCTTGCTCTCGGGCGGCAAATGGGCCTGACGATGCACGGCTATGCGCTTTCGCGGGTGGTGGCGGTGGAGTGGGAATTGCCCTCGCTCCGGCGGTTTGATGCGCTGTTGATCGGCAGCGCCAATGCGATGCGGCTGGGCGGTAAAAACCTCGCACGGCTCAGCCAATTGCCCGTACATGCCGTCGGAGAAGCAACCGCGCGCGAAGCGCGGGCGGCGGGGTTCACAGTCGCGCTCGCAGGCAAGGGCGGTTTGCAAAGCATCGTCGATCAGGTCAGCGCGCCGATCCATTACATGCGGCTGGTCGGCAACGAATATGTCGATCTGAACCTGCCCGAAGGCATCACATTCGAGCCGTTTCAGGTCTATGAGGTGCGCCCGCGCACATTTCTCGAAAAACAGGCGCGATTGCTGGAGGAAGACACGATTGTGCTGCTCCATTCCGCCGCGATGACCTGGCAATTTGTCACTGAATGCAATCGCTTGGAGGTGGACCGCAGCCGCATCACGCTGGCGCCGATGGGGCCGCGCATTGCGCAGCCTGCCGGGGACGGTTGGAAGGCTATCCACATTCCAGAACGGCCCAGCGACGAAGCGCTGCTGGCAATGGTCGGGCAGCTGTGCCTATAAGGCGACAGGATACATCTCACGTGCCGGTGCGTTTTTCGGATGGGAAAGCGCGCATTAAGGGGACCGGGTCGCGGACGGATCGAGAGATAAGAATACGCATGGAATCTAGATATGGTAGCCGCCGCAAAAGCTCGTCCACAAAGGGCGTTCTGATTGCTGCGGCGCTTTCCTTTATGATCGGCGGCGGGCTGGTCGGCTACGTTGTCTGGTACAACATTTCCGCCAACTCGCCCGGCGATGAAGCGGTGGCCCAGCCTGCGGTCGCCGCCGCTTCGCCAACTCCGCTCGCCCCGCCCAGCGCGGTGATCTCTCCCACGCCGACGCCCCTGGCCGAAGTGCTTGAGGCGGAAACGCCAGAGCAGGCGGCGCAGGCTGTGACGCGGGTTGCCGAACAGCAGGGCGGGCTTGATCAACGCCTTGCCGCTGCGGAACAGCGCCTGACGCGGCTTGATCTGCAAACGCAGGCGGCGGCGGGCAATGCGGCGCGGGCGGAGGCCTTGCTGATCGCCTTTGCCACCCGCCGTTTGATCGAGCGCGGGGATGAGCTTGGCTATCTGGCGGACCAGCTGCGTCTGCGATTTGGTGATGAGCGGCCCAATGCGGTCAACACGATTATCAGTTTTTCGCGCAGTGACCCGCCGATCCGGCTTGATACGCTGCTGGCCCGGCTTGAAGGGCTGGGGCCGCAATTGCGGGAAACCAGCGCAGGCCCGTCATGGGAGGCTTTGCGGCGCGAACTGGGTGACTTGTTCGTGATCCGGCGCGAAAGCACGCCTTCAAGTCAGCCCGAGCGACGGCTGGAGCGGGCGCGTTATGCGATGGAGCAGGGCCGCTATCGCAGTGCGATCGAAGAGGTGAAGGCGATGCCCGGCGCAGCCAGAGCGGGAAGCTGGATTGCCGATGCCGAACGCTTTGCCGCGACGATGGACGCGCTGGAGAATATCGAAGCCGCCGCCGTGCTGGACCAGCGCGGATTGCGCGATGGTGCGGGCAACCGCGTCGATCAGGTCAGTCCGGTGGATGGCGGGGAATAAGTCGCCGCTGAGGCTCAGGCTTTTAGCAATTCTGGCAGATCGCCCGAGACACCGCGCGCCTCGTCCATGAAAAACGTCTTGAGCAGATCGGTGCGCTGCACCGCTGACATGCCCAGCCTGCGCACTGCCGATGCGGTCTTGCCCGGAACGCCAAACAGCCGCGTCAGCCCATCGGTCGCCAGCGCCACCATGAAACTGTCGAGCCCGCGCCAGTTCTCATAGCGTTTGAGCAATTGCGCATCGCCCGGATCAAGCCCGAGCCGCGCGCCATCGGCGAGCACTTCGACCAGCGCCGCCGCATCGCGCAGCCCCAGATTGAGGCCCTGTCCCGCAATCGGGTGAATGCCATGCGCCGCATCGCCGACCAGCGCGAGCCGCTCTCCGGTAATCTTGGCGGTGTGGTGAAAGCCCAGCGGCCAGCTGGACCGCGCGCCTACAGTCTCCACCTTGCCCAGCACGCCGCCCATGCGCTTTTGCACTTCGGCCAGAAACGCGCGGTCGCCCAGCTTCATCACCGCGCGGCCATCATCTTCAGAGACGGTCCACACCAGCGAGGACCGATGCGTGCCGTCCGCATCATCATTCAGCGGCAACAGCGCGAATGGCCCAGCGGGATAGAAGATTTCCCACGCGACATTGTCGTTCGGCTTGGAATGGGTCAGGCCCGCGATGATCGCGCGGTGCTTGTAATCCCACTTGGCGATGGTGATGCCAGCCTGATCGCGCGTCGGCGATCCGCGCCCTTCGGCAGCGACCATCAATCGGCCCTTCAGCTTTTCACCGCTCGCCAGAATGGCCGCCGCGCCGAATTCGGAGCGTTGGCGCTCGGTAATCTCGGCCTTGGGCACCCAGTTGATGAGTGGTTCTGCATCGGCGGCTTCGAACAGGGCGAGGCGCAAACGTCGATTGGGGAACATCCGGCCTAGCGTGCCTTCGTGCGGCTCTGGCTGGAAATCGAGCCGTCCGGGCTTGTTCTGATCGGTCACGGCGATGCTGGCGATATCGCAGGCAAATTCGTCAAGACTGTCGGCGATCCCGATATTGGTGAACATGTGCCAGCTGGCGGTGCTGATCGCGGTGGCGCGATCATCAAAGCCCTCTGCGGTCAGTTCGGCAGGATCGGCGCGGTCGATCACATGGCTGGACATGCCCTTCTTCGCCGCCGCCAGCGCGAGCGCCATGCCGACCAGCCCCCCGCCAAGGATCAACAGATCGCGGGTTTCTTCGTTTGCTGCGTTCATTGTGTCATCGATCCTGTAGCGGTGTTCGGCGTGTTTGCGAATGTCGTGGGACGGTCCTAAGGGCTAAGGCGTGACGGACGCAAGATTCTTCCCTCTCTCCTTCAGATACTTCGCTGCACGCCTGCTTGCGTGGGGCGCAATGGCGCTCGCTGCTTTGATACTGGGGGTGATGCTCGCGAGCGGCGCTCTCGCACAGGATCCCGCCTCTGACGAGCCGCGCAAAGCCCTGTTTGGCGATGCCAATATCGCGGTCGAATTGCTGGCCCAGGATCTGCCGCGCGCGGGTGAAGAGTGGATGCTGGCGCTGAAATTCACTCCCAGCGCGCCGGAATGGCATGGATACTGGAAGAACCCGGGCGATGCGGGGCAGGGAATGCGGTTGCAACTGGACCTGCCCGATGGCTGGGTGATGGGCGATGCGCTGTATCCGGTGCCCGAGAGGCTGTTGATCGGCGATCTGATGAACCACATTTATGAGGGCGAATATGCTGTCCTCGTGCCGGTGCAGGTGCCTGACGATGCGGTCGTGGACGGTGTGCCGAGCCTTTCTGGCTATGTCGAATTCCTTGCCTGCACAGACCGTGTGTGCGTGCCGCAGGACGCGGCGCTGGAGGCCAGCGTGGGGCTGGGCGACTTCGCCAAGTGGCGCGCGCAGGTTGCGCCCCCGCTAAATGCGGCATCGGCATTTGAGACGACCGGCGGCGCTCTGCGCCTCGCCGTGCCGCTTCCCGAAACCGTCGCCCTCACCAACCCGCATGTGTTTATCGCAAACGAGCAGCTGGTCGATTACGCCGCCACCCAGACCTTCAGCCGCGATGGTGACATGCTCATCATCGAAGTTCCGCTGGCTGAATATGGCGACAATGATCCCAGCGTGGTCGAGGGCATTCTCTCGTTTAGCGGTGGCGACGGTGCGGGCGTGGTTTTCGACGCGATTGCTGGCGATGTTCCCGCCAATGGCACGATGATCGCCGGGCAATCCGAAACTGCCATCCCGCCGCTCTGGACGCTGGCGTTGGGCGCGCTTGTCGGCGGGTTGATCCTCAACATCATGCCCTGCGTCTTTCCGATCCTGAGCCTGAAAGCGCTTGCGCTGGCCCGCGCGGGCGGCAGCGAGGCCGAAGCGCGGGTGGAGGGCACCGCCTATACCTCTGGCGTGGTGCTCGCCTGCGTCGCGCTGGGCGGCGTGATGCTCGCATTGCGCGCGGCGGGTGAGCAGGTGGGCTGGGCGTTCCAGTTGCAGGAGCCATCGGTCGTCATCGTCCTGCTGGTGCTGGCCGCAGCGATCACCGCTAATTTCGCAGGCGTGTTTGAATTGCCGAGCTTCGGCAGCGGCTCAGGCCCGCGTAAGGGCGCTGGCGGGGCGTTTGCGACAGGACTGCTGGCAGCCTTTGCCGCGACGCCGTGCACCGGTCCTTTCATGGCTGCGGCTCTGGGAGCTGCGCTGTTGTTACCAACACCAATTGCGTTGTTGCTGTTTGCCATGCTCGGGCTGGGGCTGGCGCTGCCGTTCCTGCTGATCGGCTTTGTACCAGCCTTGCGCCGCCGCCTGCCCAAGCCGGGCGCGTGGATGAACACGTTCCGCCACGCGATGGCGATCCCGATGGGGCTGACCGCGATTGCGCTGGTGTGGCTCAC
>JBARXS010000104.1:0-36786 GCA_049647465.1 Erythrobacter sp.
TCTCGCTCTCGGTTGAGAGATATTCGTAGGCGGGTTGCTCAGCTGTTGGCAGATCACTGGCAACGCGGATCGAGAGGATGCCAGTGCGCTTGTCGGCTTCCTCATCGGTGTAGAAACCCAGCGCGCCAGACCCGCGCGGCAGCGAGGACAGGTGCTCCATCCCGCTGATGATGCGCCCGACCAGCGCGATATTGCGATCCAGATGGCGCGGCGCATGGCCGATCACGGTATAAAGCTCCGCGCCCGAGCCGGTGTCCGGCGAGAAGTTCCGACCGACACCGACCATGCCGTAGCAGTGGACGGGCCAGCTTCGCCGGTACTGCATACCATTTTTCGCCTCAGCATCGAGAGATGATGCGAACGGGAATCCGCGTGCGAGGTAGGTCTCCTCGGCGTAACTGTCCTTCCCGATAGGTTTGCCGGCAACAGCCTTGATTTCGTCAAGACGAAAACCAGGCCTGATGGCATACTCATCCTCCCCCATCACCTTCAGCCCCTCGGGCAAGGGTTTAGCCTCGCCGCCAGCTTCGGGGTTGTCGTAGTTGGGATCGCCCCATTGCACGACATAATTGTCCTGCACCCGGTTCACGCTGATCCCGTCATACCAGCGCGCGCGGGCGAGGGTGCGGATGTTGCTGACCCAGCCTTGTGAAAACGGCGCAGGCATCAATTGCAGCACCACTTCGCGCGGGGCTCCGTCGCTATCCGGGGCCAGCGTCATCACCAG
This sequence comes from Erythrobacter sp., assembly GCA_049647465.1. Lineage (GTDB taxonomy): Bacteria > Pseudomonadota > Alphaproteobacteria > Sphingomonadales > Sphingomonadaceae > Erythrobacter. Next base: position 728 of record JBARXS010000104.1, read on the forward strand.
CAGGTCTTCCGACGGGATCGCCACCCACGCTTTGGGAGGGGCAGCTTCGACAATGGCATTGGGGCTGGGCGCAGCCTCAGCCGGAGCCTCCTGCGCCAGAGCGGGGGAGCCAAGCGCGAGGGCCAAGGCAAACGCGGTGAGGGCGGTGGTCGATGGGATGTATTTCATGAAAGGATATGTGCCACCACCAACAGCCTTGCGAAAGAGGCAAGTCGCGTCTATCCGCGCTTCTTCATTGCGCTACCGCTTCGCTGTTTGAGCGCTGCGGCTTGCCCAAAGCGCATGCGGAGACGTGGCCGAGTGGTCGAAGGCGCACGCCTGGAAAGTGTGTAAAGGGGTAACTCTTTCGTGGGTTCGAATCCCACCGTCTCCGCCAACTCGCTTTTCCCAGACAATCCCTTATAGTCCCCAAACCCTTAGAATTACGGCGTTTTTTCGCTTTTCGTCGTCCGCATGGTTCTCTATATGTTCCTATGCATCCGGCGTCGAGTGTGGGTCTGAGTGTGGGTCTGGAAGGAGCGAGCGATGGGAAAATTAACGGCGATGGGGGTCAGGAACCTGACTGAACCAGGCCGCTATTCTGACGGAGAAGGTCTGATCCTCAAACTTGCTGCAAAAGGCAAAGGCAGTTGGATTGTCCGGATTCAGGCCAATGGAAAGCGCCGAGACATCGGTTTGGGCACCCTTGCTGACTTGCCACTAGGAGAAGCCCGAGAGGCCGCGAGGGCGCTTCGCAAGGAAATGAAGGCGGGCATCGACGTTTTGGCAGAGCGTGAAAAAGAAGCGTTGGTCATCCCTTCATTTCGCGCTGCCGCCAAGCTTGTCCATGAGGAGCACAACGCAGCCTGGAAGAACGGAAAGCATCAAGCGCAGTGGATCAACACGCTCGAAACCTACGCTTTTCCGACTTTGGGCGACAAACTGGTTTCGGAGATAGAGGGACCTGCAATCCGCGATGCGCTTTCTCCGATCTGGCTGACAAAGCCAGAAACCGCGCGGCGGGTACGGCAACGAATCGGATCGGTGCTGGATTGGGCCTGCGCAAAGGGTTTTCGTGAGACTGAGGCCCCGATGCGCTCTGTTATTCGTGGTCTTCCGCGCCAGCCGAAGAAGCAAGGCCATTTCGCGGCGATGCCCTACGCTGACCTCCCCGCATTCGTGACATGGTTGCGTGGGCGCTTCTCGGTCGGCCGTCTCGCATTGGAATTCCTGATCTTGAATGCCTCTCGATCCGGCGAAGTTCGCGGCGCGCGCTGGAACGAGATAGACGTCAAGGAGAAGCTTTGGACGATCCCCGCTGAACGCATGAAGGCAGGAACCCTCCACGTTGTCCCGCTGTCGGAAGCGGCGTTGGATGTTCTCAAGCGAGCGAAAGCGTTCCGTTCGCCCGTCAGCGATCTTGTTTTCCCAGGACAGAACCCGCGTCGCCAATTGTCAGATATGACCCTGCTCAAGATCCTGCGCGACAAGGGAGACGATTACACTGTTCACGGCTTCCGCTCGTCGTTTCGCGACTGGGTAGCCGAAAAGACTAGCTATCCGGGCGAGGTGGCAGAAGCCGCGTTGGCTCATACGATCGCGAACAAGGTCGAAGCAGCCTATCGGCGCACCGACTACCTCGACAAACGCAAACCGCTGATGACTGACTGGGCTAAGTTCGTAGCTCGCTGAAGGTGCGAATACAGATGGCAGCTTTGCGCCCCAATCTCGGAAATAGATGCACCGCAACCGATTGTCTGAAAGCGGACATTGGGATGATTGGCTCAAAAGGGAGGCCTCAAAGAAAATAGGGTGCTACGATCTCAAGTCCTCGATTGGTCTTAAACGCAACTGATGCCTCGCAAACTCGCGAGGTGTCCCTTTTACAGGTTAACGCGCGAGTGAAAGCGGACGAACATGGGCGTTGCAGTTTTAGGATAGTCGGTCTGAACCGCCCCGGGATTGTCGGAGGCTCCAACTCTTGAGTAGATGGAGTCCTTATGAGCAAGACAACGAACAAGTTTTCACCCGAGGTTCGCGCCCGTGCGGTGCGGATGATATTGGACCATGAGGCGGATTATCCGTCGCGCTGGTCAGCCGTGGTGTCGGTTGCTGACAAGATCGGCTGCGCGCCGCAGACGCTGCACGAGTGGGTGAAGAAGGCCGAGGTTGACAGCGGTAAGCGCGCTGGCGTGCCAAGCGATACGGCCGACAAGCTGAAGGCGCTGGAACGCGAGGTCTGCGAGCTGCGGCAGGCCAACGAGATATTGCGCAAGGCATCAGCATATTTTGCGCAGGCGGAGCGAGCCTAAACTCTTTGGCGCCCGTTCAAGCGATGATCGCGTTTATTGATGATAACCGGGAGCTTCATGGGGTCGAGCCGATCTGCAAGACCTTGCCGATCGCCCCTTCCACTTACCGCAAGCATGTCGCGCAGCGGCGGGATCCATCGCGCCTGTCAGCGCGGGCGCAGCGTGATCACACGCTCAAGCCGGAGATCGCGCGGGTGTTCGCCGAGAACTTCGCTGTTTACGGCGTGCGCAAGGTCTGGCGGCAGATGAGGCGTGAAGGGTTCACCATTGCCCGCTGCACCGTTGAACGGCTGATGCGCGATATGAGTTTGCATGGGGTGATCCGTGGCAAGCCGGTGCGCACCACGATCAGCGATAAGGCTGCGCCCTGTCCGCTGGATCGCGTCAACCGGCAGTTCCATGCCCCGGCGCCGAACAGGCTGTGGGTCTCGGACTTTACCTACGTCTCGACCTGGAGCGGGGCTCGGCTTTGTGCAGTGCCCCCGGCACTGCCGCCGCCTGCGCTCTATGTCGCATTCGTGATCGACGTTTATGCCCGCTACATCGTGGGCTGGCGGGTCAGCCGGACAGCACATGCCAGCTTCGTGCTGGATGCCTTGGAGCAAGTTTTGCACGACCGCCAACCGGTCCATCGTGGCGGACTGGTTCATCACAGCGACCGCGGATCGCAATATGTATCGATAAAATATACCGAACGCCTCGCAGAAGCCGGCATCGAGCCATCGGTCGGCAGCGTCGGCGACAGCTATGACAACGCTTTAGCGGAGACGATCAATGGCCTTTACAAGGCCGAAGTGATCCACCGCCGCGGACCATGGCGTTCCTTCGAGGCCGTCGAGTTCGCCACATTGGAATGGGTCGATTGGTTCAACCATCGGCGTTTGCTGGAGCCAATCGGCAACATCCCGCCCGCCGAAGCCGAACAACAATACTATGCCATGCTGGACGACACCGCCATGGCAGCATAACTTAAACCAAATGGCCTCCGGCAATCCCGGCGCGGTTCAAAGCCCTCAGCATTAAGGGCCTTCGCCAAACGGGTCATTTCCGCGCCCAACGCTCCCTCACTGCCGCCAATTAAAAGTATTCCTGGTCCCGGCTCAGTCCTCTCGACAGGGTAATAATTGGCCAGCAACTCGCCCTGTTCGATCCGCTGACCTTTCGGCGCGGGATCGCTCATCAAAGCAGGCACCATTGATGACCATGGTTTCCATATCCAGATGCCGATGGTAGCCACGATCAACACGCCCAAGACACCCAGACAACCGAATTTGAGAACTTTGCCAACCCGCATCAGAAACCCCTTTATATGTGAAAGCCTACTATGAGGCTGGCGGGAATGGAACGCATTCTAACGGAAGCCTTACGTCGTTTGTCGACGCCTTGTTTCTTAAGATTTGTTCCGATGAGCTCTTCATCAATATATTTCGACTATCGGTTCTCAGTCGCTCGCTTGAGCGACAATTCAATGTCCGCTCTTGGGGGCTAGGCTGAGTTCGTAATGTCGACAATTGGGGGCGCTTTCAGAATTTCGGCTTTCGGGGAGAAACCCGCTAAAGCTGCCCGGCAGGTATCAAGATCGCGCATTCGCATCGCTCATGGCCGGTCATGGGGTGGGGAGCGGAATGGCCGGTTTTAGTGACTTCGACTCATACAGCAGACATAGCTCCAAAAATGGACATTCTGCTCGCGATCAAATTGCAGGCATCAAGGGGGCATAGCACTTTTTCACGATAACGGACGTAGTCTCTTCTTTGCCAATGTTTGAAGCTTGTGAGCTTAAGATCCGGCTGAACGAAAAAACCTGTCTGGAGCCATGCACGCCATGTTTCACTCGACCTCCCTGTTGATCCTTTCGTTTATGACATCGGCGCGATATTCGAGAATACCAGTCACTGGTAAGGCACCTAAAGATTTGGTCAATTCTGTGGAGAAGAACACAGCATATTCGAGGTCTGGCTCGCGTTCAGGATGGTCTAATCCTAGCTGGGGGTCACATCATCTGCGTGGATGCTCGATCGCTGCTGCTATCGAAAAACAGGATGATCTCAAATCAGCGGGATTCACCAGCAATATCATCGAGGAAGTTTTGGTTGTATTGTAAGGAAGAATGGCCTTCGCCCACGTAGGTTTTAACATCTGCATACGAACGCAAACACTCCGGAAAGGCTGCCGGGTCTATGATATGATCGTCGTCACCAACAAAAACGTAAACTTCAGAGCGCACGCATTGCGTTTCAAACGTGTTCTCAAAGAACTTTCTAACTCTCGAACGGTTTTTGAGGTCGCCGAATATCGCTTGCTCATACGTCATCTGCGCGCCAGCCGCTTTCGGATTTGATAGACCGAGCAAGATCTCCTTATTCGGAAGCAGAGAATAGGGAGCCACAAGATCAACGCGCCCAAGCTTCTTTCCGATTCGCTTAGCTAGTGCATAGGCCGGCAGCGCTCCAAAGCTCTCGCCAACTATTTCGACGCGCTGATATTCGGATTCTTCAATCCACCGGGCCATGCTTTGTAAAAAGCCATGGAATGCGCTGGCACTAAATTCTGTGAGCGCTGCTACATTGCGCTGACCGAGACCAACAGAGCCTGGGTAAGTTGCGAAGGCTTGAGTCTTGCCGCGGCGTTCTAGGCGCTGTGTAAGTTCCGATTGCGTAAGCTTGGTCGGATGACCAAGAGGTCCACCCGGAAATCGGATCACTATTGTGTTTTCCGCGCGCTCGAAGAGCAAGATCCCGGCGACAGTTTCGGCATCGCGTTCCAATTCCACAACCTTTGCAGAGCCAGTCAGATTCTGGTCGCCTTGGGGACGGTGCGTCTTGCAGATTTGCACAAGGCTTCTTTCTATCTCGTCGTGAAAACGTAGCTCCATTCCGCTTTCCAGACCTCTCTCCAACAAAGCGACTGTGTCGCCGTTAAAAGAAGCGTCAACAAACGTTCGGCCCTCCAAAGGCTGTAGAGCCAATTCACGTCCTCGCCTGCGGACCTGCAGCTCTATTGGAGAAAAATACCCTTCGGTTTCTCCAGTCCTAAGATCAACCAGCGGCGTCGAGAAAGCCTGAGATCGCCCCACTGCGAACCCATAACCTACGATTTTCGGTCCTGATTGTGTGACGAGGATCGCTGGTTCAAAGACGGAATAAGCGTAGCCCGGCAATGTCACCGTCCGAAGCCCCGAAGTATCGCTTCGGACTCGTTCATTTGCGTCCAGCAAAGCGAAGGTCTGATCACCGGAAAGGATCACAGGGCGCTTAGAGTGCTCTCTCTTAAGTATATCGGATTGTTCGGATAAAGCAGCCAGCTGGACCTTCAGCTTCGAGCTATCGAGATAAGAGCTGAGGAAGAAATTATACGTTAAATTCGCTTTTAGGCTGACCCGGCCAAAAGCAGCGAATTGACCTTCTAGTCCAACCTTCGAGATGGCACCGGAGTTGGCAAAAGTTAAAATACTACCAGCTCCATCCCACTGTAAGTTTGATATCGGCTGAGTCGAGGTTACCCTTCTAATTTGCCCGCTTCGCCTCACCAAAAGAAATTCTCGTTTGGCAGACCATCGTCGCGATTGATTGGAAGCGGGCTGAGGATCTGACCACACCAGAGCTTGGGTTCCATCGGGGCTGAGAGTTACTGCATTGAAGTGACAAGAGGAGGCTTGTGCCGGAAACGAAAGACAGCCAAAACCGATGTAAAGGCTCAACCGCGTCACTGGCATAAGTCTCATGCCGCAAGCTCCCATTCAGAGCGCGAGTACTGGTCCCAGGCAATCAGGACGAAGGCCGATGCCAAGATGACCCAAAACAAAATCGACTGATATCCCAAGCGCTGATTTGCAAAAAAGACCCCAGTAAAGCAAGCCAAAAGCAAGAATGTGCTATTCGACGTTTTCTTGAGGCGTGAACTACACTCTAAACAGTTGATGTGCCCTCCCATTCCAACAAGATTTGCTGCCACGAAACCGACACGGGTGCCGCATTTTGGACAATGCGCCCTAACACTTGACCTAGGTGCACGTTTTCTTTTTTGGATTTTCATCTTTGGATCCTTTTCGCAGTTAACGAGCGGGGAAGATACCTCCTCCCCGCTCTTGCTAACGTCAGACGAAATCCACGTCAAAAGCGCCAACATCGCTATTGTCGCCCAGTCGGATCTGGTCGCTTTGCGTTGGCGGCACCGGAGCTTGAACAATTCCATCAAAGTTGAAAGATGGGAAAGCATTAAACAACTCGATAAAATTCCGGAACGTCTCGGCAGGGGTCGCGCTTCCGTTGCCGTTCTGAAGCGATTGAGCCGCTTCGGCTGCAGAGGCGGCGAGTTGCCTGTCAGCAAAGTCAACAAAGGTATTAACTGCAAGCTTCGTAACCTCAGAGGCGACCAGAGAGCCCGCGAAGACCAACAAAGGTGATGCAGCCGCTGCCCCGCCGATCACTGTTATCCCAGCACCAACGAAAAAGGCAGCAACAGTACCAGCATCTGCATTGCCCTGAAGCGCATTTGCCGCGAGAATGCCCGCATCCGCGAGAACAGAAACGTTGCCAAAAGCCTTCAAAAGCGCGGTGGAGGTGATGGTTTTCCCATCGGGATACTTAATCTCAAACTCGCCATACTTGCGATCAAGTTCCTGCAGGCCATTGATAATGCCGTCTATAATCTTCTTCAGCTCGGCTTCGTCGAATTCTGCCTGCTGTGTTGTGTTGGTGCTGCCCGAAGTGTCTACATCAGCCACCCCATCATCAGGGGTAAATACAGTCGTGCCTCCAACCGGCGTGTCACCAATTTGAATGGCGCCAATCAAAAATGCGAAGTCATCCGAATTATCAGGCGCGATGCCATCAACGACGATAATGGTTTTGTCCGAGATCGTATCTCCCCCACCTGATACAGCGAGGAGCTCTCCTTTGCTTAGGGGCCGAAAACCTGAGGCATTAAGGCCTTTTAATTCAGTCACATTTTTTCTCCAAAGTGATCCCACAGATAAAAGCGCCGACACCTAAGTGGGACGGACATAGCACCGGCGCATTCGCCTCCGTATCAAGTCTGAGCCGCAGGTGAACCTTCATCGCTGTCGCCCGCCGCCTGGGTGGCCAGAGCTTTTTCCGGAGCGCCAAGGTCGATCGCCTTGCCGTTGAAGAAGTACAAAACCCTGTCGGCTGATTGTGTAGTGCTATCTTGATGAGCGATCACAATCCGCGTAGTTTTGAGCGCTGAGAGAGCCTTCAGAATTTCGCCCTCATTGGCCGGATCAAGATTTGCAGTGCCTTCGTCCAGAATGAGCACATCAGGGTTTCCGTATAAGGCGCGCGCGAGCAACACGCGCTGCAACTGCCCGCCGGACAGCACCGATCCCATGTCGCCGACAAGCGTCTCATAACCCATCGGCATTGCTTCGATCTCGCCATCGATCTGCGCCATCCGAGCAACCTCCCGAACGCGCTCCATGTCGATCTCGGGGTCGAAGAAGGAGATGTTTTCCGCCAACGATCCGGCGTAGAGAGTGTCGCCCTGCGCCACCGAACCGATGCCACGGCGGTACTTCACCTTGCGGTAGGAGGAGATCGGGCGCTCGCCCAGACGGATCGCGCCTTGGGCGGGCTCGAACAAACCCATCAGGATCTTCATCAGCGTGGTCTTGCCGCCGCCTGAGGGGCCGGTGATCGCGATGAACTCGCCGGGCTCGATGGTGAGGCTGACGCCGTTGAGCACCATCGGCTCGTTGCTGCCATAGCGGTAGAACACATGGTCAAGCACCAGCGGCTTGGTGAAGTCAGGCTCATCGTTGCTCTTCGAAGCTTCGCCTTCTTCCGGAGGGGTGAGCGCAATGTCGGCGACGCGGGTGAGGTGCACTTTGACGATTTGGTAGTTGATAACCTGTTCGGTCAGCCGCATCCCAGCATCGAGGAACTGCTGCTTGTAGGCTTGGAAGGCGAAGATCATACCCACCGTGAGAATGCTGTCGAACGCAAGCCCAATCGCGATGTAGACGAACAGCACGCGCTCACCGCCGATCACAAACTGGCCGAGTGCATCGAACGCCGCCTGCAAGCGACCCAGCTTAACTTGCGCGTTGACCGCATCTGCTTTGCTCTTTTGCCACAGGCGCTGGCGGTTGCCCTCTTGCCCGAACGCCTTGATCGCCGAGATGCCGCGCACGCTCTCGATAAAGTTCGAGTTCTCCTTCGCCATCGTGGTAATAACATCGAGATTTTTGAGCTTGATCGATTGCAGGAAGGCAAGTCGTAGGCCGACATAGAGCGCCAGGGCTGCGCAGGCGATGCCGCCAAGGATCGGAGAATAAACGAACATCAGCGCCAGCGTCAGGATCGCCATCAGCCCATCGATAAACGCCGCGATCATGCCCTGGCTGATCAACTGGCTGATCGGTTGCGTTGACCCAAAGCGCGAGATGATATCCCCAACATGTCGCTTCTCAAAATAGTCCAGCGGCAGCCGCACAAGATGGCGGAACAAATTGACGATCACCTGGTAGGACAGCGAGTTCGACAGCGTCACAAGGATCAGCGAGCGCAGCCAGCTCGCGAGAAGGTTGACGACGGCCAGCCCGCCAAAGCCCAGCGCCAGCATCAGCAGCAAATCGCTGTCAAAGGCCGGGAACACAGTATCGATCGATATCTGCAGGAAGAAAGGTGTCGCCAGCACCACCAACTGCATCACCAGCGAGAGCAAAACAACCTGACGGATCGTGCCCCAGAACCCGGTCATCTTCGACCACAGCTGGGTGATGTTGAGCTGGCGGCGCTCAATCTTGGGCTTGAAGCTCTCGGACTTCAGCAGATCGAGCGCTACGCCTGTCCATGACCGCGACACGTCCGCTTCGCTCAGAACCAAAGCGCCGCGCGCAGGATCGTGAATATGATAGCGCTTGCCGCGCACGCCGCCGGTTATTGCCGTGAGCACAACAAAATGGTTTAGGTTCCAATGAAGGATCGCTGGCATGCCCAGATGCGGCAAATCCTCGATCTCACCGCGAAGGGGCCGTGCGTTGAACCCGATATCCGCGGCGACCTGCATAACCTGTTTGAGGTTCGCGCCCTTCAGGCTCATGCCGTAGCGCTGGCGCAGCGCGATCAGGTCGGTCTTGTAGCCATGAAAGCCCGCGACCATGGCAAGACACGCTAGCGCACACTCGCTCGCTTCCCCCTGAGGAATATAGGGCGTCTTCTGACGGCCCGAGAACTCAACGAGATCGAGCGGAGTGTTCATGCCGTCCGGTTCAGCACGGCGTTGAGCGGTTGGAGGATCCAGGCGAGGAAGCTCTGTCGCTCGAGCACGATATTGGCTTGCAGAGTCATTCCCGGTTGAAGGGGCGCAGGTTCGCCAAAGGCCTCAACCGCCTGTCGGTCGAGTGTCACCTTCACCCGATAAACCGGCTCTTCGAACGGGAAGGGAATATCAGTCTCGCGCGGATCGACAGCGATGCGCGAGATCGACGCGATCCGCCCACCAAAGCTGCCAAAGCGCTGATAAGGAAAGGCATCGTACAGCAAGCGCGTTTCCTTGCCGGGCTCAACCAGCCCGATCGCCCGACTGGGGGCATAAAGTTCAGCGCTCAGCTCAGCCTCGTCGGGCACAATCGTCATCACCGGTCGCGCTGAGTTGATCGTGCGGCCTACACCGGTAGCCAACGCCGTCACCCTGCCGGAGATCGGCGCCGTGATCACATAGCTTTGCTCACCCTCGAGCCTAGCGTGCTCAGCTGAAAGCGACTGAAGATCATCGCGAATCCGCGATATACCCTGCTGCGCTTCGATACCGGCGCTTGCGAGCTGGCTGCGCGCCTGCTCAGCCTGAGCCTCGCTCTCCAGCTGGCGCTGCTCAAGGTCAGCCAATTGCAACCTGGACGCAAGCAGGGTCTGGCGACGGCGTTCATAATCGACTTGGCTCACAAAGCCGCGCTCGACCACTTCAGACACCTGATCGAACATCTGTTGGTTAGAAGCCACCACTTGGCGTTGCAGTTCGATCTGACCGCCAAGAATGCGCGCCTGCGCATCGTTGGATGCAATGATGGTGCCGAGCCTCGAGCGCTCTGTAAAAGCCCTATCGCTGGCCATGGCGATTTGCGCTTCAGAAAGCTGCTGGCGAACTTCCAGCGCCCCCAGGCTGCGCCCGGCAACGACCCCACCCGCTTCTGTCTCCCGGTCTGAGTTGACGACCAGCACCGGATCGCCCTTTTGCACCACCTGACCCTCTTCAACCGCAAGTCTGGCAACAATGCCCGCTTGCGGTGCGCTAACACTGGCGCTGGGAATATCGGTGATCAAACGCCCCGGCACCGTCTCAATCCGCGCATAGGTGCCAATCGAAACCCAGACAGCAGCAATGGCGATGATCGCGAACAGCGCGCCGACGAACAGTTTGGTCGATAGAGCCTGGCTGAAAACAACCTCGCCATGAAGGCGATCGGCGTTGCTTTCCAGAACCTGCGATCGGAAAAGTTGCATCGGGACTCATCAACTCCTTCGCTGTTGATCTCGTCGACGAGTCGCCACTTTTTTAGGCTAAACGCCACCCTATAGTTTTCAGTAAGGGCGCGGAAATCCGCCAATTATTACGGTCTATTCCGATGAAGCGAAACAAGATCGCGACGACGTGATTCAATTTTCCTTCTAAATGCTCGTCTCTATTCCGTGAGCATCGAGATTCTTCGTAACTTCATTCTTCGTACGAGAGCATGATGCTCGGGGTACTTACCGATTGACAAGTGGCAGAGGAAGTGGCCTGTATGACTTACTGAGGTGTTTCTGCACAGGCAGAAGAGCTTACGACTGGTCCAAGAGAATTCATCGCGCAGGTTATGGCCGAGGCCATTTGAGCTTTTTCAGATCATGCTGGAGGCCGCTGCACAAGGACCGATCGACTCCGCTTTCAGGTGGCCAATAAGCGTTCCTAAGCGACCGCACCTGGGTCGTTAGCAGAACTTCGGCTTTAGCAGGTTTTCTCACCAAACCAGACTGTCGGCAATTGGCCCAGAATCGGTCAAATTCGCGAGTAGATTGGGCGCTGGTGTTCAAGGACGGGCGGTACTCATGGCCACCAGCTTGTGCGAGCCAGAAATGGCTGGACCGACGGGACGGCTTCCATATCCGCTTGGCATTGGCGTACATCGGCAATGTGGGTAGGCGGTCTTTTCTGCCGCCGAAGAAATGGGCGGCATTGCCGTCCTTTTTTGGTTGCGCGAAGGACGGCAATGCCGTATATGGGTTTTATGAGCAAGGCACCGATCCACACTGTTGTTTCTACCAGCGCTTTTCAGCGCGTGGCAAAGAAGCTTGATGTGAGTGAAGCCGAACTTCAGTCGATATACGACGTATATGCAAGTGATCCCGGCTTCGGCAAAGTTGAGCTGAAGACTGGCGGACTTCGCAAAGGACGCGTTGCGAAAGACTCGACTGGCAAGAGTGGTGGCTACCGGGTTTTCAGCTTCTTCGCAGATGAAGCAAATCCGGTGTTCTTGCTTTGGATGCTCGACAAGAGCGAGGACGATAGCCTCACCGATGAGCAGAAAAACGTCTTCAAGACGGCACTTGCCGCACTGAAAAAGGAGCTGAAAAAATGAAGGACGAAGATTTCAAGGGCATTCTTGAGGGTATTGATGATGCTGCCGCCTTCGTTGGTGGACAGAAGAAGCGTGCCAACATTGTTGCTGGGCCGGATATAAAGGCGCTGCGTGCGCGGGCCAATATGACTCAGGCCAAGTTCGCGCGCGCCTATCACTTGCCGCTCGGCACAGTGAAGGATTGGGAGCAGGGCCGCCGTCAGCCGGATGCTCCTGCGCGTGCGTTGCTCACCATCATTGAGAAGGACCCGGATGGCGCTGCGAAGGCGCTGGCGGACGCATAGGATCTGGCCTCCTAACGTCTGCTTTCGCCCCTCTAAAATGAAAAGCGGACAGTCAGCTTCCGGCCCAGTTTCAGTCATACCATCATAACCCAATCTCGAACGGCTTGATCCGCTCCTTGATCAGCTCAGGTACCTTATCTCGTTCAACCTGCGGTTCCTGGTTAGCGGCTTGGATCTGACCACTGCGCTGTCCCTTGGCTGCCGCCAAGCCAAGTCGCTCGGTGATTTCGGCGGCTGATGTTTTCTCGCCCAGATTGGTCGATATACCTCGTCCGGCCTCTTCCCGGCTGTCGACGATCAGCGTGAGCTCGTCCCGCAATCGCGTGATCGTGACGAGGAAATTGCGCTGAGAGAGCAGGCGCCTCTCGCGGCTGTCGAGCACGGCAATGCCTTTATCTGCTGTGAGACCCTGCGCCATGTGAGCGTTGAGCGCGTAAGCTAGGTCGACCCGCTTCAGCATCGGGTCGTTCGGCTTCAGTTTATGCTCCATGCCGCTGGAGCTCATGACCGTGACCCCGTCCTTGTCGATCGCAGTCACGGTTGCCCGGTCTGCATTTATCATTCCGCGTCTATGGTCGCTCGCCGTCCAACGGATCGCGTCCCCGGCATAGAGATCGAGATCCTTCTTCTCGAGCAGCTGCAAGGTCTGGTCGCTGCCCTTCGCCGACAACCTCGCTGGCACGAAGCGGCGCAAATGCCCTCGCTCATCGCGAAGCGTAACAACACCCTTTTCGGTATCGACGGCGGCGACCTCGTGGCTTCCGCGCCCAAGCCTATGGCGCGATTGGCGGCTTGCCACTTCAAGCACCATGCCCGGCGCGTAAGTGCGCGCGTAGCGCAAATCTTCGCGGGTCGCGTTTACACGAGATAGAACTGCAAGGCTTGCGCTCGCTGGTCCTATTTCGCCATTGGCGGCAAACCCGGTTTGGACTGGGGCATTTATCTCAGAGCGCAAACGACGACCTGCCGCAAAGATCGATGTGCGTTCGCGCTCTGCGGGAGGAAGGGACAGCCAGCGTTCCGCCGCAACGATTGCGCTGTCCTCCTGGACCTCGACGATATGACCCTTGAGATGATCGAGTGCATCGCTGGTTTTGCCCGACTGGGCCGCCTGCTGCGCCCTCTTCAATGTATCTGAGCGCGCACGAAGATTTTGGTCCATGAGCGCCGTTTCGGTCCCTGCGCGCTGCGCCAGAGCAAAGGGCTTGCCCGCTTCGACAGCCCCCAACTGCTTTTCGTCGCCCATGAGCACGAGGCGATCGACCTTCAGTAGATTGGCAAGCCGGATCAGGCGGTCCTGGTCTCGGGTAGAGACCATTGAGGCTTCATCAAGAACGAGGACGGTGTCGCGAAATTCCTCGCGCGCGGTGGCCATTTCCGCTTTGCCTGCCGAGCCATCAAGCAGCTTGCGATTCTGCCCGAGAAAGCGATGCAGGGTCATCGACGGGATGCCCGTATCTTTCTCCAGCATGCGGACAAGTGTGTTCTGAACACCCAAGCCGATGGCCCGCTTGCCGTGTTCTTCCAGAAGCTGATTAAGTGGGCGCAGCACGCTTGATTTGCCTGCCCCTGCCACACCCTGGACGGCTACCACGCGATTGGTCGACGAGAGAATCAACCGACCCGCCGCTTCCTGACCGGCGTTGAGTGTCATGCCGTAATTGATAGCTGCCGAAGCTTGCAGATATGGTCCTGCAGTGTCCGTTTGGAGGATCGGACGGACTGCGCCGTTCCCCTTCTCGATCTCGGCCAGCATGCGGGTCTCAAGCGCCAAGGCATTGGATGTCGTCAGCCACCCTTTCTGCGTGCCACTCCCGCGCAACAGCGCGCCCTGCTGCGCAAGTTGAGCGATCCGTCTTTCGACCAACTTCATCGTTGTCGGCAGGCCGAAATCGAGCGCAGCCTTGGCAAGATCAGTTGCCGTAAAGGCCGCCTCTCGTTCGGACAAATGCCGCACCGCCGATGCAACCGCGTGAGCCGTCGCAATCTCTTCCCGGCCTTTCATATGGAGCCGCTTGGGAATGAGCGGATCGCCCTCCTTGATGCCCATTCGCTCGGCGACGCTGGCGATCATTGCCTTGCCCCGTTCAAGTAAAGTGGGGCGATCATTTGCCCGCTTCGTTGCCGCTACAGTCAACTCGTGCGAATGCAGCTTGGTGTCGCGCACCATGCCTTCAAGGTCGAGCCTCTGATCCCAGGCCTGCCCCTCCCATTGGGCCATCAAGGCACCGCGATCGACATCGCTTTGTTTGGCCTGCCGGGTCGCCAGCGTCGCCACGACACCCGCCTCTAGCCCGCCGCCGCGTCGGGCTTCGAGCACCTCCTGCCGCCGCGTCGAGAAGGCCATCACCGCGTCACGGTCTATACCCTTGGCTTCGAAGTTACCGTGCTTTCCGAATGCGCCAATCCGGTAGCCAAGCTTCTCTACCTCGATCCGGAAACGCGCCATTGTCATGGCATTGAGCAAGGTATTGTGCTGCCACAGCTTGTCGTTGCGCAGCGCTCTCCACTTGCCATCCTTATCCTGCGTCATGTTGGCGACCACAGCGTGGAAGTGCAGGTTCGGTTCCTGGTTGCGGTTGGTGTCGTGCTGGAACAGCGCGACGGTCAGGTTATCGCTGGCATGAAGCCGTTCTTTGCCACCCTTCTCGGTGCGATACTGGGCCGCATTCTTCTCTGCCCATTGGAGCGTCTCGACAACCGCTGAACGGTACGCGTCAATGATCCGCTGATCCTTGCCGACAAGTGCCAGAAGCGACCAGCTTTTGGGCAGCGAAAAGGTCAGATCGGTCCCCGCACGATGGTACTGTCCCTGGTGCCCGATCCGTTCGCCATTGGGCAGATCGCCGCGCAGGATTGCCTCGAACGCTTTGGCATCGACCATGCCCGAAAGACCCAGCCGCTCGGCACCTTTGCCGACCCAGATTCCGGACCGGTCAGCGTCCGCCTTGGTGTAGTAATTGTCGTTGGCGAAGTAGTTGGCCGCACCGCCAGCCGAGCGCACATTGGCAACCGAAAGCATCGCTCAGCGCCCCGCACGCGTGGCTGCCTTGCGCTCGCGATATTCGCGAATGCGTATTTGGTAAGCGACCACAATTCGGTCCCTCAACTCCTTGTCCTTGTGGGTTCGGAGCCAGCCATCGAGGGCGATCTTGGTGAACAGCAGATCGGCCAGGACTTGATCGCGGAACGCCTCGTCCCGGGGTTCGTCGAGCGCCCCGATGACGGTGAGCTTTAGCCACTGGCTGACGCTCATATGCGCTGCATCAGCAGCGGATTTAACAAGGGCATGAAGGTCTTCGTCGACATAGCATTGAAGGGCAAACCGCACGGCGTCACCTAACGTTTGGCCGCCCCTCCTCGGCCCAATGACCCCTCTGGACTGACATCAGTCTACGGCAGCGATCACCCTGTAGGAAAACGCTAATTTTCAACGTCAGATTAATAGCTTAGCGGCGAACAACTCACATGTGAGTTGCGGATCGTGAAGTGACGTCAGATGACACTACTTGGCGACAGATGGTCAAATAGCTGCGAAACCCGCAGAAATCCTCGCATCCCAAACACCGGATCTCCGGGTACGGTGTGCCCTCCAATTTCCCATATTCCCCCACGTGACCAGTCATTTCGCCAGTTCGTTTTGAGGCGGTTTTCCAACCACTTCCAGAAGGAACTCCTCGCCCTCGCGGCGAAGGAGCGAACGGAAGAGAGGCCAATCCCAAGCACGGCAAAAGGCCCCGCTGGATCGTGCCAGCGAGGCCTTCGGGAGCGTCAAATTGCGGTTGCGATCAGGCGGCCTTTGCTGCCTCTCCTTCCTTCGCCCTCGCAAGGAAATCGACCTGTTCCGCGATGATCTCGCAGCCGTAGCGAATTTGCCCCTCGGCGTCGGTCCAGCGGCTGTAGTGGATGCGGCCTGTTACCATGATCATGGCACCCTTCGCGACATGGTCAGCGACGCTTTTCCCGATGCCGTTGAAACAGGTGATCCGGTGCCATTCGGTCTCGGTCTGGCGGTTGCCTTCGCTGTCTTTGAAGCTGCGCGTGATAGCGAGCGACAGGCTGGTTATCGTGGCGCTGCCGGAAGTTTCGCGGACTTCGGGAGTGTTGCCGACAAAGCCAACCAGTGTGACGGTGTTCTTCATTGTTCGTGTCCTTTCGAGGCATTCGATCCGTCCAAGGGACCATCCCTTTGACTGAGCCCCGTTAAGGCCGGGCATGGGCAGGACTGCACCGAGCGTATGCGGGGGAAAGCTCGCCCAGAGGAGTGGTGCGGGCAGCCGCGCGAAGCGTGGCAACACGGTCCGAATGGGCGCGGGTTGCAGCCCCAGTCCGGGTTCGGTCAGGGGCGTGATCAAGTCATGAAAAGGGAATGGTTCTTGCAGTACGGAAGAACTCTGGAAGCCGAACACGAGGCACCGCATCCACTGCCTGTTTCCCTCCGGCAAATCCCTGTCCCGTCTTGTGAATCTGCCGCTCGTCGGCCAAGTATCGCGCCATGAATGCTGTTGAGATCGAAGAAGCAATTTCAGAACTGGCCGCCCAGCCATTTGACCGGGCGGAGTTTCCATTCGCGTTTCTCGAAGCGTTCGGACGCAAGGCGAACACGCTGAAGCAATTGCGGGCCGGGACAACCAATGCCTCCGACCTTCCTGGCGGTGTCCTCCAGCGTAACAATATCCATATCGCCACGTGCGATCCGGGCGCGGTCGACGAGACGCTGAAGGCCCTGCGTGAAAGCCCAAAGACGGGCGCGGCAAAGGCCAAGTTCATCCTCGCCACGGACGGCACCGACTTGCAGGCGGAGGATCTGGTCAACGGCGAATCCGTCGCCTGCACTTACAGTGATTTCCCGAACCACTTCGGCGCATTCCTGCCGCTCGCGGGTATCACCACCGTCAAGCAAATCCGCGAGAACAGCTTTGACATCCGCGCCACCAGCAAGCTCAACAAGCTCTATGTCGAGCTGCTGAAAGAGAACCCCGACTGGGCCACGGCGGAGCGCCGGCCCGACATGAACCATTTCATGGCTCGGCTGATCTTCTGCTTCTTCGCGGAGGATACCGACATCTTCAACGGAGAGGGCCTGTTCACCTCCACCGTTGAGCGGTTCAGCGACCGCGAAAGCTCCAACACGCACGAGATCATCTCGAACATCTTCCGCGCGATGGACACACCAACGCGGCACGAAGGAAAGCTGGACGATCGCTATCGCAAGGCGGCGAACATCCCGCCCCACGCCGATGCCTTTCCCTATGTCAACGGCGCGCTATTTTCAGGCAGTGTCGAGGTGCCACGTTTCAGCCGTATGGCGCGAAGCTACCTGCTGCATATCGGCGGGCTGAACTGGAAACAGATCAACCCCGATATCTTCGGCAGCATGATCCAGGCGGTCGCCGATGACGAGGAGCGCGGGGCGCTCGGCATGCACTACACCAGCGTGCCGAACATCCTGAAGGTGCTGAACCCGCTGTTCCTGGATGACCTGCGCCAGCAGCTGGAGGAAGCAGGCGACAATGCCCGCAAGCTGCTCAATCTGCGGGGCCGCATGGCGAAGATCAGGGTGTTCGATCCGGCCTGCGGATCGGGCAATTTCCTCGTCATCGCCTACAAGCAGATGCGCGAGATCGAGGCCGAGATAAACAAGCGGCGCGGCGAGAGCGAGCGCGACAGCGACATCCCGCTAACCAACTTTCGCGGCATCGAATTGCGCGATTTCCCGGCAGAGATCGCGCGCCTCGCGCTGATCATCGCCGAGTTCCAGTGTGACGTGCTCTATCGCGGCCAGAAGGAGGCGCTCGCCGACTTCCTTCCGCTCGATAGCCAGAACTGGATCACTTGCGGCAATGCGCTGGAATACGACTGGTTAAAGCTTTGCCCGCCGACTGGAACGGGCGTGAAGTTGCAGGCGGACGATCTCTTCAAGACTGACCTTACTCAAGCCGAGATCGACTTCGAGAATGAGGGAGGCGAGACTTACATCTGCGGCAATCCGCCGTATCTCGGGTCCACCTTCCAGTCTAAAGAACAGAAGGCTGACCTTGAGGCGATATTTGGTCAGCGCACAAAGAATTGGAAGTCTTTAGACTACGTAGCAGGTTGGTTCATGAAGGCCGCTGACTACGGGGTAAAGACAAGTTCTGCAGCCGCGTTTGTTGCCACAAACAGCATCTGCCAAGGTCAGCAGGTTCCAATCTTGTGGCCGCTGATCTCAAAAGCTGGCCATCAAATTGCATTCGCTCACACGAGTTTCAAATGGGCAAACTTGGCTAGCCACAATGCTGGAGTAACAGTGATAATAGTTGGCCTGAGAACGGTCGGAAGCTATCACAAGACGATCTTTGATCTGGGGGCTGACGGAGAAGCGTCAGCAAAGGTCGTGAGCCACATCAATGGTTATCTGGTTTCAGCGCCGGATATTGAAATTAGCAAGGCAAAGCGGCCAATTTCTTCTATCGAAGTCATGGATCGTGGCAACAGCCCGGTCGACGGAGGCAATCTACTCCTAACGCGTGAAGAGGTTCACCAGCTAGGTCTTCCGACAGAAGCCAGAGACAAATTTATTCGTGCAATTTATGGCTCAGCGGAATTGATCCGTGGAATTCAAAGGTACTGTCTTTGGATAGAGGAGCCTGATGCCGATTTGGCCACCTCATATCCAAGCATTGAAGAGAGAACCCAAAAAGTTAGGGCCATGCGCTTGGCTAGTCCGAAAGCCGCGACGCAGAAAGCAGCTTCCACACCATTCAGGTTTGATGAAATACGGCAGTTCGGTCACGAAAGAATTATTGCTGTACCTCGTATTTCTTCCGAAAATCGCGAATTCCTGCCTGCGAGCCTTTTGCCAGAAGGGGCAATAATTACCGATCTTAACTTCGGCATGCTCGACTGCGAATTATGGAATCTCGCATTGCTCAGTTCGAAGTTGCACCTTGTTTGGCTGGCAACGGTTTGCGGAAAAATGAAGACAGACTTCCGGTACTCTAATACCATGGGATGGAACACTTTCCCGGTACCGAAGCTCACCGAACAACACAAAGCCGACCTGACACGCTGCGCCGCGGACATCCTCCTCGCCCGCGAGGCGCATTTCCCCAAGACCATCGCCGAGCTCTACGATCCGGAAAAGATGCCCGAAAACCTCCGCCACGCGCACGATCGCAACGACGAAGTCCTGGAACGCATCTACATCGGCCGCCGCTTCAAAAACGACACCGAGCGCCTCGAAAAGCTGTTCGAACTCTACACCAAAATGACGGCTGGAAAATCTGGCACAAAGGCGGCGTGAAGTGTTTGATCGAATTGTCTATTCCGAACTGAACTCGCGGCAACAAGAGAACTACAATTTTCAGAAAGTAGCCGCGCGGCTCGCAGATTATGGCTTCAACTGTTTGCGGCTTACTGATGATTGGCAGGGCGCGGACTTCATTGCCTGTCATATCGATGGAGAGACATTTCTGAAGGTGCAGCTGAAAGGCAGGCTTTGCATCGACAAGAAGTATCTCGGCAAATCGATCTATGTGGCATTCTTTCGCAGCGACGATTGCTACCTTTACGACCACGATGCTTTGGTTGCGCATCTTGAGCAAAACGCGCTCATCGGGGCAGAGAGTGTAACGTGGCATGGTAAGGGCATTCGGAGCTGGCCCTCGCCTCCTGCATGGGCGCTGTCTTTTCTTGAGCAGTATCGCATCTGATTGGGACGACGCAGTTTACATTGACTTTCATTGTCAATCGGGCATATGTCTCATTTGAGATACAGGAGATGGTATGAACGGTCATAGCTCGATGATTCATGTCCGGATGGACAACGATCTGAAAGACCGCGCGACCGAGGCGCTGGCGGCAATGGGTCTGTCGACCGCCGATGCTGTGCGCCTGCTGTTCCATCGCATCGCCACAGACCAGGCCTTTCCGCTGGAGCTCAAGGTTCCCAATGCGGAAACCCGCGCGGCGATGGAAGAGGCGGATGAGTTTTTCAAGAATGGTGGCGCGCCGGGCTTCGACAATGCAGAAGACATGTTTGCCGAGCTGGAGGAAGAGAGCAAAGCCCTGCGCGAGGCCGGAAAACCGAAGTCTTGAAGAAAGCGGCTGCGAGCAAGCGCGCCGCGCTGCCCCGGACGATTGGCTATGCGAAGTCATTCCTGAAGGACTTCGAGCGGCTGTCGCGTTCGGGCCGATACGATATGAAAAAGCTTAAGCAGGTGATGCTGCTGCTTATCGCCAATGACGCGCCGCTCGGCCCCGAATGGAAAGACCACGCGCTAAAGGGTGAATGGCAGGGTCACCGCGAATGCCATGTTGGTGGCGATTTCCTGCTGATCTACCGCGTGGAAGACATTCCGGCACCGGGCGGCGGCGTATTCTTCACCCGCGCCGGAACACACAGCGAGCTTTTCAAATGAGCGCCAAGGATCAGATCATTCCCGCCGTCTCGTTCACGACCGCCCAGACCGGGGCGTCGGCCAAGTCGGACGAGCTGGGCATGCGCCCGATGCAGGCACAAGCCTATGAGAAGCGCGGCGAGCAATATCTGCTGATCAAATCGCCACCTGCCTCGGGCAAATCGCGTGCGCTCATGTTCATCGCGCTCGACAAGCTGGCGAACCAGAATGTCCGGCAAGCCATCATCTGCGTGCCCGAACGCTCGATCGGCGCGAGTTTTAACAGCGAGCCACTGAGCAAGTACGGTTTCTTCACCGACTGGACCGTCGCTCCGCAATGGAACCTGTGCAACACGCCGGGTGCCGATGATCCCAAGGTCGCGAAGTCCAAGGTGAAGGCGGTCGGCGAGTTCCTTGCGAGCGATGAAAAGGTGCTCGTCTGCACTCATGCGACATTCCGCTTCGCTTTCGACGAGCTTGGGCCGGAAGCGTTCGATAACCGCCTGGTCGCGATCGACGAGTTCCACCACGTCTCCGCCGATGCGGGCAACCGTCTCGGCGCGCAGCTCGCGCAGCTGATCGGACGCGACAAGGCGCATGTCGTGGCGATGACAGGCAGCTATTTCCGTGGCGATGCGATTCCGGTGCTCGCGCCCGAAGACGAAGCCAAGTTCGAGACGGTTACCTACACCTACTACCAGCAGCTCAATGGCTACGAGTATCTCAAGACGCTCGATATCGGCTACAGCTTCTACACCGGGCCTTACACCGAGAAGATTTCGGCGCTGCTCGATCCGACGGTGAAAACCATCGTCCACATCCCTTCGGTCAATTCGCGCGAGAGCCTGAAAGACAAGCATCGCGAGGCCGAGGATATCATGAACCACCTCGGCGACTGGCAGGGTATCGATCCGCAAACAGGGTTCCACCTGATCAAGACGGCTGCCGGAAACGTGATCAAGGTGGCTGATCTGGTCGACGACGATTCCGCCAAACGCGACCGCGTCGCCGCAGCCCTGAAGTCATCCGATGCGCGGTCGGATCGCGACTTCGTCGACATCATCATCGCGCTGGGCATGGCGAAGGAAGGCTTCGACTGGATCTGGTGCGAACACGCGCTGACGGTCGGCTATCGCTCCAGCCTGACTGAAATCATCCAGATCATCGGGCGCGCAACCCGCGACGCACCCGGAAAAACCCGTGCTCGCTTTACCAATCTGATCGCCGAACCGGCTGCGGACAGCCCGCTCGTCGTCGACGCTATCAACGATTACCTCAAGGCGATTGCGGCCAGCTTGCTGATGGAGCAGGTGCTCGCGCCCCGCTTCGACTTCACCCCAAAGGACGCAGGGCCGAAACCGGACTTTGACTACGGGCCGGGCGGCTACAAGGAAGGTGAGACCAATTTTGGCGTGAACGATCACGGCCAGATGCATTTCGAGATCAAGGGTCTCAAACTGCCTAAGAGCGTCGAGGCGACGCGTATCTGCCGTGAGGATCTCAACGAGGTCATTGCGACCTTTGTGCAGGACAAGTCAGTCGTCGAACGCGGCGTATTCGATCCCGACGTGGTTCCAGAAGAGTTGACCCAGCTCAAGATGGGCAAGATCATTCGGGAAAAGTACCCCGAATTGAGCGAACACGATCAGGAAGCGGTCCGTCAGCAGGCGGTTGCTGCGATGACTCTGACCCAGCAAGCCAAGGCTGTGCTGACAAGCGATGGTGACGGCGAGATCAAGGCAAATACCGCCTTCATCGAAGGTGTGCGTAGGTTCGCGCTCAGCGTGACAGACCTCGACATCGATCTCATCGACCGGGTCAATCCGTTCGAGGCAACGATTGCGGTCTTGGCCAAGTCTATGGATGCAAAGACCCTGTTGCAGGTTCAGGCGGTCATCAACGCAAAGAAGGACAAACTAACCTATGAAGATGCGCGCGCACTTGCTGAGCGCGCGCTGGAATTCAAGCGCGAGCGCGGACGACTGCCGTCGCTGACTTCTCAAGATGCGTGGGAACGCAAGATGGCCGAAGGCATCGCTTTCCTCCAACGCCACGCAGCCAAAGAGACCAGCAATGGCTGAATTGAGTGACCTCGAACTGCTGGCCGAGCTTGGTGTCGAAACAGCACCAGAACCGGTTCGAAAGCTGACCCCGCTTCAGGAACGCATCATAGCGGGATTCGAGGACATACAGCGTTTCGTCAAAGAGCATGGACGGCTCCCCAGGCATGGGGAGGATCATGACATCTTCGAGAGGCTCTACGCTGTCCGCCTTGAGAGGCTGCGCGCTCTTCCCGAAGCGCAAGAACTCCTGGCGAGCATGGACCCGGACGGCATTCTGGATGCAGTCGAGCCGGTAGGGAAACCATCGGACGAATTGGACGACACTGCACTTCTGGCAGAACTTGGCATCCAACCGGGGTCGGAAGATGACATTACAAAGCTGCGGCATGTGAGTTCTCGCGCCGAGAAGAGAGCGGCTGAAGAGATTGCCAACCGTGAAAGGTGCGAGGATTTCGAAGAGTTCAAACCGCTGTTCGAGGCGGTGCAGGTCGACCTGAAGGCCGGTAGCAGGCAGGCCAAGGCGCTCGGCAATTCCGAGGTCACGCTGGCCGAAATCCAGCCGGGGAATTTCTTTATCGTCGGCGGGCAACTCGCATACATCGCCGCTTCGACCGATGCCTTCACGACGCAGTATGAGCGGGCTGATCGCCGTGTCCAAGTCATATATGATAACGGAACCGAGGCGACCGTCCTTTCACGCTCATTCCAGAAGTCGCTCTATCGGGACGAGTCCGCTAGGCGCGTGAGCGAGCAAAGCGCAGGACCGCTTTTTGGAGACACCGCTGAGCCCGACGATCTGGAGAGCGGCACGATCTATGTACTCCGCAGCAAATCGTCGCATCCCTATGTCGACGAGCATCGCGAGCTGATCCATAAGATCGGCGTTACAGGGCAGCCGGTCCTCAGCCGGATTGCCAATGCGCGTAACGATCCGACTTTTCTGCTCGCGGATGTCGAAGTCGTGGCCGAGTACAAGCTCTTCAACATCAACCGGACCAAGCTCGAACGGCTGATCCATCGTGCGCTCGGGCCTGCCCGCCTTGATCTTTCAGGAGGCGATCGATTTGGCAAAACTGTCCAGCCGCGCGAGTGGTTCCTTGTCCCGCTTTCGATCATCAACGAATTGGTAGCGCGGATCAGTGACGGTACTGTCACGCATCACGTATACGATCCCGCAAGGGCGGAGTTCGTTGCCCAAGATGACGTCTGACTTGCGGTTGGATGCAATCAGGCGAAGTTAGCTCATGGCACGTCAGTTCACCCGCTCCGATTTCTATGAGCTCGTCTGGTCCAAGCCAATGACGCACTTGGCAAAGGAATTCGGTCTTTCTGACGTCGCCTTGCACAAGATTTGCCGCAAGCACGATGTACCAAACCCTCCACTGGGATGGTGGGCGAAGCATGCAGCGGGCCAGAAGGTCAAACGAACACCGCTACCCAAGCTGAAGTCGGGCATTTCCGATACGATCAGCATCGCTGGCGGAGAGCTACGCAACGAGCCCGATTCCGTCGCGCAAATCCGCGAAGAGGCCCGCGTTCGAGCCTCGGCGTTTGATCCCAAAAAGGTCGATCAGGAACATTCCATCGTAACGCGATCGATGGCCAAGTTGCGCAAGGCTAAGCCTGATGAACGGGGATTGGTGAGGCTCGCGCAGTCCGGCATGATCGACGCGGAGTTAGCGCCGGATTCAATCGATCGGATCGAACTATCGCTCAACCGAATAGTCACAGCAGCACAGGTCCAAGGCTTTCAACTCAGCGGCAAGGCTGAACGCGCCGCGTTCACGGACGGAAACGTGATTGTCCCCTTTAATCTAAAGGAAGCAGTTAAGCGATCGCAGCACGAGCCTACGCCCGAGGAATTGGCGAAGGAAGAGAAGGAACGAAAACGGCGTGGACGGCGCTGGGCACGGAACGATTGGGATTACGTCCCGAGCTTCTCCGCATTTAGCCATTGGCCAGAATGGGATTACGCACCGACCGGCAAGGTATCGTTCGAGTTCGATCTCTATCTGCGATACTCGTCGGCTCTTCGCCGCTCCTTCAAGGATGCCAAGATCCAGCGCGTGGAGAACATGGCGAACGATATCGCCGTTGGTTTTGCCGTTCTGGCCGCTGCCAAGCGCGAGGATGACAGAAGGGCCGAAGAAGACCGCATCCGTGCGGAAGAAGAGGCACGTCGGCGCAACGAGGCTCGACGGCTAGCCTATATCGAAGACCGGCGGCTCAGGGTGCTTGAACTCGTATTCGAGCGGGTTGAGAAACGCGATCGGCTGCGCCGCCTAGCCAGCCAACTAACTGAGGAACTCAAAGCCACGTCCTCGCCGCGTTCCACCGAGTTTCTTAACTGGCTCAATGCAATCGTCGAGCGAGCCGAGCGCGCTTCAAGTGTCGAAGGATTCGAGGTCTTGTTCGAGGCTGAACACGTGTTTGGACCAGACGATGATAAGGGCTTTTATCCTTCGCGCTATGGCTGGTAACCAACCCCCACGATCTCAGGATGTCCGCTTGCATCCACTCGAAAGTGTGGGTCTGAGTGTGGGTCTGGGGAATTCTGAAATCTCCATATCGATCTGATATCAAATCGTTATTTCAGATATAGGTCGGACTCCGTCTCCGCCACCTATACCACGCACCTGACCGATGGATCGTGCTCGACAATGCCGGACGCATCACCCAGTGTCCGTCGCATGAAATCGTCGTCTCAAGATGAATCTTTGGCCCGTCCTCTTGTCCAAGGCTCGGCTCTGGCCTGGCTGACGACCGCGTTGGCCGGGATCCTCGCACCGGTCGCTGCCATCGTGCTGCTTGCGAATGCGTCCGCGCCCGTTCCCTTGGCCGTGGTGGGCGGCCCGATACTGGCGGTGGGCCTGATGGGTGTCGGAATGATCGGAGCCGCTGCTGGCGGACGCCTGTGGATCGGTGTGCTGCTCGCTTTGCTGGCAGGGTTTGCCCTCGTCCTGCTGGCGGGGGCGCTGGGCATGGGCTCTGTGCCAAACCCGCTATCAATCGCGGTGGCTTTCGTCATCGCCAGCCTCAGCTTCGCGGCGCGCGGTGCGTTGTTTGCCCGCAGCGCCTTGGACAAGGGCTGGTGGATCGCAGTTTTTGTCGTCGCGGGTGAGGCTGCCGTGATCGCTACCGCCGCAGCCATGCCGGGCATGTTGCCGGATTGGCTGCTGGCCCTGCTGCCTGCGCAATGGGCCAGCGTGGCGATCCAGATGGCGCTGGCGGGTGCGGGCACCAGCACCGGCATTCTGGCAGCAAGCTCGGTTCTGATCGCTCTCGCCGGGACTGCGGCGGCGACGTTGCTGGTGGCTCGGCTGTGGCCGCGTCGCTGGCCCTATGCGATCATGTTCACGGCGTGGCTCGGCTTCTCCGCACTCGTTTATAACCGGCCCGCGCCGCCGGTGCCCCGGGATGATCAAGCTTTAGGCGTCGCGTACGATCCATTCTACCTGACCAGAAAACTGTGTCCGCGCGCCATCAATTTGAAGTTGACCCTGCGCCCCAGCCTGTCTTTCCAAGTGTCAAGCAAGGCATCAACCCGTTCCCAATGTTCCTTATACCTCTCGTCTGCGATGGCTGGACCATCATTGAACCAGAATGTTGGGCACATACCCTCGGGCAAAGCAGGGCCGGATCCGTCGACGCCTTCGAACAACACATTGAGATAGCCGTCGATCACGTCCAGTTCCGGATTTGTGTGCGCTCCGTCACCGCAGAAAAGATAGTTATCCGCCGTCACCCGCGCGGCCAGTTCGTCTGAATAACTGTTATGCGCCCCGTGATGCGGGACTTTCAGAGCGCTGACATGGATGCGGCCTTCCTCGTCCATCTTTCCGGCCTTCTCCAGACCTTCGATAATGTCGGTGTCATCGGCGTCACCGGTCAGCAGTATGGACTGGTCACCCTCTTCGACCAGCATGACGATCGAAGCCATATTGGGCGGGGTGACGATCTGGTTGCGCGATAGCGTCAGCGAAGCTTCAAGCGCTGCGTCCAGCACATCTGACAGATCATCCTGCCGCAGGTCCCCTTCGGATCGGCGATGGCGTTTCTGCAGGCGCTTGATGTAGTCCGCCTTGTCGTCAAGATAGGCGTTCCAGGTCTTTTCGTACGTGTCCATCTGGGCCTGCGTCGGGCCAAGGATCGTCATGGTCAGGTCGCCAAGCCGAACGGGCTTCTGGCCGCGTTTGCGCAAGACAAACTCGCCGCCAAATTCCGGGTTGAGGGGAATGCCAAGCTGCTTTTCCCCGATCCGCCGCGACAATTCGATTGCATCGCCGACGCTCTGGCCCAGGAATTTCAGCTGGTTCGCCGCTTCGATCGCCGCGATGGATTGAGGCTGGCCGCTCGCATCGAGCCCTTAGAGGATCGCGCTGCCCGCCCCGGCGTGAACCATCGAGGTGCGAAACAGAATGTCTGCCATATCCAGAGCAGCCTCGCCATGATCGCTTGATCGCAGGCGGCGCTGCCGGACCTTTTCGAGGAAGGCGTTGTGCCAGATCGCCCTGACTTCAGGCGGGCGCTTTATCTTCGGCGGTTTCAGTGTTCGCGCGCTGCTTCGTGACCGGAAATCGTGGACGCGCCACTTCACTTCGTTGGTCATCATGGCGAGGATGCCGCCGATATGGTCACGGTCCGTATGCGAAACACAGACGAGATCAATCGGTGTCTCCTCCTCGCGCATTTCGGCGGCAAAGTCCGCCCAATGCTCCCGGTATGCAGCGGGTACGCCGCCATCGACCAGGATTGTTTTGCCTTCGCTGCTGGTCAACAACACTGCATCGCCTTTCCCGGCGCGGAATACGCGAATATCCATCTTACCCTCCCACTTCCTGAGAGGGACCGGACGCGAGCGCCTCACGAATGGCCGCGCCCGCCTGTACCGCCCCGAAACCTGCATCATTGCGCCAGTCATACGAATGCCCGGGCAGCGGCAATGCCGTGCGGCGCAACATGCCGATGATCTGCGCAGCGGTCAGCTCGCTGTTCCCTTGCCCAGCACCTGCTGCGGCAGAATGCATCAGGCCAACCAGTCCGGCGACATAGGGGCTGGACATGCTTGTCCCGGTCTTCTGGGTCCAGAGCGCTTCATCATCAAAGCCATTGGCGGCAAGGATCGCTGTGCCCGGCGCCGCGATGTCGGGCTTTTCGCGTTCATCACGCGTCGGGCCCTGGCTGGAGGTGATGTTCACCTTGCCGGTCGCCTCGTCATAATTTGCAACGCCAATGATGCGGGCACCGCACGCCAGGCTGTTGACCGAGCTGTCATCGACATTCGAGGCTTCGGTAAAGAATGAGGGGAACTGCCAATAGGCGCTGCCTTGTGAGCGAAAGACCTCGCGCGGGTCATCACGCTCAATCCAGCCGTCATAGCGACCGTCGCGGATGTCCTCTCCGATCAGCTTGATGGTCCAGACACCCGGCGTAACCCCGACAATCGTGTCGCCCAGAAATGGCGTGAGATAGATCGATATCTTGTTGGCCCCGTTGCTGGGATCATAGAGTTCATTGAAGACCGAAATGAAGGTGCCGTCAGCCAGTTTTTCGTGGCGGATGAACTCATTGGGCTGCACGCGCCGGGACCATTCGCCGCCGGGAGGCTTGATCTCGACCGCGATCCGGTCCTGCGGCTGATACCAGATTTCCAGCTCGTTTTCCGAGATGTCCTCAATCCCGCTGCCAACCACGACCATTTCGATCCGCTGCTCCAGCCCTGCCGCCGCGATTGTCCCGGCGGTGTGGATGCGGCCCGTGGTAAAGCCGATATCTTGCGAGTGTTGCTGCGCCTCTTGCCCCGCATTGCCTGCGGATACGCAGATGGTGCGCCCCGGCTCTGTCAAAGCGGCATCGAACCAGCGCGCAATCGGTGCAGAATCGTCATGCGGGCCGCCATTGGTGCCCAGCGATATGTTGATCGAAAGCGCCTTCGCGCCCAGTTCGTCAGCGAGATTGACCAGATATTCAACCGCATGGGCCAGCCGGGCAGAATCGTAGAAGGAGCGCCGCCGGTCATGGTCTTCGGGGGTGAGCGAAATCTGCACTCCGGCAATCATCGCCTTGTTGCATACCCCGCTATTGCCAGCCGCAATGCTGGCGACATGGGTTGCGTGCGACCCCGGAATCATGCGGCTTTGCGGCTCAAGCTCATGCGGAGGCAGGCCGCCATTTGCCGCCTCCTGAATTGCCGCGTTCAGATGCGTGTCCGTGATCTCTGCCCCATAATCAAACCCTTGGGGAGGGTCGCGAAAACCGTCATCCTGCGCCTGATCCCAGATGCGCACAAACCGCGTTGTGCCGTCTGTATCCTTGAGAAAATCGGGATGAGCGAAATCAAACCCGCCATCATCAATAATGCCGATCAGGACGCCTTCGCCATTGCCATGCTCCAGATTGAGCGCCTTAATGGCATCCCCGACGAAGCTGCGATTGGCTGTGCTTTCGACCAGCCCGTCATCCTGCGCAACCGGCGGGCGGATTGTGTCGGCCATCTGGATGGAGGCGATGCGCGGATCGTCTGCCAGTGCGCTGATCTCTTTCAAGGACCCCTTGATTGTGCAGACCCTGCCGCGTTGTTTGACATTGCTGACCCCGGTCAGCTTGTCCTTGCTGTCTCTCAAAAGGGCAAAGACGCTGGCTTCGATTTCGCGTTCCGCGGGAGCATGCGTGTCTTTTTTCAGTTTTTGAAGTGCCGGTGCATTGTCCTTTACGCTGTCGCTATGGGTGAACGATGATCGTTGCGGGAGGTCCTTGACCTTGGGAATACCGCGCCCCTCGACCAGCCGGATCGACCCGTCAAATTCGGCCTTGGCCGCGTTGACTTGGGGCGTACATTTGAGAACCGAACGAATTCGGCCGCGGAACTTGTCTGTATTGGTGTTTGACATATCACCGCTCCCAATAGCCGTGCCAATTGTCCTGCAGCCATAACATGACGGCTCACGGGTTTCTATGAGCGCCAGATATTACAATCGTCGCTTCTCACGGTCAGCTGCATTGTGCGCCACCGCAAGTGTTTTGCGATGATTTACTGATTTGCCTCTGTTTATCGGGCGATGTTTTGAATGCACTGCATCAATAGTAATTGGAATTTTGCCAATGACGATTGCAGCAGTGATCGAATAAAGTGCAAATATCTGTGTCCCTAACGCTTTATTCACCATGATCCCATAACCCCCTGCATCCTCAGCCAAAGGCAGTTCTGCCGGACCGCACGCATGGCTGAATCTTAGGGGGATCACGATGCCGCAATCCAGTCAGTCGTCCAGTTTGGTGGGGTCGCAAAGCGCCGATGCTGCGGGCCGCAAGGGCGGCTATGTTGCGGAAGGGTTCGAACCTGTCGCGCATGCGTTCCAGGCGGCGATTGTGTCGGGTAGCGCGCTGGGGGCGGCATGCACCATCATGCATAAGGGTGAAACGCTGGTCGATCTGCATGGCGGATGGAAAGACCGCTCGCGCGAAAGTGCGTGGGCTCCCGATGATATCGCGCTGGTCTATTCTCTGACCAAAGGCCTGACCGGCATGGCCGCAGCGGTTGCCGTTTCGCGCGGGCTGTTCGCCTACAATGAACCTGTCGCCGGTATCTGGCCGGAATTTGCCGCGCATGGCAAAGGGGCGATTACCGTTGGTGAGGCGCTGTCAGAACAGGCAGGCCTTGCCGCCATCGATCTAAAGCTGACTGTTGCGGGCCTTGGCGATGAGGCGACGATTTGCGCTGCCATTGCCAGCCAAAAACCCAATTGGGTGCCCGGCGACCATTCCGGCAACCACGCATACACTTTGGGTTGGATCGCCAGCGAGCTGATCCACCGCCGCGACCCAGCAAAGCGCAGGTTACCCCAATTCTTTGCCGAGGAAGTCGCAGGCCCGATTGGCGCGGATGTCTTTGTCGGCTTGCCCGATACCTTCGACCGTGATCGCATTGCGCGCATTGACGGGTTCGGCATGCTTGACCTGTTCATCCATCACACGACCATGCCGTGGCCGCTCACATTCGAGATGTGCCTGCCGGGCACGCTCGCCTTTCGCACGCTCAACAACCCGCTGGTCCTCGAAGGTCCCGGCGCCCTTGATAACGAGGAATTCTGGCGTGTGGGTCAGGGCGCAGCGGGCGGCATGGCCTCGGCGCGCGGACTGGCGGCGCTTTACAATGTGTTCGCGTTAGGCGGCGAGAAGCTGGGTATCACGCCTGAGGTCATGGCGCAGCTGACAGCGGGTCACCCGGTCCCGCGCAAAGGGATCAAGGATCAGGTTCTGAGCGCGGACATGTATTATTCCTACGGCTTTGAAAAGCCGTTCAGCGAGTGGGAATTCGCCCGCACATACAGCGCCTTTGGCAGCTTTGCCGTTGGAGGCTCGCTCGCTTTTTGCGATCCAGAAGAAGAGGTCGCCTATGCCTGGATCACCAACAAACTCGGCACCGGCAAGTGGGATGATCCGCGCGAGAAAATGGTGCGTGATGCCTTTTACGCCTGTCTGGAGAGCCGCTCATGAGCATCGCCCACGTTGTCCTGTCCGACCTTCACCTTGGCGCGCGGGACAGCCTGCTGACCCATGTGCACTCCAGCGGCGAGATCGCCGATGGTCCCTCGCGGGTGCTGGCGGCCTTTGCCAATGGAATGCGAGAGACGCTTGCCAATGGGCCTGCGGATCAGAAAAGGCCGCAGCTGGTCCTGCTGGGCGATGCGCTGGATCTGGGTCTTTCGCCGTTCGGGGATGTGTCAAAGAGCTTCCTGCAACTGGTCGACGCGTTCTATCCCGCCGACGGCACCGATCTGTTCGACCGCGAAATCATCTATGTGGCGGGCAATCACGATCATCACCTGTGGCGCATTGCGCAGGACAATGGCTTTCTCTCGGCGCTGGAAAATGGCGAAATGCCCGGCGATCTGGATGCGGTAACGCCGATCTTCGGCACGCCTACGCATCGCTGCCGCATGATGGAATCCCTGTTCACCCATCGCCCGCATCTGCGCGATGCTTCGGTGAAGATCGCCTACCCGAACTGGGGCCTTTCAGACAGCGTGAAGGGCCGCGCCGTTGTGATGCATCACGGGCATTATCTCGATGGGATGTACCGCGCGCTATCGAACATGCGCGGATTCCTTGAGCAAGGTGAGGCGCGTCCCGCCACCATGCGGCAGCTGGAGCAGGAGAACGGTCCGTGGATCGACTTTCTGTGGTCCGACCTTGGCAGCGCGGGCGATATCGGGAGTGAGGCAGGCTCGCTCTACGAAGTGATGCTGAGCGCAGGTGCCAGCCATGATTTTGCCGAGAGTATTGCGCGCCGGATCACCGGCGGACTGCATTCCAAGCTGGGCATCAATCCGAAAATGCCTCTGAAATATGGTGTCACGCTCGACAACCTGATCCGCGCTGCTGTCGATCTGACGGCAGGTCGCGCGGCAGAGCGGCAACGCGACGGCTATGGCCATGTGCTGGGCGAGGCGGAGATCGAGGATCTGGGCTGGTATCTTGGCACGCCGCTCGCCGCTGAATTGCGGCGCGAATTGCCGGAAATGCCGCGCGAGCTTTCGTTCATTTTCGGACACACGCATAAACCGTTTCAGGATCAGCTGCGGGTCGATGGCTACGATGTCCCTATCGGCATTTTCAACACCGGCGGCTGGGTGCTGGATGAGCCGACCCTGATGCCCGTCCAAGGCTGTGCGGCGATGCTGGTCTCCGATGATCTTGAAGTTGCCTCGCTGCGGCTGTTCAACGATCCGACCGATGGCACTATTGCGCCGGTCCGCGTCGAGGGGAGTGGCCTCAAGAGCCGGTTGGTCGATGAGACTTCCGAAGCGGTTGAGCGGGCTGCATCCCACTGGGGCGACTTTTCAGACATCGTGCATGATCGCATTGTCGCGGAGGCTGACGCGCGTGTTCGCCAGCTGCTTGAACGATCCAGTGAAGAACTGCGGGAGGCAGCAGAATGACCCAGCAAAAACGCATCTCTCGCACCCTTGATGAGGTGCAATCACATTACACGGTCCTTGTGATCGGATCGGGCTATGGCGCAGGCGTTGCGGCCTCGCGTCTGGCGCGCGCCGGGCAGGATGTGTGCGTTCTGGAACGGGGCAAGGAAATCCTTCCCGGCGAGTACCCGAACAAGCTTTCCGACGCGCAAGGCGCGATGCAGTTCAACGCAAAGGGTGGCCGGATTGGATCGCCCGATGCGCTGTTTGAAGTGCATGTGAACGATGATCAATATGCGTTGGTGGGATGCGGGCTTGGCGGGACATCTTTGATCAACGCGAACGTCTCACTGGAGATGGACAAGCGCCTGCTGGATCAGGCGCATTGGCCGGCCGCTTTTCGCGATGATCCGCATGCGATTGACGCCTATTATGAGCGCGCCCGCGAGATGCTATCGCCCAATGCCTATCCCGATGCGCACCCTGCCTTGGGCAAGCTGGAAGCGCTCGAAGCGTCTGCCAAGGCCATGGGCAAGCGTTTCTACAAGACCCCGATCAACGTCAATTTTGAGGACAAGACCAACAAGTTCGGCGTGCCGCAACCGGCCTGCACGAATTGCGGCGACTGCGTTTCGGGCTGCAATGTCGGCGCTAAGAACACCACGTTGATGAATTATCTGCCCGACGCGGCCAATCACGGAGCGGAGATTTTTACGCAGGCCAAAGTGCTGTGGGTTGAGCGTGATCCTGACCGCGATGTCTGGCGGGTGCATGTCCGACACAATGCAGACGGCGCGGATGAAGCGACTGTGACCATCACTGCCGATCACGTGATCCTGGGTGCCGGCGCGATTGGTTCTACCGAAATTCTGCTGCGCTCGCGTGAAAAGGGCCTGTCGCTTTCGGATCGGCTGGGGACAGGGTTTTCCGGCAATGGCGACGCGCTCGGCTTTGCTTATGACAGCTATTTCAAGTCGGAGAAGCACGGCGATGACGTAACCGCAGTACCGATTTACGCAATGGGCGTGGGTACGTCTGATGTCTCAGCGGAAGCCTATCCCGGCCCCTGCATCACCGGCATCATCGACATGCGCGATAATGACGATCCCGCCAAAGGGCTGGTGATCGAGGAAGGCGTCGCCCCCGGCATCCTTGCCGCGGCACTGGCACCCGCGTTCTTCTTTGGAGAGGCACTGGCTGACGGGTTTACGCGCTTTGGCTTTGGTCAGGTGAAACCGCGCCTGCTCGATGCGAAGGCGATGGGCGAAGCGGTCCAGACCGATCCCGGCAGCATCGCCGAATGGGCGTACAAAGGCCCGATGGCGCGCACGCAGACTTATCTGGTGATGAGTGTTGACGATTCCGGCGGACGTCTCGCGATTGAGGATGATCGCATCACGATCCACTGGTCCCATGCGGGAGAACAACGATCCTTCCGCCGCGTTGATGACAAAATGCGCGAAGCGGCAGAGGCGATTGAGGCGCAGTATTTCTCTGACCCTCTTTGGTCGGAGCCTATGGGGCGCAAGCTGATTACCGTGCATCCAATCGGTGGCTGCGCCATGGGCGATGATGCCGCTTCGGGCGTCGTCGACGATACCTGCCGCGTCTTTTCAGGCACCAGCGGGACCGATGTGCATCCCGGTCTGTATGTATGCGATGGCGCCGCTCTTCCCGCCGCAGTCGGGGTCAATCCGTTGCTGACGATCACAGCCGTGGCCGAACGCGCGGTTGAGAAACTGGCGCTGCGTCAGGGCTGGAGCATTGATTATACGCTGGGCGAAGAAACGCCCCTTCCTCCACAAGTGCCAGTCGAGGACGCGGTGACGGCAGAGCTTCAAGCGGTTCCGCATCACGACACTTTGAAACTGTCCGTCGCGAAATGGGTTGGCGGCCATGCCATTGGCCCGGTTGCAGAATCGGTTGCGCAGGTTGCCAGACATTTCGAAAGCGGCGCCATCGAAGACGGCAAAGCCGCCATCCGCAAACTGATAAAGGAGCATCCCGAGGCCATGAGCCCGGGGCTCGCCTTCACAGAGACTATGGCTGGCCATATCAGCGCGACCGGCTCCCACCATCGCCCGTGCGGCCATGTCGAGCGGATCAGCGATGATTACGTCAATGGCGCGGCGTGGGGCAAAGCGGAAGAGAGCGCGTGCAGTTTCGAACTGACCGTTACGACAGACAATCTGCACCGCATGATCGACGAGCCGGAACACCGCTCTCGCATCACCGGCGATGTCTTGATCAGCGCGATTTCGCCTGATCCCATGCCGGTGCGCGAAGGCACTTTCCGCCTGCTGGTGGCTGATCCGGACAAGGCGGAAAGCTGGACCATGCTGTATGACATGGTGCTGGAGGGGCCGGACGGCCCCATCCATTTCCACGGCTTCAAGACGTTGGAGCAGCGCGGCGAACAGGGTGCGAAATCCGACCCATGGACCGATCTGACGACTTTGTTCGTGACTTTGCGGCATGGTGAAAAGGGGGGCGAGGACGCGGGCGGCGAAATAATCGGGCGCGGCGTTCTGAAGCTGGGTATCGATGAATTCATGCGCCAGCTGACCACGGTCACCGTCCACGATACAGACACGCTGGTGGGCCATGTGATCAACCTGATCCCAAAAGCGCGCAAAGCCATCGAGACGTATTTCGTGGCCAAATATGCGGGCTTTTTCGCGATGACGGTGTTTCGCGCCTATGGCGGGATGCTGGCCACGTTGAATGACTTTCCGGCCAAGGATGCCGCCTTGCTCTCGCCACGCGTGATGCG
Organism: Erythrobacter sp.; assembly: GCA_049647465.1. Classification (GTDB taxonomy): domain Bacteria; phylum Pseudomonadota; class Alphaproteobacteria; order Sphingomonadales; family Sphingomonadaceae; genus Erythrobacter. The sequence goes on from JBARXS010000104.1 coordinate 36,017, forward strand.
CCTGCCTCCGGCAGAAAGCTATATCGCGCCGACCGGCGATGGAGTGAATATCGGCCTGACCCGCTATCGCGGCGGGCCGCGCGGTCCTTTGGTGCTGGCACCCGGTTTTTCGGTCCGCGCCTCCAGCTTTGCGACGCCCACCGTGGACGAAAATCTCGCAGAGAGCCTAGTCGCGCAAGGGTATGACGTGTGGCTGTTTGACTACCGCGCCAGCGCCGATTCCGGTAACGATACGCGGCATCCACCCGAATTCACGATTGACGATATTGCCCGGTATGACTGGCCGGCGGCAGTTGCGAAAATTCGCAGCGTGACCGGTGCCGACAGCGTTCAGGCATTGGCGCATTGCGTCGGCTCCATGAGCCTGTTGATGGGCATTGGCGCAGGGTGGGTGACGCATGTGCGCTCACTCATCAGCTCTCAGCTCACCCTGCACCCGGTCACCGACTGGCTCAACTACATGAAATCCGATCTCGGGATCGCTGGTATGCTGGGAGAAATATCGCTGCTGGATGGGCATATGGATTTCGTCAGCCAGGGTACTCAGACCGATTATGAAATCGACGCCATCGCCTACCAGATTCCTGTTCCCGAAGGCCAGGCCTGCAAGAACCCAACATGCCGCCGTGTGTTCGGCGTCTTCGGCCCCAGCTGGGATCATCGCCAGTTGGGCCATGACACACATCTTGCGCTGGGCAGCATGTTCAGCCGCGTCTCGCTCACTCCATTCCGGCAATTGCAGGACATCATGCGCAAAGGTCTGGCTGTCG